>NZ_CP162130.1:3087500-3327500 GCF_040833975.1 Leptospira sp. WS92.C1
ATACCCTGGACAAATATCTTTCCAAACGAAAGTTCAAAGCGGAAGCAGGCTTTCCCGGAGTCGGAGACAACTGTTCCGGCAAAAAGGGAGAGGACCTCACTCTTTTTGTACCTCTCGGAACTCAAATCTATGACGAAGAAACGGGCGACCTTCTCTTTGACTTTGTTTCCGATACTCAGGAATACGTTGTGGTTCGCGGAGGCCGCGGCGGCAAAGGCAATACACATTTCAAATCTTCGACAAATCAAACCCCTCGTTTTGCACAACCGGGCGAAGACGGAGAATATAAATTTCTTCGTCTTTCTCTCAAACTTTTAGCGGATGTGGGAATCGTAGGGCTCCCCAACGCAGGCAAGTCGACTCTGATCTCAAAGATCACGGACGCGCATCCCAAGATCGCGGGTTATGCGTTTACAACTCTTTCACCGAACCTCGGGGTCGTTAAACGAAGAGGCGATATCTTTCGTTTTACAATCGCGGATATTCCGGGAATTATCGAAGGCGCGAGTATGGGAATCGGTCTAGGCCTTTCCTTTTTACGTCATATCGAACGTGTCAGAGGAATTCTCTATCTTTTTGATTCGACTTCTTTGGATATCGAGGAAGATCTCAAGATGCTTCGGAACGAACTTTCCACTTACAATCCGGAACTTCTCAATCGTCCTTATCTCATCGTGCTCAACAAGATCGACATTTGGGACGATCCCGAATTTACAAAAGATCTGATCTCCAAGGTTTCTCATCTGGGAAAAGTCGTCGCGATTTCCGCCGATCAAGAAACCAATTTAGAGGAACTATTAACAACTATGGACGAGACCTTTTTCAAAGAAGAGATCGAAAAAGTCCTCAACCCCAAAGAATCCAAACAGATTCTTTCCTCTTCGGAAAATACAGAATTAGAGTAATTGAATATGGAACGCCATGCACTTTCGGACAAAATTCGTTCTGCGGAAAAGATCGTAATCAAGGTCGGATCTGCGAGACTTTCAGGACCGGCATCGGAAGTGAACGACTTTCTCTTCCAACTTGTCAGCGATATCCGATATCTCAGAGACCTCGGTAAAAAAGTAATCCTGGTTTCTTCGGGCGCGATCGCTCGTGGAAGACTTTTGTTAAACGAACTTCCCTCTTCCATTTCTGCGGGAGATTCGCTTTCCGAAAAACAGGCTCTCGCGGCGATGGGTCAAAACCGACTCGTCAATCTCTACGATAGTTTTTTTTCAAAGGTCAACTTAAGCATCGCTCAAATTCTTTTCGGCGTGTTGGATCTCGAGTCTAAGGAAGGATATAAGAATCTCAAAAACACATTCACTCAGCTTTTAAAATGGGGAATCCTACCCGTAGTCAATGAAAACGATTCCGTCGCTACGGAAGAAGTCAAGTTCGGAGACAACGATATGCTTTCCGCGCTGGTGAGTCTGATCGTGGAAGCGGATCTTTTGATCATTCTCACTGGAGTGGACGGTTTTTTAAAAGACGGCGAGACGGTTCCATTCTTAAAAAAAATCGGAAAGGAAGATCTGGATCTCGCAGGCGGCCCGAGCGGCCCCGGAACCGGCGGAATGTTTACCAAATTGAAATCGGCAGCCCTGCTTTCGGAAGCCGGAGTTCCCACTGCGATCTTGAACGGAAATAAAATGCACGTGATTCGAGAATTCTTGGATCACAATTCGGTGGGAACCTTGATCGCACCTTCCGGAAATCGCATTTTCTCGGAAGAAGACGTAAAAGAAATCATCCGTAAAAATAAGAACGGAAACGGAGGAAATCATTTATGAAAGAAATTGAATATGTAGAAGGTCTCTGTTCGAAAGCCAAAAAGGCCTCAAGAACTCTCAAATCTCTTCCGTCTTCTTTGAAAAATCAGATCCTTTTGGATCTCGCAAATACGTTAGAAAAACGGAAATCGGAAATTCTTTCCGCAAACGAATTGGATCTAAAAGAAGGAAAAGAAAAAAAACTTTCTTCCGCTCTTATGGACCGTCTTCTTTTAAATGATAAACGAATTGCGGCGATGTCTTTCGCGCTTCGTGAAATCGTCGCGTTACCCGATCCGGTAGGCGAAGTTGTTAGAGGTTTGACACTTCCGAACGGATTGGAGCTGACAACTCGAAGAGTTCCCCTCGGCGTCGTCATGGTGATTTACGAATCCCGTCCCAACGTTACCGTCGACGTGGGCGCTTTGTCCTTTAAATCCGGAAACGCATGTATTCTGCGAGGTGGGAGCGAAGCGTTTTACTCCAATTCCGTTTTAGTAAAGTTGTTTCATGAAGTTTTGCAAAAGAGAAATATCGATCCGGCCGTCATCACATTTGTGGATAAGACGGACAGATCCTTTATGCTTCCGTTCTTCCAGCAGACTTCCGCGATCGATATCGTGGTTCCGAGAGGCGGAGAGGCTCTGATCAGGTTTGTTGGCGAACATTCTAAAATTCCGGTCGTAAAACACGATAAAGGCGTTTGTAATCTGTTTATCGATCAGGATGCGGATCCGGAAAAAGTCATTCCGATCGTGATCAACTCCAAGGTGCAGAGACCCGGAGTTTGCAACGCAACGGAGAATTTAATTCTTCATACAGGTTATCCGTTTCGCAAAGAACTTTTGGAAGCACTCGCAAAAGAAGGGGTCGAACTACTACTCGATCCTCCATCCCTTTCTCTTTATCCAAAAGGAAAACCTGTAAAGGAAGAGGATTATCTGGAAGAATTTTTAGATTTAAGGCTTTCCGTAAAAACGGTTTCTTCTTTGGAAGACGCGTTAGCTTTCATTGAAAAGACTTCTTCTGGACATACGGAAGCGATCGTTACCGAGGATATTTCCACCGCCCGGATTTTTACGAGCTCTCTCGATTCGGCGGCTTTGTTTGTCAATTGTTCCACCCGCTTTCATGACGGCGGAGAATTCGGCTTGGGCGCTGAAGTGGGGATCTCCACCGGAAAACTTCACGTCCGAGGTCCGATGGGTTTGGTTCACCTTACCACTATGACTACGTATATGATCGGGAACGGACAAATCCGAGGTTAAGAATGTCCGAGGAAAAAAAAATCCTCACCGGAGTTTTCGGAGGCAGTTTTGATCCTCCCCATTCCGGTCATACTGGAATTCTAAAATCCTTTTTTGAAGAATTTCCGGAATGTAAGGAAGTTTTTCTCATCCCCAATCGTCAAAATCCGCTCAAGGGAGAGAAAATCTCCTCATCCGAAAATGTATTAGAAATGTTGAATCTGTTTATTCAGGAATTCCAAAATCCGATTCAAATACTCGACATAGAACTCCAAAAAAAAGGCCCCAGTTATACGGTGGATACACTTCGAGAATTGAAAAGATCTTTTCCGGATCGGGAATTTTTACTTTTGATCGGAGAGGACAATTATTCCACGTTTCATCACTGGAATGATTGGGAGGAAATTTTACAATCGGTTTTAAAAGTTTACGTTTTTAGAAGATACTCCGAACAAATCCCTCTCAATGAAAATCTAAACAAGCATTTTCTCAGCTTTCAATTTTTGAAAAACCGGCTCGTTCCCGTCAGCTCCACCGAATTGAGAGACTCGTTTGCCAAGTCCATTCTTCCCATACGGATTCCGAAAGCAATCTTAGACTATATTTCTAAGAATCGACTTTATTCAAGTTAAACCGGCTGATTCGGAAATCGGGTGTTACTAGAAATCTACGACATTCGTACATTCTTCCGTTGTCAACCAACGATAGAATCTTTCGAGCTCTTCGCTCAGATCGTTGCCGGGCGAACCACGCGGAACTCGAATACCGCCAAAACCGCGACAAAAACTCCCTCGAAAGCGATGAGAACGATTCCCAGTAAATTCAAGGAGGACCAGTTCATCGTTAGAATGCCGATGCAGACAACAGACCAGAAAAGATTCCCGTTGATCAATAGATCGATCCAGAACCGTTTCGGCAACTTGCCGAGGATAACGGTTCCTACCAAAGAACCCGAAAAGGCTCCATACGCTAGATTTACAATTCCAATGAGGGTCAAGGAATCGTTCGGAAGACCGTACCAATCCGCAAGCGGAAGAGGGATCGTAAGAATCAAGAGACCGGCAACCAGAGCGGCTCCGCTATCAATCGCCAGAATCAGCCTGGCACGGGACAATGGGTAGACGAGGTTCATGGCTTAACGAACAGTCTGTCTTCCTCCCGATAAACCGCAAACAGGAATTTTAGAATTTTCAAATCCTTCTCCATCTACAGCCTGGACTCATGAAGGCCACCTTCTTATACGATCCGGAAACAATCCGAAACGTCTTAGGATCCGATTCGGGAATCTGGACTCAAAACGAATCCTTAATCTCCAGCATTACTACCGCTTCGAGCGAAGCGGAGTCGAATTCCCTTTTTGTTCCGCTCCGGGGCAATCGGGACGGACATGAATTTATCCGGGACGCGCTTTCCAAAGGAGCTTCGTATTTCCTGGTCGAAACAGATCATCCGATCCGGAAAACGTTTTCTCAAGAGGAAGAATCCAAAGCGATCCCCGTGAAAGACACGTTAGTCGCTCTCGGAAGTCTCGCAGCCTTTCACCGTTCACGCTACAATCCGATCGTCATAGGAGTCACCGGCTCCAGCGGCAAAACCACGACCAAGGAACTCTTAGGAAATTGTCTGAAAAATTTAGGGGAATCTGCGTTAGTCGTAACCGAAAAGAATTACAACAACGAGATCGGTCTTCCTTTTACCATTTTTAGAATCACGGATCGGACCAGAATCGCGGTCTGTGAGTTGGGAATGAATCACAAAGGAGAAATCTCCCGTTTGACCGCGATCGCAAAACCGGACTATGCGGTGATCACCACCATCGGAACCGCTCATATCGAATATCTAGGAAGTCAAAAAAACATAGCGAAAGCCAAAGCGGAGATTGTAGAAGGACTCCCAAAAGGCGGAAAACTTTTTTATCCTAGTGCAGGGGAACATTCAAAAGTTCTAAAAAGAAAAGCGCGCAGACAGGGAGCGAAGCTGGTTCTTTGCGAACCCGAAAAATCGTTTCGCATCCTGGAAAAAAGATCCTCCGGTTTTCTCTTAGAATACAAAGGCCAAACCATAGAATGGAATCTTCCCGGTGAAAAACTCCTGGAAAATCTCGCAGTCTCCGTTTCCTGTCTCGAAACAATCGGAGTTCCCAAAGAATGGATCCAGGAAGGAATTGCAACGTTTCGATCCGGAAATAAACGTCTCGACATACAGAAAGGAAAGTATTCCGTCATCAACGATACGTACAACGCAAATTACGAATCCATGATATCCTCTTTAGAGGTAACGGATCAGCTTTCCGATGGAAAGGAATTTTATGCGGTTCTCGGAGATATGAAAGAACTGGGAAAACATTCTTCTTCATTTCATAAAAAACTCGGTAAACGCTGTGCAGATTTTAAAAACTTAAAGGGTCTTTTTACTCTTGGAAACGATTCTCAAATTCTCCAGGAGGAATTTTTGAAACGGACGTCCTATCCACGATTTTCAAAACACTTTGAAAATACCGAGGAGGGTTTGAAAGAATTGATCCATACTTTTACCGAAACCGTTCCGGAAGGTTCGATCGTTTTAGCAAAAGCCTCTCGCGGAATTCAACTGGAACGCTTCGTTGACTGCCTTCCGGTTTAGTACTTGCAAACTCGAAACTAAAAAAGGATCATCTGCAGCAGGAGAAAATATCTTGAGCGCAAAAGTGGCAATCATTATGGGCAGTCATTCCGATTGGGAAACGATGAAAGAAGCAGAACTGATTTTAAGAGAATTCGGTGTTGAAATTCATAAAGAAATTATTTCCGCTCATAGATCTCCCGAACTCATGTTAGAATTTTCTAAAGCAGCAAAACAATCCGGTTATTCAGTGATCATAGCGGGAGCCGGCGGAGCGGCTCATCTTCCCGGAATGGTGGCTTCCTTAACCACATTACCCGTTCTTGGAGTTCCGGTTCAAAGCAAATCCTTGAACGGCTTAGACAGTCTTCTTTCCATCGTACAAATGCCCGGAGGCATTCCGGTCGGAACTCTCGCAATCGGAACTGCGGGAGCAAAAAACGCGGGACTACTCGCGGTGAGAATTCTCGCGCTTCAAAATTCCGACCTTGCCGAAAAATTGGAACGATATCGCGATCGAATCCGAGAAGAAGCTCTTTCCAAAAACAAGGATCTTCTGTGACCCAAAATAAAATTCTTCTTCCGGGTTCCAAACTCGGAGTCATGGGAGCGGGACAACTCGCGAGAATGTTCGCTCTGGAAGCGATTACCTCCGGATATGAGGTTCACGTCTTTTCACCGGAGCGAAATTCTCCGGCATTCGGAGTCGGCGCCAAGGAGACCGTTGCGGAATATGAGAACCGGGAAAAGCTCTTATCATTCTTAAAAAACATAAACGCTCTTACATTCGAATTTGAGAATATTCCGGAAGCTGCACTTTCCGTCATAGAAGAATTTTCCGGAAAATCCTCTCTCAACGTTTTTCCTTCTCCGAACTGTATCCGAATTGCGCAGAACCGTTGGAAGGAAAAAAACGCGTTTCGTAACGCTGGAATTCCCACGGTAAATTTTTATCCGGTTTTTACGGAAGAGGATAAAAACACCGTTGCTTCAAAGGTTCAATATCCTTGCATCTTAAAAACGAATACGATGGGTTATGACGGAAAAGGACAGATTAAGTGCAAAACCAAAGAAGAGCTTATTTCCGCTCTTTCTTCTCTGAAAGAACTCAATCATATCGTTGAGGAATTTTTTTCGTTTACGTCCGAAGCCTCGGTCATTCTCGCTAGATTTGAAAACGGTAAAATTCTGAATTTTCGTCCGTCTGAGAATATTCATAAAAATCATATCTTGGATCTTACGTTTCATCCCGGAAATTTTTCGGATGAGATTCAAGATCGGCTCGTCTTCTATGCAACGAAGTTAGCAGAAACGATCGATTACATCGGAGTTTTTGGAATCGAATTTTTTATCAAGGACGATCAAATTCTCTGCAACGAATTCGCTCCAAGGCCGCACAACTCGGGACATTTCAGTCAAAATTCGGGAGGCCTTTCCCAATTTGATCTGCAGCTCAAAACTCTTTGCAATCTTCCGGCGCCTGAAAAAATCACATCCAATCCTGTGACGATGAAAAACATTCTCGGTGAAGATTATAAACCCGATTCTCCCCTCTGGAATCGCGCGCTTTCCGATCCGGAGTATCGTCTGCATCTTTATGGGAAATCGGAAGCAAGACCGGGAAGAAAGATGGGACACTGGAATTATTCAGGCCCGAATCCGCAAACCGCATTTCAAGACTGGGAATAAAAAAAGCCCGATTGAAGGACAAAAAATCACATTCCTTTTTTAGAATGTGATTCTCTCTGATTCTACTTTAAAAGGGACTTAAAGTCCCATTCAAGCATTTTTTACTAAAAAACTTTTGTCGGAACTCAGACATTGGGTTTGCCGATCGAAAAATACTGAAACCCTTCTTTTTTCATGAGCTCGGGAGAATATTGATTTCTTCCGTCAAAGATCACGTTGGACTTCAGAAGAGTTTTGATCTTTCCGAAATCGGGCTCCCTGAATTCTCTCCATTCGGTCAATAGAAGAAGCGCGTCCGCACCTTTCAACGCGGAGTATGCGTCCTCGGAATATTCTACTTTTCCTTGAAAGTAAACCGCGGATGTTTCCTTGGAAACCGGATCATAAACCTGTAACTTTACGTTTTTATCATGTAATTTTAGAATGAGGGGAATCGAAGGAGCCTCTCTCATATCGTCCGTTCCGGGTTTAAAAGAAAGTCCCCAAACGGCTAAGGTTTTTCCAGCCAGGCCCGATTCTCCATAGAACTTTACGATTTTATCATAGAGTCTGAGTTTTTGAGCCTCGTTGACTTCTTCTACTTTGCGGATGATTTGTAAGGGAGCGCCCTCGTCTTCGGAGGTTTTGATCAGAGCGCGAACGTCTTTTGGAAAACAAGAACCGCCGTATCCGATTCCCGCATATAAAAACTGTCTTCCGATTCTAGAATCGGTTCCCATTCCTTTACGGACGTCTTCGTAATTGGCGCCGACCGTTTCACAAAGATTTGCGATCTCATTGGAGAATGAAATTTTCGTCGCAAGAAACGCATTACACGCATACTTCGTAAGTTCGGCGGAGACGACACCCATTCTCAAAATAGGATTTCCGTTCAAGACAAAAGGGGCATAGAGTTGTGCGATCAAGTCGCTCGCTTTCTGAGTATCCGATCCGATCACGACTCTTTCCGGACGCATAAAGTCGTCTATGGCCGCGCCTTCTTTTAAGAATTCAGGATTGGAAACCACGTCGAATTCTTCTTTGGTTTCGTTTGCGATGATCGCCTTGACCTGTGCCGCAGTTCCGACCGGAACCGTGGACTTGTCCACAATTACCTTGTATCCGTTGATCGACTTTCCGATTTCTCTCGCAACAGCGAATACGGCGGAAAGATCGGAAGATCCGTCTGGAAGAGTGGGAGTTCCCACAGCAATAAAAATGATATCCGACTTTTCTACGCCTTCTTTGAGAGAGGTCGTAAATTCTAACCTTTTTTCTTTCCAGTTATTGAGGACCAGCTCGGAAAGACCCGGTTCATAGATAGGAATGATTCCTTTTTTAAGATTTATAATCTTTGTTTCGTCTTTATCGACGCAAATCACCTGATTTCCATATTCTGCAAAACAAGCTCCGGCAACCAAGCCGACATAACCGCTTCCAATCACGCAAACTTTCATATTGGTAACCAGGATTCCGGTCTTTCCGGACTAAGAAAGAAAAATAAATCAGGGTTTAGTGTCTTTTTTCAGACTGCTTTTAACGGGAAGCCAAGCGGATCCTTCGAATTTAGGCAGATCGAGTCTTTCCAATTCGAAAGATAAAACCCCGTCTTTCCAGAGATAACTGTTTCCGACGTGGTTGTCTCCTTCGTGCAGAGCAATTCCGAGAGAATACTTACCTGCGGAAAGATTGAGAGGCAATTCAAAACTTGCGGAGACGGTTTCGTCTAACTTGATCTCTTTGAGTGAATTTCCAAGATGATACGTATTGGTTCCAAAAGCTCGGATTCCCCTCGCGTCGTCTATGTGAAAGCCGACCGTAAGATCCGGAATTTTCTTTTTAAACTGGGCCGCAATTTTGATTTCGATCTCGGCTCCTACCGGAAGAATTTTAGGATTCGTTTGACCCTTGTATCTCAAGCTCAAGGAGAGACTTTCGATCGCTGAATCCTTTTGTAAGGGGAGAATGGTGTCTTCTCCGACTCCGGAATCCGCAATGATTTGCATGTATTCTCGAAAACCTTCCACCGGATCCCCGTCAAAAACCAACTTCCCTTTTTCGAGGATCAAAACCCGGGAACAAACGGATTTTAAAAGTTCCAGATCGTGACTCACAATCAAGGTCAGGGTTCCATTCTCCTGAAACGAACGAAACCGTTGTAGACATTTTTGTTGAAAACTCGCGTCACCCACGGCAAGGGCTTCGTCCACGATCAGAATATCGGGTCTTGCAAACGTTGCAAGTGCAAAACCCAATCGCATCACCATCCCGGAGGAATATTGTTTAATTGGAATATTCTTAAATTCTTTTAAACCGGAAAATTCGAAAATTTCCTCCATCGAAGATTGGATTTCATTCGGACTCAGACCCCAGACAAGGCCGTTGTAGTATAAATTTTCCTCTCCGGAAAGTTCGGGATTAAATCCGACCCCCAATTCCAAGATGGATCGCAGGGAACCCGATTTTGTGATTTTTCCGGAAGCATAGGATGAAACCCCGGTGAGTATTTTTAAGAGAGTGGATTTTCCGGCGCCATTTCTTCCGATCAAACCTACGATTTCGCCCGGTTCCACGTGGAAGCTGATGTCCTTGAGCGCGTCGTATCGAACGTCGTTACCAAAAAAGCCGAGAGTCAGAACGTTTAGAATTCGTTTCAAAGGACCGCTGAATCCGGTATAAACCTTGTGGAGATTTTCTACGTTTAGGCTCAAAGATGATCCAGAATTACGGAATGAAATTTAGAACGACATACGACTCCGATCACCGGAAAGAGAATCAGATACGGTAGAAACTCTTTCCAATGAAATACGGAAACGACATCGTTTAACAAAACCGATCGAAATAGTTCCAACGGAAAATTGAGAGGATTCCATACGTTTATGGAATGTAAAAATCCGGTGGAAAGATACAGGATCGGCAAGGACCAGAAAAAAAACTGAGAGAACAATCGGATCAAAGGTGTGATGTCCCTTAAAATCACGTTCGCTCGCGCTAAATATCCCTGTAAAAAAGACAAAAGATATCCTACGCCGAACATTACCGGAATGGTGAGAGGAAACAATCGTAGATTCAATTTTCCGAATGCGATCAAAACAATAACGACCGGAACCGCAGTCACGAGAAAATGAATCAGCATTTGAACAAATGGAATCCAAAGAAAGATCTCGGGACCCAAAGGAGATCTTTTGATCAACTGACGGTTTTCGGTCAAAATGGAGGTCCCACGAATCATGTATTCCTGAAGCGGAACCCAGAACAAAAGTCCGCTGAACGCATATCCTATAAAATCCGACGCAAGATCGGGATTTCCTTTTATATTGAGAAAAAGAAAAACGATCGTATAGATGAGAATAAGACTGAGATTTTGGACAAGCATCCAGGAGATTCCGAGTGCGCTTCCCGCAAATTGTAACGCGTAGTCTCTTCTCACTAAGATCCAAAGAATCGGTAAATTTTTCAACACTTCGTTTGAGCCTAGAGAACCTTACCTTCCTTGCAGGAATAGATCCCGTCAATTCCAAAAATCCATTGGTCTAAGAGCCGTATTCCAAGCGAATGGAGGAGTTGGCCGAAATTTTTATAAATCCAAATGTCTTCTTTGCTGGGTTTGGAACTGGATTCCGGATGATTGTGCGCGATGATCACCGCAGAAGCGGCGTCATTTAAAACGATCTTGAGAAGATCTCGGGTTTGAACCCCTACTTCCTCCAAACCGCCAACGGCAACAATTTCCGCACGTAGGACGGTTCCTTCCGGGGAGAGGGTGATCAAAACAAAACATTCCCGATTTTTAGGAATTAAACTGGTAGAGAGAAAGTTGATCAGTTGTGTTGCGGAATAAACCCTACCTTTCAGTGCTTCCCACTTGAGGCGTCTCGCAAATTCAATGGCGGCGATGAGCGCAGTCGCCTTCGCGTTTCCGATACCCGGAATTTGTGTGAGATCCGAAATCTTTTTTTGAAGAAGACCACCAAGTCCTCTGCATTGATGCAAAACCTCGCGACTCAGATCCTCGATTGGTTGAGCTCGATTCCCTCTCCCCAGAAGTACCGCCAAGAGTTCCCAATCTTCTAAGGACTCGGCTTCATACGCAATCCGCGTTCTGGGATCGGGAAAAGAACCCAACCTCTCTGAGAGTTTTCCGCTAGACTTCAAATCCGCTTCAGATTGTTTTTACTGAGTTCGGAAAGAGAATCTGAAAACCAGGCCCCTTTCTGAACTACTTCTCCTTCGAATGCTTCTTCCAGATAATCCGCGAAGGATTTGAGGTTGGCCTCTCCCGCATGACTCCGTTCCCTCCAGTTGGGACCGGCTCCGGCGAGACCACCGCGTTTTCTCTGGTAATTTGCTGATTCTTGCAGAGATCGAATGATCATAGTCTTCTCTCCATTCTTATTAAATTAGACGACATAAACAGATAAAACCACAATAAAATCCACTTAACGGATATGTATATACTACTCAAAACATTAGTAAATGTCAACTAAAATCGCTTCTTTTTTCTAAAATCACTCAATTTTAAAACAAGAAACGCTTTTGAGTAGGATCCGCTGTGGTTTTCTTCCGTTTCTGTATGATATCTTACGCTTTCCCCCGGACAAAACGCCTCCGTTCTGATTTTTTTTTCGAAAGTTTTCGAGTTTTTTCTCATTTTCCATTCCCGTTTGTAAACTCCGAGAACCGTCTTTGGTGTGGGGAAAACCAAACTCTCTCTGATACGATCCGGAAAAGACTCTTGGAAGTTCCGATTTTTTGTCTCCTTTCTGCTTTTTCCCGGAACTGTAGCCTCCCTCTTTTCGGAAAAATCCAAAACTCCCTACGCCAACAGCGATCTCAACCCGGCATTTTTTTTCAAAGATACGAAGTTGTCCTTTTCCTTGGGAATTTTGGCTCAAGTCGAGAAAAAACTTCCTCCCTCGTATGGAGCTTGGGCCGAATTTCCACTCTTCAAGCGAAATGACAGACATCTCTGGACGGCAAGCGCTCTCTATCAAGAGCGTAGAATTTTCGAAGACGAAGGTAAGCTCGTTCGAAACGGTTATGCCGGAATTCGGTATTCGTATCTTTTTCGGGAGAATTTTCATTCTTCTGTTTCTGTTGGATGGGAACGGGGACCAAAGGACCTTCTTGTCCTTTCGATTGCGTTTGCGATTCCGGACAAACAAGGTCTTCAGTTTTTGGGAAAAACCGGCTCCGAGTTGCGGAGCGTGTCCGTCTTTTTTCATTCTCCGTTTGCAAACGAACTCCAGTTGTTTCTGGGCGTTTCGAGAATCTGGGGAAATGCCCGTGTAGAAGACACTTATTTGTTCGGAATCGGGATTTCCTGGGATTCCATATCTTCCTCTTTTTTTGGAAGTCGGCTTGCGGACGGCGAACCCTCGTTTGGCGGAAAAATCGGGATTCGCGACACTATGGAATCACGAGATTTTTCACCCGAGAAAGAGACCCAAAAACTACAACTTCCCCGATCACCTTTGGATCGTTATCCGAATCATAAACTCGGAATTCAAGAACTGCTATCAATCGGCTTCCCTTTGGAATTCGCTCTTAAAATTTCCGGAGAAAGCTCTCGAACCAAGGAAGAATTTGTTTTCTTCTTCAAATCTCTTTCCGAAAAAGATCGGACAAAGATTTGGGTTCTTCTCAAAAAGAAAAACCGGATTGACGGGAGATCCAAATCTTGATCCTCACCAATCGCATTTCGTTTTTAATATCAATTTTATATTTAGAATATTCTAAAATACTAAATTTATTTACAATTTATGGATTCGATCGAAATCGGAGATTGTATCTTATCTTTCTGATCGTAAGTTTTTTGTTCACTACGTCCGGCAAACTCTTTGCGGTGGAATCGAGAATCGGCGCTACCTTTGAGGGGTATGAATCCAGATATCGTTCCGACTCCAAGGAAAATTGGTTTTTAAAAACTTCCACTTGTTCTTCAAAACCAAATCAAACAGAATGGACGAATTGTTTCAGCGGTTTTTTGGAAACAAGAGGCGGGGTTCCTTTTTTTTCGGGAAAATGGGAACAGAAATATCTCAGGGCGAGTTTCGGACATCGGTTTCGTCCCTTGGAGAATTTTTACTTTTTGAGAGATAACGAATACTATACAGCGCTTCCCGAAATCGAACAGGCGATCGGTCGAGCGGGATTTTTGGGTTTCCGTTATCAGAACTGGTCTTTGGGAACGTATTACTCGGAACAGGAAGCGAAACAAAGACAAGGATTTTACATTCTTTCTCCGAGAAGGATCCTTGAGATCGCCTATTCCCCCGAAAAGAAAAAACATTACGCTTCTTTAAACTTTAAATCAAAAGACTTTCAGCTCCCCGGTCCTAAGATCGTTTCCAGAATTCAAACCGTTGGTGAAAAACAAGAAATCGATGGAACGTTTTATACTTCTTTTTGGAGCGAAAAACTCGATTCCGAATTCAAAATTACGGGTTATAAGGGGAAAACCACCGATCTTTTTGCGATCGATCCGGATCGCGCGGAATTGAACGGAAAGGCGAGTCTTGCACGTTTGGGAATCGTTTCTCATTCTTATTTTGCTTTGGAATGGATCCGCGCGTGGAACCGGCCGATCGTAGATGGAGATCGGGAAGCTTCTCATTCGACACAAACTGCTTCTTCCAAACGTTGGGAAATTGTAGGAGCAAAGGCTCCTTTGTTCTACGGAGAAGTCTGGGGAGGAATTCTTTTTTCTCTCCGGAATTATTCTCAAGATACGATCGGCCGGGGAATTTATTATTCTCTGAATCGGAAATTTTTTACGATCGAGGCCGGTCAAGAATGGAGAATCAACGGAGACACGATCACCGAAGGAAAATGGTCGTTTCGTTTGAGCGATTCTTGGAATTTGGAAGGTGCGTTTTTATTTCAAAACGAAGGAAATCGGATCGATTCCCTTTTTGAGGCAAGAACCGCGAGAGACGAAACGAGTTTGATCTTTACGGATCGAAGTTCTTCGTTTCGTCTGAGACTTTTGTCCCCGTATGTCGCCTTTACGGTGAGTCATTCCAGAAAAAAGGAAAGTAAAAGCGACGGGATTTGGATCAATCTACAAATTCAATTTCCTTTTTAATCCAGTTTGACTCTGAATTCCTGAATCAAATGGATCAAGAAGGTCATGATTCCGGAAAAGATATAAAAGAAAATCAATCCGTAGATCAGCCAAGGCCATCGGTTGAGTCCGACCAATACAAGAAGTAAGGTGATCCCACCGATCAATAAAAAAACTCTCGTGGGATTGAGTTTGGATCGGATCGCGGCTTGCGGTTTCGAATAACGTATGTTGGAGACCATCAATACTGCGATTAAAACAAATCCGAAAATCGTAAGCCAATGAGGAGCGGAGTTCGCGTTTAAAAAAATCGGAAAAAATCCCACAGTTACTCCCGCGACGGGCGAAGGAAGTCCTGTGAAGGATTTCGGATCGTGAGCCACGTTAAATCTTGCGAGACGATACGCGGCACAGATCGGGAAAATAGCGGCGATCAACATTCCGATCGGAAACAGATCTTCCTTTCCAAATACGTCAATCTTGTATTCCGAAAGAACCATCTGATACATCAGATATCCGGGGGCGATTCCAAACGCCGTGAGGTCCGCGAGACTGTCCAAATCGGCTCCCAATTCGGAGGTTGCATTGAGAGCGCGGGCAACCATTCCATCGAGTCCGTCGCAGAGAGCCGCGAGTAAGATAAAAAAGCCTGCGAGTGTGTAAGCCTGTAATTCACTTCCGCCTTTGGATCCGGCTTCGGAAGCGACCAACATTGCACTGAACCCCATCGTGAGATTTCCCAGGGTGATTGTATTGGGAACCCAACCTAGTTTGAGTTTCATGAAAAGATCTCCTGTCTGGATGGACTGACTGTAAAATCGATATCTCTTTTGTAACCTTTCCGGAACAAATAGTATCCGAGAGTAGCGACCATTGCACCGTTGTCCGTACAATAAATTTTTTTCTTTGGACTGAAAAGTTCCACAGAATTCATTTTCGCCCAGGACTGCAATCGTTTCTGAAGAGTGGAATTGGCCAACACTCCTCCGGCTGCGAAAACCCGACGAATTCCCGTTTTGGCTATCGCTCGTTTTAGGTTTCTCTCCACTAGATCAAAGGCCGAGTTTTGAAAATTCCAACAAACCTGTTCTTTGGAAATTTCTTTTTGTTTTTCTAAAAGTACCATCACCGCCGTTTTTAGGCCGCTAAAAGAAAAAGATACCTGATCCTGGGGAAGATTGCGTAAAAGCGGCGGCAAAATCGGTTTTTCATCGATCGAAGGAGAATATTCATTCGCCTTTGTTTCGATATAAGGTCCGCCCGGATACGGAAGATCCAAAAGCCCGGCTACCTTATCAAAGGCCTCTCCCAAAGCATCGTCCATCGTATCTCCGACAAGTTCCATTCTACCAAATTCTTTCAGCGTATAAATGGCCGAATTTCCTCCGGAAAGCAAAAGTCCGAGTACGGGGAATTCTGTGGGAACTCCCTCCAAATGGAGGACCGCAAAGTGTGACTGAAGATGACAGACCGGCAAGATCGGGGTTCCGTAAACCATATGAATGCATCGAGCCATCTGAGCTCCGACCATGAGAGATCCGGTCAGTCCAGGTGAGGAAGTGACTGCCACATAAGAAAGGTCTTCGAAGGAAATCTGTGCTTCTGCAATCGCTTCTTCGAGAAGAAGATTGATCTTTTCGAGATGCGCGCGAGAAGCAATCTCGGGCACGATTCCCCCGTAGGGTTTGTGCATATCGATTTGACTAAAGATTCTGAGGCTAAGCAATTCTTTCCCGTCGCGGACGATTCCGATGGAAGTTTCGTCGCAACTGGTTTCGATTCCCATTCCGATCATTAGTTTGGCGATTTTTTCTCTCCCTCTTTCATAGTGAGAATTTCAACCGCTTTTCGCAACTGAGGATCCAATTCCAAATCTAGAATCGAGTTTTTCGAGTCCTGATTGCTCTTTGTCTTATAGAGAAAACGCGCCACGTCCGTGGAAAGTTTGATTCCCTTTTCAGTCAGGAACTTTTCAAAAAGAAGGAAATTGGCTTCCGAGTAATTCGAATTTTTTACAAGAAACGTTTCGAGCAATTTTTTTTCGGCCATCTTTCGAATATAAAAGCGATCGTCTTCAGTCGGTTCCACGGATTTTACTACGAGGTCCGGTTGAATTCCCTTTCCATGAATGGACTTTCCGCTCGGAGTATAGTATTTCTGAATCGTCAATGCAATGCCGGTGTTATGCGAAAGGGGATAGATATTTTGTACGGAACCCTTTCCAAAGGATACGGTTCCTAAAATCTTTCCTCTCGCGTGATCCTGGATCGCCCCCGCAAAAATTTCGGAAGCGCTCGCGGATCCTTCGTTGATGAGTACGACAAGAGGAAGATGGGTCACCTTATCATTGGCGGATGTGGAACGGAATACTCGGACCAATTCCCCACCCCTTCCTCTTACGGATACTATATCCAAATCCGGTTTTAAGAATAAGTCGGAAAGCGAAATCGCAAGATCCAAGAGTCCACCGGGATTCATTCTTAGATCTACGATCAACCCTTCGGCGCCTTTGTCCTTGAGTGAAAGTAATTCTTTTTTAAACTCGGCAAGGGTGCTGTCCTTCCCCATAAACTGATTGAGTTTGATGTATCCTAACTTTTCTTTTTCCAGATAGGAAGAGCGCACATAACGGATCTTGATCATCTCTCTCACAAGAGTCAGATTCATCGGTTCTTTTTGATGTTTTCTTTCCACCTTGATGTTTACGGAAGTTCCGACTTTTCCGCGCATCAGCTTGATGGAATCGGATAAAGACAAGTCGTTTGTTTTTTTGCCGTCAATCTCTACGATCCGATCCTGAGGGAGAATTCCCGCCTTCATCGCGGGAGTGCCTTCGATCGGAGATATAACCACGATGGCCCCGTCTGCGAAGGAAACTTCCATCCCCAATCCGCCAAAACTGCCTCTGGTTTCTTCCTGAAGCTGCGAGAAATCGTCCTTGTCCATAAACCGGGAATGCGGATCTCCGAGAGAAGCGATCAATCCTCGAATCGCCCCTTGGTAGAGTTTTTCTTCGTCTACGGATTCCACATAGTCCGTTTGGATATAGGATAATACTTCGTGAAAAATTTGGAGATAAGATTCCCCCGCTTTAGAAATTCCTTTTACGGTTCCCGTGGGAAGAATGAGTGCGAAGCTGAGAAAGGAAACGACTCCAATCCAAATCAATCTTTCTTTACTTTTCATATTCTTTGATCAAAACCTCATGAAGCGCCGGGCTTTTTACTTTGAGCTGCTTCAATACACTATCGGGATCCAATCGATACACTGAACAAGCTTCGAGAAAAAAAGTAAGGTCTCCCGGGGCTGTTTTCCCGGATGTGGCTTTGAGGTTTGCGTTGATGCGGGCGATGCTGACTCTTTCGAGAACCCGTTTTAAATCACCCTCGGTGATTTCTTTTTTGGGGGCGCCACACTGAAGAGCGAGGAGGATCAATACAGAGAGGAAGAAATTTCTTTGAAACACTTTGACCCGAGTTTCAGTCTCGTTTCTTCCTCTGTCAATCAGTAAATTCTATACAACCCGATGAGCTTTCCGATCACGATTGCTTTCTTCGTGCGGATCGGTTTGTATTTTGAATTTCTTGCTTCGAGGCGAATTTGGTCCTGTTCTTTGTAATATACTTTTAACGTCGCCTCGTCTTCGATCATGGCGACTACGATTTCGCCGTTTCGCGCAATGTCCCTTTTTTCGATGATTGCGATATCTCCGTCGTTGATCCCGGCATCGATCATCGAATCTCCCTGAACCCGAAGCGCGTATGTAGGAACGTTGACTCCCACCATTTCATCCGGAACAGGAATGTAAGATTCTATATTTTCATCGGCAAAGATAGGAAGACCGGCCGCAACTCGACCGAGAACCGGAATGCTGGTAGCCTGAACTGGAAGAGATTCCATCGGACTCTGGCGAATGAGCTCGATCGCTCGTGATTGATTCTTGGCGGTCTTAAGATACCCTTTTTTTTCAATCGCCTTGAGATGGTCATAGGCACCTTTTGCTGTAATTCCAAACTCGTCACCGATTTCTCGGATTGTAGGAGGAAAGCCACGGTCCTTGATGATTCCTGTAATAAATGTGAGAACGGCCTGTTGTTTGTCCGTTAGATCTTTCATACTAAACAACTTAGTAGTGAATAAATGCTAAGTCAACACAAAAATAGTAAAAATCAAGGAGGGCTTTTTGAGTATTCAAAAAGCCCGACGTTATAGTTTGAGATATTCACTTTTGAGAATAAAAGATCCCCTGGAAACGACCTGCGCACCTTCTCGGATTCCGGACTTGACGATCACTTCATCCCCGACCGTATCTCCGATCAGGACTTCTGTGGCTTCAAAACTTCCATCATCATTCTGCAAAAATACGATCGACTTTCCCTCGATCTCGTGCACTGCCTCGATCGGGACCGTACGCCGGATTTCAGAACCGGTGCTGGCCACGATACCTTTTACCTTTGCCGTAACGGATTGTCCCGGTTTTAATTTTCCATTTCGGTTCGAAACCATGATCCGGATCTTTGCGGTTCTTTTGATATTATCTAATACGGTTCCGACGTAAGCAACCTCTCCGCGGATGCCGGGGGAGTTTTCGTTTCCAAGAGGATAGATCATGGCATCCGCGCCTTCCGAAATGGAACCGATATCTTTCTCATACACTTCCAAAAGAACCATAAGATTGGTAAGATTTGCAATCGTGAATAAATCTTCGTTTCTTGTGACCTGCTGTCCTTGTACCGCTTTTCTTTCGGTCACTTCTCCGTTAATGGGGCTCCGAAGAACCAGGTTGGAAGAGACGTAAACACCTCTTTCAATCCCTGAAATTTCTGTAGGAGTAAGTCCGTAGTTTTCGAGTTTGATCCGCGTGGTTTCCACTTCCGTTCGTGCGGTTTTATACTGCATATTTGCAAATTCGTAATCTTTCGCGGAGGTAACCTTCATATCAAAAAGTTCTTTCGCACGATCCGCTTGTAATTTCAAAGCCTCAAGACTGGCCCTTGCTTTTACATAAGAGGCTTCGACCTCTCCGAGCATCACGGAGGATAAAATTGCCAGAGGAGATCCTTGACTGACACGATCCCCTTCTCTCACGAGAACCTTTTTGATTCTCGCCTCGACAGTGGAACCGGCGCGTGCCATACTTTCCGGATCATAGGAAATCCTTCCCGGAAGAGCAACTTCTTCCACCGGAGAAACCTCTTTAAGGGCGACTAATGTAAGTGGATGACGTTTTAGAATTTCTTCTGAAACGGTAAATCTACTTTTATTGACGACGACGGGTTTCTTATCCTCGGTTCTTTTGGAGAAGAATTTTTTATAACCGAAATAACCCGCTCCCAAAATTGCAAGAAGGACGATTGCGGTTTTATAACGATTTAAGATATTGATCATACGAATCTCCGGGATGGAATTTACTTAATCCCTCTCTGTTTTTTTTCCGATCGCAGCCTTATAAATTTCCACTGCATTGTAGTAGAGATACAATACTTCATAGTAATCCCTAAGAACGATAAGATAATTCTTTTCTGCCTGAAGGAAGGTAACCTGATCGGATGCACCCCGGACATACGCTATCCTGGATTTTTGTTCCAGCTGTTTGTTTTTTTGTAATAAATTGATTCTTTCGTATTTTGCGAGAAGATCTTCTCGTGCAAGCAACTCTTTTTTGGAGGCTTCGATCTCTTCGTTGACTTCTCTTTTTTTAGCTTCGAGAGCCAATTCGAATTTTTTGTGCTCTTCCTTTGCAGAAAGAACCTTCCCCTGACCTCTATCATTTAGAGGAATCGGAAGTGTAGCAAATACACCAGCGTAGTGTTCGTTTCCCTTGATTCTCCATTCCCCGCCGACTTGAAGATACCCGAGACTTTCCCTTCTTTGGAGATCGATATTCAATTTCTTTTCTTTGACCCTCTCTTCCAGAGCCGCAATGTCCGGACGATTGACAGCGGCTACAGTGGAATCCTTGAGACGTAAACCCAGATCTTCCAGAGATTTGAATTTCATTTCTGTGTTAAACGCGAAAATTCCTTCGGACTCCCTGATTCCCGAAAGAATTCGGAGTTCCTTTTCCACAATCTGTCTACGAACCAACGCGTCTCTGTAAAATTTTTCAACCTGAATCCGTTCGAGTTCGAGTCGTTCAAATTCGAGAGGGGAAATGTCTCCCTTTTCCACTCTAAACTTGGTCAATTCCAAAAGATCGCTATAGTTTTCGTAAAATTCTTTATTATAATCTACTAAATTGGTTAAAAACAAATACGCCCAATAGTTTTGTCTGAGACGAAGACGAAAGAGTCTGTCGAAATTATCAAATTCTCCCAACACGGCTTCAAAGGATTTTTTTGCCACCTTCGATCTCAAGGAGATGATTCCGTAAACGTCCAAGTCCTGATAGAGACCAGGGGCGATCTCCGTATTCCCACCTTGCGAACCGTTGGCACCGAGGATCTGAGGGTTAGAAGAACCCCCGCCCGGAATTCCGATAAACTGTTGTTGAAATTGAAGAATGGGATTTCTAGAAAGCGAGGCGGTAATCACCTTTCCTCTTTCGATCCCCATGTTTTGTTTTTCCGCGAGATACAAAGGATTGTTTGAGACCGCGTATTCCGTAAGTCTTTCCACATCCCAGTCTATAACTTTTCCGATAAAAGGGGCGGATTGCAAACCGATCGGAGATTGTGTTTGTTTTTCGGTTTGATCCTTCGGTTGTTCCGGCGTCTTTTCGGTTTGATTGGAATTCGATTTCTTTTTTTCCTCTTCTGCTGTGAAAGCAGATTCGAGGGGGATTACGTCAACTTGCGCATGGGTCGGATAAGGAACCGCAAACACAACGCTTACAATTCCAAAAACCAAAAAGGTTTTCAGATATCGAAGAAATACAAAACGATCTTCGAAAGAATTTGTATTCTCGTAATTGCCCATTCGGATTTCGTTTTTTACAAACGGTCCTTCCGGCTCATTCTTTAAAACATTCTGTGAAGATACCATTTTCCCTGCACTTTCTTAAAGTATGGATTGAGAAGCTCCTTTTCCAGTTCTATGTTATCTTTAAATCTAAGTTTCAGCTCGCATTCGGTCAAACTTTCGTAATAAAACTCGGCTTCAATTCCTCCGGAAAGTAAAAATAAATCTCGTACTGTTCTGACGTTTTCAGAATTCTTTTGTTTTTTCAGAAGTTCTCGATCAAAAAAATAAGTCGCAAAATAATTTCCGCTTTTTTTGAGTTCCTTTCGAATTTCTTCCCGTGACCAGGTTCCCTTGAGATCCAAAAGTAAACCGTCTTTGGGAGAAACAATTTCGTGGAGTTTTGAAAAGTCCTGATTGATCGTATCCGTTATCAAAATTTTCATCAAAAAAAGAATTTCAGGAGTATCTTTCGTGTGATCTCCGGTATGCCCCGCAAGAAATATCTTTCCGGTAATCACTTCCGGAATCTTATGGTTTCCGCGTGAAAGAGGAGTTTCCTGTCGAGAGGGGGGTGTGCAAAGGATCGTTAGAATTAGACCCATGGATAAGAATCCTAATTCCTTTTTAAAAAACGACTGTAAGAAAGGATGAATCATTGTAGCGCCGGGTTCAAAACAGGGAACGAGTCCAGTCTCTGAAAATTCGTCTGGAAGTCGAATCAAAGTTTTCATTTTTTCACTCTCGTGTCCTTTAGATCGACTCTTCTAATTTTAGCATTTGAGGATTTTTAGGTTCTCTGACTGGAACTTTCGTTATCAAACCAGGTCTTCTTCAAATCCAATTTCTATCCTGGAATCTCGAATCAAGCTCATTCCGCTTGGGCCTCGACTTTAAAAAAAGAAGTTTTTTGATTTTTTTTAATTGGAATCCAGTTTGTCTGCGTATTCGGGAAACCGATTTTGGTATGGGATACTTATTGCTGAATTCAGACCAGGAGATTCATTCTCCACTACATAAAGATAGAAGGGAAACAGTAACCTTGTTGATTCCGGAAGCAACGTTACAGCGCTTTGGCTCAAGCAAAGCTCATTCGTTGCCAAAAAGAATTCCACAAATGTTACGAACGTATGGAAAATATCTGACTGCAACAAAACGTCTGGGAAAGAAGGCGGGAACCACCTTGTATCAGCCCAGTCCAGGAGAGAAAAAAATGAAACGAATCAACGTTCGCTTAGGCTCCGGAAGTTGGACGTTACTCGGAGCCTTGGCGCAAGCGCATGGCGTATCCCGTTGTTATCTTTTTAATTATCTCTTGTGGTTGGAAGAGTCTGGGGTCGGTGAGTCTATCTTTGAAACTTTTAATGCGGGAGTTCCCGCCTTTCACAGTAATTACAGTTATATCCTCCACCTTGATTTGCCATACAATCGAGTTACACGAAGACTCAATACGACACCGGAGTGTCAATTCTATACTTTAGATTACCGAGACTGGTTTCCAAATTAAAAACGAACCGTAATTCGCCCAAAAACCCTAAACCGAAAAATCAATGTAGGTCCGAGCTACGTCACCAATTCAGAAGAACAAACCAAAGTTAGGGATTGCAACTAAGCACATTATACGCCTTTTGCCTCCAAACGCAACGCTTTCTTTAACAATTCTTCCAAATCCTTTCCGTAGATTACATTTAAAATACTCGGATTGTCTGTAAGAAAACGTTTCGCACCTTCCGTAAATTCTGCATCACCCAAAATAAAAGCCTTATCCACACCAAGTTCTTTTACCTGAGCAATCGTATCTCTCAAAAAAATATCCGAAATTTTTGCATCCTTCCATTTCCGAAATTTAAAAAGAGATCGGGTCTCTTTATCCGTTTTGTTGAGTCCGGTAAGGTTCAGTCCGTCACCTTCCTTGTTGGGAACTTCTCTACTAACCGTATAATTGAGAGCGATCACGATTCGAACGCAGAGATTTTTAAATTCAACTCCCTTGAGCTGACGATAGTGATCCAAAACTCCGACTCCGATCTTGGAAACATCCGTGAGAAGTTTATTACCCTGATCATCAAGGATTCCTTTGATATGAAATGATTTGGAAGATTTAAGTCCGGAAAGCTCGTAAAATCGTTCGACCGGAAAGAGTTCCGAAAATATTCTTCCGATCTCTTCATCCAAGGAAAATCCGTTTTGCGCCGCCTTCGTGGGATCGACTCTTTTGGTTTCTAATTGGAATTTATAGTTCGCAAGTTCCATAATTCGTTTGTCATCGACGCGCTCCGCTTCGGCTTCGATCAGATATTCGCTAGCTTCTTCCAATTTTCCGAGCTTCACAGCCAATAAAGAAAAATACACATCCGAATCGATCATTTCCTGTTTCCAACCGCTATTTCTAGCCATTTCCATGCAGAGTCTCGCGTGTTTCAGAGCTTCGCCAAAATTCTTCTGAAAAATAAAACAGCATGTAAGAAACTGAAAGATCGTATAACGAATGTAGTCGTCGTCAATCAAATCCACAACCGAGTTTGCAACCCGAATCGCTTCTTCGTATTTTACATCCCGAACCAAACTGAGCGCATATAAAAATCCTCCGACCGAAGATGCGGGATCGAGTTCATAGGACTTTGCGAAAAATTCAACTGGATTGCCTTTTCTCAAAACTGCCGCGACCACACCTTTGCCGATAAAAATGGAAGGAATTTTGATTTTTTCATTCGGAATTTTACCGAGAAATCGATCTGCGATGATAAATTCTTTTTGACCCAAGGCCATAAAGCCGATTCGAACATTCGCCTCGGCATTTTCAGGATCGATATGAATGGTATCGAGGTAGTGAAACAGAGATTCTTCAAATAAATCCTGCTGATAATAAATGTCTGCGATTCGATTGGAGACCGCCACCTCGTTGATCCCTTTCTCATAAGCACCAATCTTTTTGATTTTTTCGAGGTGGCGGGCTTCGTTGGCAATATCCCCTTCCATCGCGTAAATCTTTGCGATCACATAATGAGCTCGGACATTGGAGGGGGAATGATCTAAAATATCCCGAATGATTGCGCGAGCGTCGACATAGTTTCCCATTGCCGCCAAGGCTAGGGCTTTTTCAAATGCGTCTTTCTTGGTCTGGATTAGGAAGGATCCAAACGCAACAATCAGAATAATTCCAATAGCAACAAGAATGACGAAGATCATTTTTTTGTTTTTCTTTCAGGTTCCAGTTAGTAAATGGATAAAATCCTGGGATTCGAAACCGGGTATGACCCTATCTTGGGATAAAATCAAATCATTTTGCAGAAACAGAACCAGATGGGAAAAATAACTTACCTCAGATTTGCGTATTCTATCGTAAAACGCGATATTATAAACAGTATTCTTCATATCGGCTTTTCCGCGTTTTTTTGTTTTTTCATGATTTTCGGATTCTTCCTGCTGAGAATGGACAAAGCCCCTTCCAACCCTTCTAGTATCGAACTCTTCCGGAATTATCCACAGTTGGTTTTATTGCTGAGTTCCGCTGGATTGGTATTTATGGCGCTTACGAAAACCCTTCTCCGGACCGCGGACGCCGGAATCATGATGGCGGTCGGTGGAAATCGAATCGGAACCGTGCGTCTTTTGGTCGCGGAACTCTGGATTTTACACGGAGCCGGATTCTTATTTTCCGTTTTAGTAGGAATCGCATTCCCCCCTTGGATTTCCGAAGGTTCAAGCCTCTTGGATTTTGGAAAAGCGTTTCTGGTTTGTATTTCTTTGGTCTCAGGCATCGGGGCGATCATCGCCTTGATTCTCACCTTTTTGGATCCGTATCGATCGATTCGGAGGGGAAAATGATTCTACGTATCAACAATCTTTCGAGAGAATACGGAAAATCAAAAGCTGTAGACGGGGTTTCCTTTGATATGAATCAATCCGACTATGTCGCGATCGTCGGTCCCTCCGGTTCCGGTAAGACCACGTTGCTTTCGATGATCACGGGAATGCTCACGAGTAGCGCCGGAGAAATCTACTTTGATACCACCAAAGTAAGCGATATGAGTCACGGGACCCTAGCAAATTTCCGGGCGCGCAACATCGGACTGATCTTTCAGTTTTCGGAATTGCTTCCTCATTTGGATGTGGAAGAGAATATTCTACTTCCGGCTCTTCTTGTAGGAAAATTTAGTTCGAAAGAGTATCAGGAAAAATGCGAATATCTGATCCAGAGTCTAAACCTGGAATCTATACGAAAGAGCTATCCATCCAAACTTTCAGGAGGACAGATTCAGATGACCGCGATCGCAAGATCCTTGATCAACGAACCCGAGCTTCTCCTCGCGGACGAACCCTCCGGGGATTTGGATCCCGAAAATAGCGAACTCGTACGCAACCTTCTTTACGATTTCAACATGAGAGGTCTTACGATTCTATTAGTAACTCATGATATGAATCTCGCCTTTGACGCAAAAACGATTTATGAAATGAGAGAGGGAGCGTTTACCCGGGTGGTAAAATGAAATCCTATCTCGGGATCGATATCGGAGCGGGAAGTATCAAAGCCAGCCTGGTCACAAAAGACGGAAATATTCTCAAACAAACCTCAAGAACAACCGGAACCGATACAAACGAAATCCAGTTTCTAAAATCACTCGAAGAGATCGTTTCAGAGATAAAGGAATCTTCGATGATCGGAATCGGAATCGGAAGTCCGGGACCCATCGATTCCGAAAGGGGAATCCTAATTCAATCCGCAAACCTTCCTCTTCTCAAAGAAGTCGCGTTAGTCGATCATTTAAAAAAAAAATTTTCATACCCGGTCTACTACAACAACGACGCTAACCTCGCCGCCCTCGGAGAATACAGATTTGGTCTCGGAAAAGGATCCTCTAATCTGTTGATTCTTACGTTGGGAACCGGACTCGGCGGAGGCTGGATTTATCAGGGTAAATTGTTTAACGGATATAAAGGAAGCGGAATGGAAACCGGACACGTCACGTATTTAGCGGAAGGTCCCCACTGCGGTTGCGGCCAGAGAGGATGTACGGAAGCCTACTTCAGCGCGAGCGGATTTTTAAATCGATATCTTGAAACAACCGGACGCTCTCTTTCTTCCGCGGAAGAATTTTTTAAAAAGGTTCGAGAGACCGAACCAGCCGCGGTACGTTTGTTAAACGAAGGAATCGAAGCCCTCGCGCAACTCTGCAGGGGACTGATTCATACGATCAATCCGGAGAGAATCGTATTTACAGGGGGATTGATTTTATCCTGGGATCTATTCGGAAATTCCCTCACAAAAAGAATTCAAGAAATCATCTTTCCGGTTTTTCGAACTTACACTCAAATTTTACGCGGAGGGAACGTTTCCGGTGTCTTAGGCGCCGCCGCCCTCTGTATGGAGAATCATGAATGAACGATCCAAACTGCATATTCTGCAAAATCATCCGTAAGGAAATCCCCGCAAAGATCGCTTTTGAAGACGAAGAAATATTAGCGTTTCATGATATATCTCCGCAAGCCCCGGTTCATATCGTATTTATTCCGAAAAAACATATCGTATCTCTTGCGGAAACAACCAATCCTGATGCGACTCTTTTAGGAAACATTCTCGTTCGAATTCAAGAGACCGCAAAAACATTGGGCTTTTCCAAAAAGGGATATAGAGTGGTGAACAACACGGGAACCAACGGAGGACAGACCGTCTTCCATATTCATTTTCATCTTTTAGCAGAACGCCGACTCCAATGGCCGCCGGGCTAAGACCAAGGAAACCACATTGAAACGCATATTATTCGGAACCGTAGTCAGCATTATCGCGCTCGGATTTTTATTTTCAAAACTGGATCTCGGGGAATTTACCCAAATCCAGGAACGTTGGGAACCGATTTATCTGATTCCGTTCTGTATTTCCAGCGCTTGGGGTCTTCTTTTGTTTTCCTGGAGATGGCATCTTCTTATGGGAAAACAAATTCAATTCCGTTATGCGCTCTTTGCCTCCTTTATCGGCGTAGGGGCCAATATGTTTCTTCCCGCACGCGGGGGGGATATTTTCCGACTTTATTTTTGTAAAAAAGAATCGGAATTGCAATATCCGACTCTTGTGACCGCTCTCTTTATCGAAAAAGTTTTGGATTTTTCTTTTATATTCTCCGCCGGTCTTTGCGCTCTGATGTTTTTGGGAATCAAAGACGAAAGTAGCAATTCGTTTTTTATTGTATCCTCTTTGATCATAGTTGGAATTTTCGTAGGACTCGTCGCGATTCGATTCTTAAACGATAAAATCATATCCGTTCTTGCGTGGGCCGCGGGACTGCTCGGAAAAAAAGAATGGTTTTTAAACAAGTTGGCGCACTACATCCGCGAACTCGGTGAATTTTTAGTTTTGAAAAAATTTATCCTCCCTGCGGTTCTAACCGCATTCACATGGTTGATCGGATACGCTCTGAGTTACGGGGTATTGCTCAAATTGGTCGGAATTCCAATGAGCTACGCGGGAATCGTATTTATCATGTTTGCCGGTGCCGTAGGAGTCATGGTTCCCTCCGCGCCTTCCGGCGCGGGGGTATTTCACGCATCGGTGACCTCTTCCTTCGTCTTGATGGGAAGAAAAGCATCCGAAGGATTGTTCTACGCAACGACGGTTCACTTAGCTCAGTTCATTTTGCAGAGCGTGTTCGCGATCATTCTTTATATCTACTGGATCTTTGACCGAAGAAAACGCGGTCTCGGAAAAGCCGAATTCTCTCTCAAAGAATCCGAAGTTATCGAAACCGAAAGTTAAACATTAAAATCTTCTGATACAATGTGTTTTCCCCGCTTCGCATAACGTATAAAAAGAAACCCGACCGTTCACAGTCATTCGCAAACCATAAGATTCCGAAGAATGACTGTGAACGGTCGGGCTTTGTCAGAATCAAAACTGATTCGAATTCTTAAATCTATTTAGACAACAACTGACACGCTTCCGATTTCTGGAGCGAGTTGTTCGGTGACATCATTTCAGTACAGGTGATTTTTTCGATCAAACCAAGACATTCTTTTGCTGCGGCGACCTTTTCGGGAGTTGCATCCTTCCATTGATCTTCTTCCGATGTACCGTTTTTCGCTCTTTGAGCCGCGGCGCTTTCTTCCATGGATTTCAGACAAGCCTCTTTGGATAAAAGCATAGGAGGGATGAATTTTTTCTGAGCTTCCGGCATTTTGCTAAATTGTTCTTTGGTGCATTCTACCGTTTTACCACAGGTGACCTCCTTGGACTTTTGAACCAATTCCTTCATATCGGCCGCGGGATTTGAGGAACCCTTTCCACAATCGATTGCGAAAGACATCATAGAGACGAAAACTAACAAACTTAAATTTTTGAAATTCATAACCCTTTCCTTTTAAAATGGAAAAGAATGAATTTTCCGTTTATTTTGAAAATAAATAATTTTAGAAATCTTTGATTTAGCGAAAACTTCTGCAAGTCAATCACACCGTATTTACCAAAGCTCTCCATTCCTCCGTTTTAAACAGTTTATGAACCGTTGCTTTTTGGCCAACTCCCTTGAGGGAGGCTTCGTGTCTTTCGGAATCATAACCGCTTTGATTCAATGTTTCTTGAATTCCCGGGGTGGAAAGAATGGGCTCGGTCACCCAAATTTCCCCCGCAGAAGCAAGAGACTGTACTCTTGCGGCGATGTTCACGCTTTGACCGAAATAATCCAATCTTTCGTCGTTGATAACGGCGAGCGCCGGACCTTCGTTTAAACCCACTTTCAAACCGATCTCGTGTCCGTGTTCTTTAAATTCCTCGTTCATCTGATCGATCCGAGTCATCATCTCCAATGCGGCGAACATTCCATCTCCGGGACTGGAAAACGTGGCCATGATCGCGTCCCCCATCGTTTTTACGATAGCACCGTTGAATTTTTTAACGGTTTCGGAAAGCAGTCTAAAATGTTCCTGAACCAATCGATACGCAAGTATATCCCCCGCCTTATCATACATCTCGGTGGAACCCCTGAGATCCGTAAAAAGAATCGTAAGACTTTTCACGTTTAGATTGAGCTTATCACTCAACTGTTGAACCCGGAACAATTCGCGAAACGTCTGATTGTTGAGAAGCATCTTAGCGGTTAAAAAAGTCTCCACGTGGGTCGGATGTTCTTTCACGATTTCTAATATTCTTTTTAAGTTTGGTTTGATGATCAGAAATCCGGCTTTTGCAATGGTTCGATTGGAAACCTTAAGTTCATATTTTCCCGGAGCAAGGTGCAATTCGGTCGGGGTAAAACCGGTAGGAAGCAGACTCAGATCGATGACTCTTTCCTCATTTTTATATTTTGTATCGAAATACAGATACACCGCGGAATTATTTTCAACAGAACTAAGCTGATACGCGGGGACCCGAGTCGCATCCAAAGAAATTGTGTCCGAGCTTCCCGGTTCCAGAACTACAAGACCCTTCATATTCTCACCGATAAAATCAAGGAGCTCCTTTGATTTATGAAAATTCGCCGAAATATGATATCTAAGATACGTATCCGCGTCTACGAGCGGATCCAGGTTGATTTTTTTTAAGGAAGGATTTACCGAAAAACTCACTTCCACCTGATCGTCCAAGGTGGTAGGAATTTCGAGATTGCAAATATAACAATGAAAACTTTTTTCTTCGATCCCATCCAAAGAAGTATGCGAAGAAGCAATTCCACCACAAGCGGGGCAGATCATATTGTAAGCAAAGTCCAAAAGACCGATTTTTCCAGAGTGTAAAAACAAATCGATCGTCTCCCCCGTTTCAAACCCGTTTTCCTTTGCAAAACGAATCGGATTGATCCGGTGCAGTTTCCACTCGTCCTGTCTTTTCAAATTCTCCATAAATTTGGAAATGGAACCCTTTGATAAAACCGAAAACCCTTCCAATGCTTTTTTCTTTTGCGCGAGTAACGTTTCATTCCACATAATAATTCCTCCGAGGTAGACCGTACAGCCGAGATTCTATTTTTATTTTTCTTGAATTTTTGACAAGCATTTTGTAACATTTTTTGTTACATTTAAAATTTTCCAATCCTCCGTCTGAATCCGATCAGAAGCTTTCCTTTTGGAAGAATCCAATTCTTCTCAAACATAGGATCGAATTCGCCAAACGGAAGAGATACGGCGGAGATTGTTTTAAAAAAATTCGGTCCACTCGTTGATTTTGTTTCGGAAACAAAGAATCGGACTTTTTCGAAAATCGAAATTTCAGTATGAAATCTTAAAAATTGCATATATGTTTTTTTGATTTGATTTTTGCCGTCCAACCTCATACTTAACAAATTCTCTTTTCGCATGGATAAATCAAAATCTAATAAGAATTCAAGAGTGGTGATCACTGGAATCGGAGTCATGCTCCCTAATACCTTTTCCGTGGAAGAATTTTGGAAAAATCTTTCCGAAGGAAATTCGCAGATCGATACGATCACGAGATTTTCGACGGAAAACATGCCGGTCAAAGTCGCCGCGGAGATGAACGATTTTAACTGGAAACGTTTCTTGCCGGATCTTAGCGAGAAACACGCAAAAAACTATAATCGAGAAACCTTCGCTTTGATGGCCGCGATGGAAGAGGCCAGAAGAGACGCCAAACTGGAAAAAGATTCGGTCGATCCTTCCAAAGTGGGTTTTATTGATTCTTCCTCCCGCGCTTCTTTGGCCTGGTGGGAACACGCTTGGAAACTCTATCACGAACAACAAAATTCGAACGTTTTTGACCGTTATTCGGTTCTCACTTCCATGGCTTCCAACCCCACAAATCTTACAGCGATCTACGCGAATATCCAAGGATTTGTGACCACGATCACCGCCGCTTGCGTGGGCGGTCATCACGCGATCAGTCTTTGTTACCAAGCGATTCGAAAAGGAAGAGCCGAGGTCATGTATGCGGGAGGTCACGAATTCCCTCTCATCAAACCTTTGATGATGATGTATTCGGATCCAGCAAGTTCCGTGATGTCCTCCGAAAAAAACAATCCAAAAGCCGCCGTCAAACCCTATGATAAAAATCGGGACGGTTTTATTCTCGGAGAAGGAGCCGCCGTTCTTTGTATGGAAAGAATGGACCACGCGATGGCGAGAGGCGCCAAAATTTACGCGGAAGTATTGGGCACGTTCAGCTACAACGAAGCCGATCACGCTATGAGAATGGACTTAACCGGAAAAAAAGCGGCAAGCGGTTTGAACCGTCTTTTGAAAATCAGCGGATTGCGTCTGGGTGATATCGATTATTTCTGCGGTCACGGAACCGCAACGATTAACAACGATATGGCGGAGAGCCGCGCTCTCAAGGTTTTATACAACGGACTCGCTAAAAATAAATGGGCTCCTCTGGGTTCCATCAAACCGATTTTCGGACATACCTTCGGAGCGGCGGGAATCATCAACGTCGCTGCGACCGCTTTGATGTTGGAAAAACAAACCGCTTGCCCCACCATCAATCTAAAGGAAGTGGATCCCGAATGCGATCACGATCATATTACCGAAGGCGCCAGAAAGGTAAGACTGAGAAACGCAATTTCGATGGCGTTTGCGATTGGAAGTCAATCCTCCTTTGTAAGTCTTACCGCCCCGGATTTGTAAAAAATTCATCTTATGAAATCCACCGGTCTTCACAGACAATACGATCATTCTAAAAAATTGAAGTCGGTTCTTTATTATCAAGGAGCCGTTACACACGAAATTTTAGGAAGCCTTACGGAAATTCTCAAGGATCGGATCGCAAACGAAAAAAGAAAAAATAAGATTCTCAATGTATTCATTGAGATGGCTCAAAACGTAAGTCATTATTCCTCCGAAAAGGAGGGCGATTACGGAGTCGGTCTGATTCTGATCAAAGAAAAAAGTCATATTCTCAAACTTGCAACCGCAAACTTTTTGGATCAACAAACCGCAAAACCTCTGCAGGAAAAACTGGAGCACCTCCTTTCTCTAAGCGGAGAGGAAATCAAAGAACTCTATCAGGAAAAAATCAAAGGGGAAAGACCGGAAGACAGCAAAGGAGCCGGGCTCGGATTTTTGGAAATATTAAAGAAATCTGATTTTCCGTTTCGATCCTCGTTTGAAAAAACCGCGGAAGGAAACGTTTTCTTTACTCTTACCGTTTTCTTTCGCTTGGGGTAAACTTCCAAGGTTCCGAAAAAGAAAGAGCGGTCTCTTTCATTTCAATCACGATAACGGAAGTATTGTCCTTTGTCATTCTCAGATTGGCCTCTTCAGAAAGATGAGAACACGCTTCCTTTACGTTAGACGCGTTTCTGAGAATCTCTTCCAGGTCGTCTATCTTGATCACGTCAGTCAATCCGTCGGTACAAATGAGAATTCGATCCCCTTCGCTGAGAGAATTCGTAATATCAAAAAGATCCATCTGTAGATCGGTCGTCCCTCCGCCGATACAACTTGTGATATAACTTCTGGAATGATGATGATCCCTTGCCGGATCGGAAAAGGAATGATCTACGGTGATTTTGTGAACACCATGCGAGGAAAAATGATAAGCTCTGCTATCACCCATATTAAAAACCAGAACCTTTCTTCTGCCGAAAAGGACGCCTACCAGAGTCGTTCCCATACCCAACCTTCCGGTTTCCTGCGCATGTTCGTTGATCTCGTTATTGATCTTGCGGAATAAATTCTGCCATCCCGCTCTGGGCAATTCTTCCAGGGGTTGGATTTTTTTTACCATCCAGGCCAATTTTTCTAAGGTCATCCTGCTCGCGATTTCACCGGAAATATGGCCACCCATTCCGTCAGCCAAAGCAAGAATTAAAGGGGAATCCTCCGAACTCTGAAACCCGGAGGAAGAAATGGATCCGGAAACGGACCCGGCCACAATCTCACCACATGCATACATCGAATCCTCGTTGTGAGAACGAAAATTCCCTTTTTCTGTGATTCCAAAGTAACTTATAACCATTGAATGAAGAATGGAAAAAGATTATCTTTCCCTTAATTTATTAAATTCCTGTGTCAGCAAGACTCATTCAAGAATAAAATTTGAGAAAGAAACTTTTTTCAATCCACAATCCGAATTGCGAATATAAAGGAATACGGATAGAAAAGATTCCTCGCAATCTTCGTTACACCTCGATAAGGAGATTATTTAGCGGAATACCCGCCGTCCACCGGAATCGCGACGCCGGTGATAAAAGAAGCATCGTCACTGCAAAGCCATACCGCCGCTTTTGCGATCTCCTCGGGCGAAGCAATTCTATGAAGCGGATGCAACTTTACGAGTTGTTTTTCGGCCTCGATGGGATCCTTTGCGAGGTGAAACAGCTCCTCCAAAATTTCCGTCTTCACAGCACCCGGACAAATTGCGTTGATGCGAATATTCTTTTTTGCATATTCCAAAGCCCCGCTTTTAGTCAGACCGATGATTCCGTGTTTTGCCGCGGAGTATGGATTGATTCCCACCACTCCATTGATTCCTGAAATCGAAGAAACGTTCACGATCGCCCCACCGCCGGTCTTAATTATCTCCGGAATCTGATACTTCATGGAAAGCCAAGCGCCTTTCAGATTTACATTTACTACGTTGTCCCAGATATCTTCCGGATATTCGTGAAGAGGATGATTTTCACCCATGATTCCGGCGTTGTTGATTCCAAAATCCAGTCTTCCGAATTTTTCCAATGCAGTTTCCACGACTTTTTTTACTTGGTCGCCGGAAGTAACGTCACAGGTTACAAAGATTACATCCCCTCCTATAGAGCGAATTTCGGCTTCTACCTTTTTTCCTTCGTCATTTCTACGCCCGCAAAATACAACTCGAACACCGTTGGCAACAAATTCCCGAACAATCGCTTTCCCGATTCCCGTGCTTCCGCCTGTGACCATAGCGACTTTGTCTTTCATTCAATTCTCCAGGAATCATACATAATCATCTTATAATTTACTGAACTATAGCTTTCTTGTTTTTCCGGAACGAATTCGAACGAGATATTTTTTAAGATGTCCGTTGATTACATCCAGATCGGCAAGCTCTTCTGCAATCGACGCGATTTTTAGATCTTCTATTAAAACCAAAAGATATCTCAGTTCTTCAAGATGAACCTTTGCCTTGAGAATATTCTTTATCTTTTGGGAAAGGATTCTACTCCCCCACGCTCCTGCGATAGAAACCGGCAAAAGTGTCGCGATGGAACGAAGATGTTCCAAAAGCTGGGAGTGTTCCTTGATCCGGGAATTTTCTATCTTATTGCCAAATCTATATACTTTTAAGATTAGATTGTGAGAAAGTCTCCAGACTTCGAGCTTATCCAAGGTTCTTACTTGAGAGACTGTTTGTACGACCGGTTCCGCCATTCCCACCAAAGGTGAAGGATAGGAAGGGATTTTTTTTTCAGTGAATATTTTTCTGAATCCTTCCGGAACGGCTGATACCTTGCGAACATTATAATCGAAGAATAAAACACGAATCCTGACCAAGGAAACTTTTTCCTTTCTTCTGTCTTTTGAAAGCCGGAAATACAGATCAAAAGATTTTTCCCCTAAATTATCTAAAACCACGTCGATCTGAACCTGATCGTTATAGAGTAATTCTCCCTGATACAAAATTCCTGCGTTTGCAAATATGATACTTTTTCCGTAGATATCCGTGACCGAAAATCCAAGATACTGGAAGAATTGAAGATGCGCCTCCATAACCAAATCCAAAATCGAAGCAAAGGACACATGAATGTCCAAGGTTAGATCGGTTTTGCGAATCGACAACTCAGTTGAAAAGTGATAGGTTTCGGGAAATTCGATCTGTATATCGGCCATATAGTTTATCGTACAAAATCAATGCGAAGAAAGATCATCGTGACATAATCGATGAAAGATCGGATCCAATCGACGACTCAGAAACTTCTTAAAAAATCAAATGTGATCCTTCTTAATTCTTCAGGTTCCGGAGGATACCATCTCTTTTTTTGCAAAGAGAAAAGCGACGATTCGAATGTCAGAAAACAAAGTATCATCAAAACGGACATTCCTCTCCTATTTTAGTTTCGGTTTTTAGAATCGCCCTCTTGAATCCGATTCGTTTTTTGAAGTTTGGAAAACCGAGAATTCAATTTTCAACATTCGTTCGGATCAAAGTTTGCGGCTCATTTTTTTATTGAGCCGCAAACATCCTTTTTGTATTCAACTTTAAAAAGTTCTTGCTAGCCGACCTTCTTAAAAGAAGATCTTTCCACCTTGGGATACGCTCAATCTGCGCGGACCCTTTTTCAAAAAATGAAAAGGGGAAAAAATTTTAAGGATCCGAAAAAAACGATAGTTTCCGTTGTGAATCGTTTCTTTTTCTCGTATGCGCAAAAAGAAATTTAGAGTGTTCGCATAGAAAATAAGACGAATCGATTATCGTTAAACTTGCCGAGGAAAACATAAAATCATTGGAAGCAAATACGAAGATCTTTACAAATCCCGATGAAATGGTCAAACGGATCGTTCAACCCGGAATGAATCTACATCTTTCCGCGACCATGTCCAGACCCAACGCTCTTATTTACTCCTTGGCGCGCTGTTTTCAAAATACGAATCCGGAATTTATAATCAGCATGGCCGGAATTCATTCCAGCGCTCACGCCCTTACAATTTCGAAAATCGTAAAACGAATGATCACCGGTTTTGCCGGGGACAACTACCCTAAACCCTCTCCCAATTCATTATATTCTAATTTACTTGAAGGGAAACCGTTCGAACTCGAACTTTGGTCCTTATTGAGTATCGTTCAGAGACTCATGGCCGGAGCGATGAGACTTCCTGGGTTTATCACAAATTCTCTGATCGGCAGCGATTTGATCCTGGATAAGTTAGGCAAAACCGTCTTTTTATTTCCCGATCCTCAAAATCGTTCCGCAAATCAGAACGGAGCACACGCTCCCGACTATAGGGGTAAAAGAGGAGTCGACCTTGCCTACATTCTTCCGTTAAATCCCGACTTCACATTCATTCACGCGGTGATCGGTGACGAAGCGGGGAATCTGGTTCTTTGTCCCCCGAGCGGAGAAGGATACTGGGGAGCGCTCGCCGCCAAACAAGGAGTAATCGCAACCGTGGAAAAGATTGTTCCCGCAGGATCGATCCCGGCCGAATTGGTAACCATTCCCGGCAATCGAGTCGCCGCACTTTCCGTTGCGGAATTCGGAGCTCATCCTCAATCTCTCAGGGTTCACAATCTTCCGGGAGTCGCGGTATTCGAAGGTTTATCCACATATCTGGACGATTACGAATTTCAAATCGAAGCCAACGAAGCGGCTAACGTGCCTTCCAAGGCGGAGAAATGGTATGCGGATTTTGTAAACCTTACCGGAGGACATTCCGAATATTTAGATCGATTGGGAAGCACTCGACTCAGAAGATTAAAAAACATTCCCGAAGAAAACAAAGCGACCAAATTGGAAGATCCAAGTACCGTCAACGACTCGGAACAGATGATCATTCTGGCCGCGAGAGCCATTCAAGAATACGTAAAAGAAAAGGGATACAAAACCATTCTTGCGGGAATCGGAGCCGCTCATATTTCCGCTTGGACCGCAGCGAGATTTTTGGAACAGGAAGGAATCGAAGTCAAGGTCATCACAGAGTTGGGCTTTTTCTCCATGAAACCACATACGGGAGACGTATTCCTTTTTAGTCAATTGCATACAAAAGACTGTACAATGCTTTCGGATATCGTAAACATTCTCGGGACCGTCGTTCCGGATCATTGTTTGGGAGTACTCGGCGCAGCGGAAGTGGATTGGTTCGGCAATATCAATTCCACAAAAACGTCCAAAGGGAAATTTCTTGTCGGATCCGGCGGAGCCAACGACATCGCAGCGAGCGCGGATTGTATCGTAGTGGCGAAAGCAAACCGCCAAAGATTTGTAAAAAACGTCGGTCATATCACCTCTGTCGGGGATCGGGTCATGGAAGCGATCTGTCAATTCGGAAGATTTCAAAGAAAACCGGAGTCCGATCACGTTTTCGAATTTACCCACTGGATCGCCCCTCCCTCGGATGAGGAAATGGAACCAGAAGAAGCAGTTCTTCGTTTTACTTCCTGGCTTCCTCCGGACGAAGACATTCCTCTAAAAGAGGAAAAGCCGGTAACCGCCGAGGAATTGACTGTTTTACGAGAGTTGGATCCGGAAAAGATTTACATAGAACAATTTATGGTATATACAAGACTTCCATAATAAAATAAAATTTGAATTTACTAGAGGATTTTATGAGCGGCAAGAATTTAACATCAAACGGAGTCAGAATCACCGGGTTCGGCCATTATCTTCCCGAACATATCGTGACCAATGAAGAAATCCGCGCCAGACTCAAATATCCGGAAATGCATCCTGCGGAAAAAGCGGTCATCGGAAACATCGGGGTCAACGAAAGAAGACGAGCCAGCGAAAAAGAAACGCCCATGTATATGGCGACCAAGGTCGCGGAAATGGCTCTCAAAGATGCTGGTAAAAAACCGGAAGACGTGGATTTATACATTCTTGCAAACTGGACCGATCGATACTATCTTCCGGATCTCGCACCGCAAGCGTCCAAGTTATCGGGAACATCCAATGCTCTGGCTTTTGACGTAAGCACGGCGTGCACCGGATTTATCCACGGAGTTCAAACCGCTTCCGCGTTTTTGAGTTCCGGAAAATTTAAGAATGCTCTTGTCATCGGAAGCGAACGTTTTTCCGTAAGAACCAGAATGGGAGGATATGGAGAATTTACCGCGGGAGACGCGGCAGCGGGAGTATTTTTGGAATTTACCGAAGATAAGAATTTCGGAATCATCGATTCTTTTTTGCAGGACGACGGGGACTTATCTGGGATCATTGTCACAGGTCCTCCTCCGCAGAGTTATGTAAAAAGTTATCCGGAACTTGTCACCAACGCAGCAGATCTCACTCTCAAATCTATGGATCAACTCCTGGAAAAAAACGGTCTAAGCGTGGAAGACATCGATTGGGTGGTGCCTCATCCGGGAACGGATATCGTCGTTCAGGATGTTCTCAAAAAAACCGAATTTCCGAGAGAAAAAATTCTCATGAACTTTGAACGGGTTGGCAACACCTCGGCGGCTTCGATTCCGATTGTTTTATCAGAATATTATTATAAAGGAAAATTTAAAAAAGGGGATCTATTCCTAACTCCCGCAGTCGGCGGTGGATTTTATTGGGGGGGACTCTTATTCCGTCTCTAAGGGAATATAAGGAAATACAGATACATGAAAATAGAAGGCTACGAACTCAAAGAAAGAATGAACTCCGACTCGTCTACGGAGGTTTACAAGGCCGTGCGTATCAAGGACGGAGCGCAAGTCGTCATCAAGTATATTCCGATTCTGGACGAACTGCACCCAGCCGTCGTAAACTTAAGGAACGAATATGAAATCTTAAATTATATAGCATCCGAAAAAATGATCAGAGCCTTCGGTATGGAAAAAATTCCGGAAGGTTTTATCCTCATTCTGGAATTTATTCATGGAGGAACTCTCAAACATTTTTCCGGAAAAAAACCGGTAAATCTAAAAGACTTTTTCAAGATTGCCATCGATCTCACCGATAAACTCGGCGAAATCCATAATAAAAAGGTAATACACAAGGATATAAAACCGGACAATATCATCTTTAATCCGGAAGGAAGTCTGCTTAGGATCGTAGACTTCGGAATTTCCACCCGCCTCTCGAAAGAAGAAACCTCTTGGTCCAATCCGAATCGACTGGAGGGAAGCATTCATTACGTTTCTCCGGAGCAAACGGGAAGAATGAATCGCACCATGGATTATAGAAGCGATTTCTATTCGTTGGGTGTGACCTTTTACGAACTGCTTACGGGAAAACTTCCGTTTGAAAGCGAAGACTTGCTCGAACTCGTCCACTTTCATCTCGCAAAATCCCCGATGGATCCTCGAAAGATCCGAAACGAAATTCCGGAAGGATTGTCCCAGATCATATTGAAGCTGCTTTCCAAAACCGCAGAGGATCGTTATCAAACCTCGGAAGGATTAAAAGCAGATCTGGAAACTGTTCAGGAAAAGTGGCTGTCTTCCGGCGACGCGCCAATGTTTCCTCTGGGTCAAAAAGATTACTCTCATGAGTTTAAAATTCCGCAGAAATTATACGGACGCGAAGAATATATCGACTCTCTTTTAAAAGAATTCAAACGAGTTACGGATACCGGAAGAACAAGCGTGGTCTTAATAGCGGGTTATTCCGGAGTCGGAAAATCCTCTTTAGTAAAAGAAATCAACAAACCTCTGACAGAATCCAAAGGATATTTTATTTCCGGTAAATTCGATCAGTATAACCGTAACGTCCCCTTTAGCGCGATCATCCAGGTATTCTCCAATCTCATCGAACAGATTCTTACCGAATCTCCGGAAAGAATCGAAGAATGGAAAAATCGGATTCGAGATACACTGGGTGTCAACGGAAAAGTGATCACCGATGTGCTACCCGAATTGGAGTTTATCATCGGAGAACAACAGTCAGTAATCGAGCTTGGAGCCCAGGAAAACGCCAACCGTTTTTATTTGGTCTTTCAGAATTTTATCAAAATCTTTTCAAATCAGGAACACCCGCTCGCTATCTTTTTGGATGATTTGCAATGGGCAGATGCACCGTCTCTGGAATTGGTAAAAAATCTCATCGAAGATGTGTCAGTAAATTATCTTTTCCTAATGCTCGCCTATCGGGACAACGAAGTCGATTCTACACATCCGTTTTCGACCCTGACAACAGGATTGGAAAAGGACGGATTCCGTTTAGATAAGATTCTTCTTAAACCGCTGAGTCTGGAAAACGTAAACGAGCTTTTAATGGACAGTCTTCGCAGTTCCGCCGAGGAAACCATGAGTTTTGCGGAAATCGTTTATTCGAAAACAAGAGGGAATCCTTTTTTAATCAACGAACTTCTAAAACAATTATCAAAAGAGGAGATTATATCCTATCAAAAAGGAAATTCGACGCTCTCCGGTAAATGGATCTGGAATCTGCAAAAAATAAAGAATACGGATATTTCGGATAACGTAGTCGAACTCTTAGTAAGAAGGATTAAAAAACTTCCTCCTCGTACGCAAGAAGTCCTCAAATTAGCGTCCTGTATCGGCAGTAATTTCGATCTCGGAGTGCAATCTAAAATTTTAGGAGCGACTTTAAAAGAAACCGCCGCTGCTCTAATGGAAACGATGGAAGAGGAATTGATCGTTCCCGCCGGAGACAATTATCGTTTAGTCGATTCCATGGAGGAAGTAGAAGAGAATCATGATAAAAATTTTCAGATAGCAAAAACGATTCAATTTCGATTTCAACACGACCGGGTTCAGCAAGCAAGTTACGAACTTCTGAGCGAAGATCAAAAACAATCGGTTCGTCTGCAAATCGGCCGAATTCTTTTGGATAATTTAAATGAAAAGTCTTTAGAAGATTCGATTTTCGACGTTGTAAACCATTTAAATACGGGAGCTTCCTTAATTACCGAGAGTTTGGAAAAAAGAAAGTTACTGCAACTCAACATTCAAGCCGCGCAAAAAGCAAAACTTTCAGCCGCTTATAAACCGGCAAAACTATATATCGAAAAAGCACGGGAACTTCTATTCTCATTACCGGAAGCAGAAAAGGGAGACAAGGAGCTCTGGACTAAAGAATACAATATTGCTTATGTGGTACACAAAGAACTGGCCGAGGTTCTTTATCTCAACGGTAATTTCGAAGAATCACAAGAGATCATTCAGATTCTTTTAAAACAAGTCAAAACTCCGGTGGAACAGGCGGAAGCATATAACTTATTGATGATCGAATATTCGGCACAAGGTAAATTCGATCTGGCGATGCCTACCGTGATCAAAGCTTTGAAACCTTTAGGAATTGAAATTCCGATATCGGGATTCGATAAAGCTACGGATAAAGAGATTACGGAAGCAAAAAAAAATCTCAAGAATCGCAGCGTAACATCGTTGTTAGACGAACCTCTGATGACGGATCCAAATCACATTTGGGCCGTAAATCTTTTGATTAGCGCTATTCCGATGGCTTATAACAAAGAACCGGCTCTGTTTCCGGTCATCTGTTTAAAGATGGCAAACTTGTTTTTAAAATACGGAAATCTTTCCGATTCCTACGGCTATTCCTGTTACGGAATGGTTCTTGTAGGCAAATTAGCGGATTATAAAGGAGCTTATGATTTCTGCGAACTTGCGGTAAAACTCAGCGAAAAGTATATGAATTCAGGTGGTTACACAAAAGCCGCGAATATTCTCGCGAACTATTCTTCGTCTTTTGTAAAACACCTTAAATTCTCGGAAGAAATCAACATCAAATGTGTTCAATCCGCTCTTGACTCCGGGGAATTTTTACACGGAAGTTACGCTGCGATGAACGATGCTTCCAATGTTTTATTCCAAGGAAAAAATTTAGAGATTCTTAAACCGAAGATTACACAACTTTTAAAATTTGTAAGAAAGGTAAAAAACAATCTCGCAATCGATACGATTATCGGTACCACTTTGATCCTTTCCAATCTAAGAGGGGAAACCGGCGGGCATCTTGATTTTTCCTCTCACGAATATCAAGAAAAGGAATATATAGATCTCTGCAAAGATCATCAAAGTTTAGCCCCGATCTGCACATTTAAAGTAATGAAGATACGCTCCCTTATGATGTATGGGGAATATCAATTGGCCCTTCAAGAGGCGGAAGAAGCAAACGGCATGATCTTGTATTTAGGCGGTCAATATGGACCGTTAGAACATGTTTTTTTGTATTCTCTTGCTCTTGCGGCAAATTATAAAAAAGTTACTCCCGAAAAGAAAAAAGAATACTTATCTAAAATTCGGCAGAATCAAAAACAACTTTTCGCTTTAGCCGAAAGTTGTCCTGAAAACTTTTATCACAAGTATCTTCTTGTGGACGCGGAACTTGCAAGACTCGAATATAAAAACTGGAAGGCTGCAAGAACTTACGAAGCCGCGATTCGAGAAGCAAGAAAGAACGAATTTCCAAACGACGAGGCGCTTGCCTGTGAAATCGCGGCGACATTCTGGCTGTCCAAGGGAAGTGTAAAGATCGCTGGAGAGTTTATCAACGAATCCTTTCATCGATACGGACTCTGGGGAGCCAACCTAAAACAAAGCATGCTTAAGTCCAAATATCCCGAATTCATTCGTGAAAGAGGAACCGGAACCATCCGAGCCCACAGAACGATTTCCAGCACAACCGCGGCGGCAACCGAAGTCTATTCGGGTCAGACCTTAGATCTTCAATCCGTATTAAAAAGTTCTACTGCGATCTCCGGAGAGATCAAGCTGGAAAATCTTTTGGATAAGTTGATGAAAATCGTAATCGAAAACGCAGGAGCACAACGCGGAGTTCTTATTCTAAAAAAGGAAGGAAGGCTCTATGTGGAAGCCGAAGGTTCGATCACAAAAGACGATGTGGAAATTCTCACGGGAATTCCTTTAGGTAATAGTAAAAATCTTCCGATCTCCCTCATTTACTATGTGGAAAGAACGAAAGAAAATCTAGTTCTTAGAAACGCAAATCAGGACGAGAAATTTAATAAAGACGAATATATTAAAAATTCCAAAACCAAGTCCGTACTCTGTGCACCCGTGATCAAACAAGGAGAAATTTCCGGAATCCTTTATCTCGAAAATAATCTTTCCGAAGGTGCGTTTACATCGGATCGACTACAGATCATGAACATTCTTTCGTCTCAGGCAGCGATTTCTATCGATAACGCTTTACTTTATTCTAATATGGAAGAGAAGGTTAGAGAAAGAACCAGAGAATTAGCGCAGGCAAATGCGGATCTAGGTCTTAAGAATCAGCATATCACAGACAGCATCACATATTCATTGAATATACAGCAGGCGATCCTTCCTTCCAACGATATTCTTGCAAAAAATCTAAAAGAACAATTCGTCCTTTTTAGACCCAAAGACATCGTCTCTGGTGATTTTTATTGGTTTAGTAAAAAAGAAGGATCAATTTTTCTCGCCGCAGTCGATTGTACTGGACACGGCGTTCCCGGTGCGTTAATGTCCATGATTGGAAATACATTGCTTAACCAAATCGTGAACGAAGCGGGAATCAAGGATCCCGGTAAAGTTTTGGAACATTTAAATAAAAATGTCAGACAGGCTTTAAAACAGGACACGTTAGACGCAAACTCGGTTGACGGAATGGATATTTGTTTTTGCAGAATCGACGGAGATAAGGTTTTGTTCGCCGGCGCAAAACGACCTCTCTACTTTTCCAAAGGAGAAAAGATCGAGGAAATTAAAGGCGACAGACACTCCATCGGCGGAAGACAAAAAGAAGATTCAAGAACCTATACCACTCATGAAGTGAGGCTGGAAAAAGGAAAACCCACCATGTTCTATCTTGCTACGGACGGATATATGGATCAGCCGAACCCATTACGACAGCGGATCGCGAGCAAAGGACTCATCGCTCAATTGCAAAACGTCTCTTCATTATCTGCAGAAGATCAAAAAGAAAGATTAGCAGTATTTTTAGACGTACACCAAGCGGGAGAAGCCCAGAGAGATGACATAACTTTGATCGGATTTAGGATCTGATCTGGATACGAAATAAGGGAGTATGTTAAAAAGAAATGATGGAAAATAAGTCCGTAGACCTGTTTAAACACTACAAAGAGGCCTGTGATTATCAATTAATTATTTCCTTTAAAGGAAGACTTTCCCAGGAAGTCCTAACCGAATTCGGCTCCATGATCCGAACCTCTTTGAGTACGGAGTCTAAAATCAAGAAAATCTTCGCGGTTTTTATCGAACTCGCCCAGAATATGCTACACTACTCGGCGGAAAGAAAAGCTCTAGAGGACGGAAGAGAGGGAGGCGTCGGGATCATTATGGTGGATGAAAAATCGATTGGCTATAATGTTTCTTCCGGGAACCTTGTACTAAACGAGAAAATTGAATCGCTAAAAACAAAATGCGATAAGATAAATTCTATGTCAAAGGACGAGCTCAAAACTTATTACCAACAACAGTTGCGCTCGGACAGACCTGATGACAGCAAAGGTGCGGGAGTCGGATTGATCGATATTGCAAGGAAATCGGACGGACCTATTTCTTACGGCATCACATCGGTAGACGATAAGCATTCGTTTTTTACACTTTCTGCATACTTTACAAAGGAAAATTGAGAATGGAATCTTTACATATCCAACAGACAAAAACTTCACCCGAGGTCATTTTGGACACAGAGAAGGGTGTCGTGGAAATCATCGGAGAATCGTATCCGGAAAACGCAATCGCTTTTTACAAGCCGGTGTTTGATTGGCTGAATTCCGCAATGGGATCCAAGGGTTCAATCCAAGTAAAATTTCAGTTGGATTATTTTAATACGAGTTCCTCCAAGGTGATCATGGACATTCTGGATTCTCTCCAAAAGTATCACGATCAAAATGGAAAAGTCCGCGTTCTTTGGTTATACAAAGAGGACGACGATGATATGCAGGAAACCGGAGAAGAATTTTCATCCGATCTTTCCTTACCTTTCGAACTAAAATCCTACAAATAAGAGGCCGATCGGACAATATCCATGGAGCCAGCGTCTAACGCACAGAAGGACTTTAATTCTTTTTTTGAAAACGAGTTTCAGTTATTAAACGATGTCAATGAAACCCTTGAAAAAAAAGAATCGCTTCAAAAGGAAGATCTAATCCAGGAACTCAAAAAGATAGGCGATGCCTACGAATCTCTTTTAAAACAATCGTCCAAACTTATGAAGATCGGAGATTCCACCCAGAATCGTCTGATCAAAACGCAGACGGAATTGCAAGATTCCAATCAACGACTCGTATCCTCGTATCAAAACTTAAAACAATTGAGCGAAATCGGTCAGATGATTACGGCGAGCTTGGAACCGAAAATCATTCTTACATCCGTTTATGAAAATACCAGATCCATGGTTTCCATGGACATACTCGCCTTCGGAATTTTGGAAGAAGGTAAGAATGAAATTAAGTACAAATTCAGTCTGATCGAAGGACGTTATACGCCGGCTCCCTCTGTTGACTCCTTATCCGAAGAAAATCCCTCCTCATTTTGTTATCATAACAATCAAGAGTTGATCACGACGGATCTTGAAAAAGATTATCCTCAATTTGTTTCTCCGATTCAAAAACACTTTGGCGAAAAAACAAGTTCGGTCGTTTATCTTCCTCTAAAAGTGGAAGAAAGATTTATAGGAATTCTTACGATACAAAGTTACGAAAAAAACGCATTTAACGAAAATCAGCTGAGCATCCTTCGAACTTTAGCAAACTATGTAGCGATCGGTGTGGATAACGCGGACGCATATAAAACTCTATCCAAAAGAAATCGCGAACTCAAAGATTCCATTGAAAAGATCAACGTGTTAAACGAAGGTTTGGAAAAAGAAAGACAAAAATCCGAAAGTCTTTTACTAAATATTCTACCTAAATCCATCGCGGAACGTTTAAAGGGCGGCGAGGGAGTGATCGCGGATTATATTCCCACATCTACGGTTTTGTTCGCTGATATCGTGGGGTTTTCCAAACTTTCAACGCAGATCCCTACTCCCAATCTTTTAGTTGAAATACTAAATCAGATCTTTACCTGTTTTGACGATATCGCTAGCAGGTATCAGCTCGAAAAAATCAAAACGATCGGAGACTGCTATATGATGGCGGGTGGAATTCCCAACCCAACCGAAGATCATGCAGAAAAGATCGCGTTAGCCGGAATCGATATGATCTCCGGACTCAAAACTCTTCAGAAATCCTGGAAATACGAATTCAATATAAGAATCGGAATTCACACCGGAGACGTGGTCGCAGGCGTGATTGGTAAAAATAAATTCGTCTACGATCTTTGGGGAGATTCGGTCAACACCGCCTCCAGAATGGAATCACACGGAGAACCCGGCAAGATCAACTGCTCCGAGGCCACTTACGAGGCCCTCAAAGGTTTGTTTGTTTTTGAAGACAGAGGAATCATCGAAGTCAAAGGTAAGGGCCCGATGAGAACATTTTTTCTTTCAGGAAAAAAATAGAAGACTCAAGACAAATGCGACCAAGACCGCCTGGTCGTGATGCGAACCGGATATACGAGTTATTCGTTGCAAGTTACATTCAAAAAATGATATGTATTTTTTCCTCCGGATCGGCATCGCCTAAGCGAGTTCCCATACAAATTAACGTCAAAACTACGAACCTAACGCCGCGTCTCTGGCAGTCGTTTGCAAACATCACAAATTGAAAGTATAGTAAGAAAAATAGGCTATTATAACTTTCAAGTTTTTGGTACACCTTCAATCAACATATATAAATCCCTGTTTGCCCGCGCGATCGAATTTGCAGCTTCAATTTACGATTTAAGCTCCGCAACCTTTTGAATCAGAATCTTAAAAGAACGTTTTTAGATATTTTTTATACTTTTCAATCTTGTTTTAACTGTGTTTATAATTCTTCTTCAATGGGTGGAGACAACTCCCAGGGATCATAATATAAGTAAGATTCCTCTTCAAGCTCCGGAAATACACTTTGCAATCCTCGACTGCGAACCTTCTCCTCTATTTTCTTTTCAAAAAAATGAATTTTCGGATCGGCTTCAGATTCTTTCCGTCTGGGGTTAGAAAAAAAACCACGACAAGAATATTCTTTAAAATTAGCTATATGTAATAATTTATTTAAACTCTCATTTTCAGATTCGGCTAAATAGTAAAATACACACATAGATTTATCATCATTCGGATCGTTCCTATGTAATCCCTTGCCCCTTTAAAAATTGAAATTGACGTCATCCAGTTCCACGCATTTTGTACACGACTACGCACTTTAAACGAAAAACCTTTTTGAACGAGTTGTTCGAATACGTGTAATTTCTCTGGCCAAATTATATCTTGGTTCTCTAAGACAATATTCAAAAATAAGGGAGATTCCAAAGCATTATAAGAATCCAATAGATAAGAAAAAATCTCAGCGTCATAGTCCTTAGCAAATCGCAACTCTTTATAACTCACTACCGCACCACAACTGATCAGTTCTTTGACTTTTGCTAAATCAGAACCGGAAATTGCCAATTTCAACTCACTACTCAAAGTATCATATGCCCCAAAATCACGAAGAATTTTTACTAAATCTTCCATTCCAAAAAACTGCACCATTTCCAGTGCTGTACTATATTTATCTCTGTCCAATAAACAATTGGGATTTCCACCAAGTTCCAAAAGTCGAAGTAATACTTTTTTGTTTTTTTGATACGAGATCATATCTTCTATGCTTGAACAAACGGGTGAATTCCAAATCCAATTGATCTTTCCGGGATCGGCTCCGATTTGTAGAAGTAATTGTAAGATTCGATTTTCTTCTTTTTCATTTCTACATTGGTTTCGCTCTATAAAATATTTAAATATTGAGGAATCATAGTATTTCCAATTGAATAAGTTCTTTTTTTTAACAAACTTTTCGAGTAAATCCACCCTACATTGGTAAGTCGCGGCCTCCAAAGCCCAATTGGTATTTAACTGATATGGCGTCCTAAACATATCACCGAACATGAATCCCTTTTTTTCAACGGAGCGAAGCCATAAATCTAAGAGAAAGGAGTCTTCTGGAATTTTAGCACTTCGAATATCTTCATATCTTTGTTGAAAAGAAGGCAGTAAAAACCAAAAGCCGATCGGAGGATCGGGATACTTTTTATACAATTGTTTCAAAATCTCAGGATCGTTTACAGCAAATCCCAATTTCCATAGTTCCAACTCAAGAGCGCCAAGATCTGTACGTTTTGGCTTAGATAGAATTGATAATAATAATTTTCTAATTAAATCCTTAAATTGTGGCAAGGGTCCTAATATATATGCGACTTGCAATGCGGCAAATGGGTCCTTATCTGCAAATAAGGAAATCTCTTTTTCAACTCTGGAAGTATCTTTACGAATATGATAAGATTTTTTTTGAATATTCATAAATTCTAACTTACTTAAACCAAATCGATTTTTTGAATCTAAATCAAAATTCCTATTTTTAAAGTAAGCAAACCAAAGATCCGCCGATAACAAACGCGAAAGAGCAGTATTTCCATCCGGCTCTTCCTGATCTAAACGTAAGCCGGCTTTCAAAAAAGTCTCCACGAGTTTCACGTCGTCCCATATCGATAAAACATAATAAAATGCATTATAACCTTTCTCATCGACTCGGATTACGGACGCACCTCGATCCAACAAGATCAAAAGAGCATCCCTGTTGGTAAATTTAGCCGCTCTAAAAAGAGCTGTTTGACCGCCATTTGCAACGGCGTCCACATCAGCACCCGATTCAAGGATATATTCTAAAAATTTGTGATTGCAACGACTGCTCGCCGCGTAAAGTGGCCTGTATCCTTTTTGGGTCGGGCGATTTAAATCTACTCCCGCTTCTTTTAACATACGCAAAATTGGAAAAGAGCATAAATCCGCAGCAACGATCGCGGCACTCAATCCGGATTTTGTTTCCGCATACAAATCGACTTTTTTTGTTAAAAGTAATTTTACTACTTCGACGCTTAGTCCATAGACTGCCATAATCAGAGCGGTTTGCCCTTCGCTATCGGCAAGATTCACGTCCGCTTTATGCTCTAAGAGTAATTGAACAAACCCAACGTCATTATTCCAAGAAGCCTTGAACAAGGCTGTTTCTCCCAAATGATTTGCTCTCGGATCTTTTGCATCTACCGAAGCCCCGTTCTTCAGAGCTCTTTTTGCAAGACGAATATTTCCGTTGATTGCTGCGGATAAAAATCGTCTGTCTTCAATCGAAAGATCCTGACTCAAAAGAAAAATTGGGAAAGAAAAGAACACAAAGATAGAAAGTATGAGTTTCATGCGATCACCTGTATAAAAAATCATTCATTCATTGTTTTCAAAAGACCGATTCTCTTTGATCAATTTTTTGGAATCGATTCTGCTTCTCTGCGTTGTTCCAAAAGACGCTCTAAACTTTTTAAATCGGGAATCGCCCGGTTCGATATATATATTTCCAAACGAATCCAATTTTGCCTCTACAATCAGATCGGCCTTGAATACGATCTCTTCTTCTTTTGCAACCAAACTTGCGTTTCCTAAAATCAGGATCAGGGTGCAGAAGAAAAACAGAATCTTTCTCATTTGTAAAGAGTGTCTATATCTCCCTAAAAGGTTTATCATCGATTCTCTAAAATCTCATCAAACAATTCATCATCCATCCTTTAGAATCTAATCGACCTTGATTTTGCAATGGTTCGTAGCATCTCTCGTGTAATCATTCCATTCCATTTAAAGAATTTAGTTGTAAGCATTAATAATAAAATTCATTCTCTAATTCCGGAAATACGTTTTCGAGTCCGTAACTGCGAATGTTTTTTTCATCTTCTTCTATAAAAATACGAATCTTATATTTCTCTGAACCAACATTCTCCCGATTGAACAGCGGCAAAGAGGAAAAGCCACGGCATGTATATTCTTTGGAGTCAATCAAAGGTATTAATTCATTCAATCTTTTATCTTTAAGTTGGATTAAAGACGAAATCGCGCAAGATGTTCTGAAAAAAGACGGATATGGATTGAAGTCGCCGTTTCGTGAATCGAGCACAATCAACCACTTATGACGATTATTACTGTGGGAACGTATTTTATAAGAAAAACCCTTTTTAGAAATTAATTTGAGCATTTCCAATCCCTGGGTTTTAGACCAGAGATCCTGTTGAATATTCGAAATCATCTGTATCAATAGGGGAGATTCCAAAGAATTATAAAAATCTAATATATAAGAAAAAGTTTTAGGATCTAAATTCCGGGCTAATTCAAGTTCTTGATAGCCTATGACAGCCCCTTTGTTTACCAGCTCTTTGATTTGAGATAAATTAGAATTTTGGATTGCCGATCGAAGCTCTCTTTTATTTGTATCTAACGCTCCAAATTTGAGCAATTGATTTTCCAATTTTTGGTAGTTAAAAGCCTGGACAGTCTCCAATGCAGTACTGCCACGACTCTCAGAAAATAAGTCCCCCATTTCGCAATTTGGGTTTCCACCTATTTCTAAAAGCTTCAAAAGTCGTTTTTGAGATTTGTGATATCTCAATTTAGAGTCAATGATAAATGGAATTGTTCGGCTTGTCCAGGCATCAAAAATCGCTTGGTGTAAGCTAGAACAGACAGGCGAAAAAAAGATCCATTTCCCCTTTCCTGGATCTGCACCTGTCTCTAAAAGCAAGCGTAACAGTCTATTTTCCTTTTCTTCATTTCCACAATCAACGGAACTATAGGAAAAAACGCTAAATAACTTAGAATATCCGACTGGACCATGATACCAACTACCATCCCAGCTTAAGGTATTTTTAGCAAAAAAGTCTTTTTTTCGTACCAACCTTTCTAATAAGTCTACCCGACATTCCCTAACAATCGTTTCAAGACCTAGGCTTATATTTATTTTTTGAAGGTCCATATTAAAGACGCCGTCTTTATTGGAAAAGATCGTATTCCCTTTTTCCAAAGAACGAAACCATACATCGGCAAGAAAAGGATCCTTTGGTATTTCTAAAGTTCCTATAGGAGTGTAGCCAGTTTTAAAATCAAAACTCCAAAGCCCCGCAGGAGGATCCGGATATTTTTGGTCTAATCGTTTTAGAAGTTCAGGTTCATTGAGTATAAAACCGATTTTCCAAAGAAAAATTTCCAATCCACCCAAGTCGGTGCGTTTCGGCATCGTTATGATTGATAACAATAACTTTCGGAGCAAATCCTTAGATATCGAATAATTGAATAAATAATAAATCTGTAATGCTGTGAACGGATTTTTTTCTTCAATTTTTAGAAAATCTTTTTCAAATTCAACATCATGTTGGCCCTCTCGATAAAAACCGTATTTATTTCGTAAATTTAAATATTCAAATAAAGACAAGCCGAAACGATTTTCCCCTTTCAATTTTCCATCTTTTATCTTTTGTTGAATTGTCTCCGGAACGAGCGGGTATTTTTCTTTTGACAAATAACTCCGCAAAATGTTTCGATCAAGCAAAAGCATAAGAGCTGTCTGACCATCGGGATATTCCTGATCCAAATTTATGTCTGCATCTAAAAATAATTTTATAATTTCCGCAGATCTCGAATCTCGCCAATCAGAATAAAGATAATAAAACGCATCCAACCCATCTCGATCAACAAATTTTACAGAAGCCCCATACTTCAGTAAAACTTGGATCGTATTCTTATTTCCAGATCTGGCAGCTTTAATAATGGCTGTTTGACCATCTTCTGCAATGGCGTTTACATCTACACCCGATTCAAGAATATATTCAAGAAACTTATGATTGCAATGTCTGCTTGCTACGTTAAGCGGTCGATATCCCTTTTTTGTAGGGCGGTTTAAATCCACTCCGGCTTCTTTTAGCATCCGTAACATTGGTAGAGAACATAAATCAGAAGCAATAATCGCGGCACTCAATCCCGATTTTGTTTCCGCATACAAGTCGACTTTTTTTGTTAAAAGTAATTTTGCTACTTCGACGCTTAGTCCATAGACTGCCATAATCAGAGCGGTTTGTCCTTCTCGATCTGAGAGATTGATATCCGCTTTTTGTTCTAAAAGAAACCGAGCAAACGTAACGTCATTGTTCCAAGCGGATTTGATTAAAGGGGTTTGTTCCAAATAATTCGCGCGCGGGTCCCTTACATTGACTGAGGCGCCGTTGACCAACGCGCGTTTTGCCATCAGAAGGTTCCCGTTGATCGCTGCGGATAACAACCGTCTGTCTTCGATCGAAAGATCCTGACTCAAAATAAAAGCCGGAAAAGAAAAGAACACAAAGATAGAAAGTATGAGTTTCATGCGATCACCTGTATAAAAAATCATTCATCCATTTTTTCAAAAGATCGATTCTCTTTGATCAATTTTTTGGAATCGATTCTGCGTCTCTGCGTTGTTCCAAAAGACGCTCTAAACTTTTTAAATCGGGAATCGCCCGGTTCGATATATATATTTCCAAACGAATCCAATTTTGCTTCTACAATCAGATCGGCCTTGAATACGATCTCTTCTTCTTTTGCAACCAAACTTATGTTTCCTAAGATCAGGATCAGAGTGCAGAAGAAAAACAGAATCTTTCTCATTTGTAAAGAGTGTCTATATCTCCCTAAAAGGTTTATCATCGATTCTCTAAAATCTCATCAAACAATTCATCATCCATCCTTTAGAATCTCATCGAACAATTTCAAAAATCATTGAGTGTTCCGCCAAAATTTGATGCAAATATACAAATCGCTCATTACAGAATTTGTTCGGATGTCGTCTGAAAGTCCAAAAAGAAACTCTTGGATCTCTACTTCCGAATTGGTGATCTAATTTCAGATTGATTCGGTATGAAATTAAAACGCTCATTCATAAACCACAACAAGAAACTTTTTATTTCTAATAAAATACCAATATAAAGGAAGATGTGGACAAAAAACGTCTTCTACAATTCAATACTTACCCCGATCATCGGATGCTAAACCCACATGAGAAATATTTTCTTTTCGTTCCTTTTTCAGGCATATCAATTTTGTGTTTCTCATAACGCATATAAATAGAACTCCAAATAAAATTTTACTTTCAATCATTTCTTCCTAGTTTCAAAAAACCAACCCATCCATTTTTTCTCATCAAATCCAAAATCTCGTCCTGTGATATTTTTGAGACGATAATACGCGGAAGATCGTAATTTAGAAGGATAGTTTAAAAGAGAAATTAGGAACGGAATGGACTCAATAGAATCCAATGTTATGATTTTCGATAATTTTTCTTCCATGGTATAGAGGTAAAAATCTCGTTTTATTTTTTTTTCAATTTGAATTCGTTCAAGAACATCCCAATAGATATTTATAAAACTTGTAACTCCTACTTTGGCCGAGGACCCAACTTGCCACATCTGCTCCACAGCAGTTGCGAAAAGTAAAACATCCTCATTTTGGATACTCCACCTAAGCGTTTCGTTGATTTGATCTGTTACTGCTTTCTCTTTCAATTTTGACATTTCTTTTAGAACAATCTGCCACTCGTGAAAAGCCGCTTTTTCCGTGTCACTCGCAGTTCGTTCGGAATAAATTTCACCCGATTCTGCTAATATTCTTTTAGAACGTTCTATCACTGATTTGTAGAGAAAGTAAGATTGTTCGTCTTGAAACGAAGTTAAAGCATATAGTAACCGTTTTCTATGCATCGGAACTTCGGACCGACCAAACTCAACACGCACAATCTCACGAGCTTTCTCCCCAAGGAGAACTAATTCGTCCGCGGCTCGAGCATAACAATACTCAGGTTCGATAGATCGCAACAAGCTGCTTAAACCTTCAATTTTCAGATCAACATCACCTAACGCAGAAATACGCTCGAATTCAACTCGTCTTTTCATGCCTTCTTCTAAGAGAAGATCTAATTCTTCCCTATTTGCGATTGTCTCAGACAGAAGAAGCAAATAATTAGCCCAGCTCCAAGGTTGCATATATTTATATATTTTATTCTCATGAATCCACATCACACCGGATGCAAGACAGATTTTAGGATAGTAATCATTTTGCCGTGAATCCCATTGCAAAAACAAAAGCAAAGTTCCATTTTTAACAGAAATATTTCTGTTTGCGGGATCATGATCGTGAACAAAGTGCGTCAGTCGATGAACAAGCGGGAGATTTATCTTATCTTCCATTTTTAACGGCCCATAATAGACCTTTTTTACGGCCACAGTTTGAAAAGGATCCGAATCTAACTTAGCTTCCACGATAACGTCGGAATGAAATAATAGAGTGCCGATCGAACAGTGGATCACCGTTGAAGCAAAGACGTCTTGATTTCCTGGCAAAATAAGAGCACACAGAAAAAAGCTAATTGAAATACTTTGTCGAATTACAAATAATTTTCTCATAACTCCTCTACCCAGTAAATACATCGATCATTTTCGAATTAAAGCAGCATTCGTTTATTCTAATTTTATATCGCCGCTTCCAAAAGGCACATAAAATAAATATTAAATAAAAAGTATTACCTAAACGTAAATAAACATTCGATTTTTTTCTAATGATAAAATAACATTCTATAAAATCAAAAACTCCAATCAAAAGACTCGTTTTTCATCAACGTATCTAAGTCAGGTGCATAATAAAAATAGTGTTCTTCTTCCATTTCTGGAAAAATTTTCTTTAAACCGTATCTACTGATCGTCTCCTCGTGCTCTTTTTTGAAAAAATTAATTTTTATGTTCTCTGTAGATTTGTCCCAAGTGGGGTAAGAAAGAAAACCGCGACAAGAATATTCTCTGGAATCGCGGTATGCCGATACAAAGGCTTGGTAATGTATATCTCTATATTTAATTAAATAATAATACGCACATTTAGCTCTTGCACTATACACGTCATGAACGGTCTCTTCCAATGCGTCTCCTTTGAAAATCGATACCACCCAACCCCATTCCTCATAACCATGACTACGCACTTTAAATGAAAAACTATCTACGAACTTATATGGATCCCACCAAGTTCCGCCTTTGAAAATTAGATTCAAAATCAAAGGTAGTTCCAAAGCGTTGTAAGAATCCAATAAATAGGGAAAAATTTTACGATGATCATATCCGCTGGCTGATTTTAATTCTTTATAACCGATCACTGCTCCTCGACTCACCAACTCTTTGATCCTTTCCAAATCAGAGTTGACAATCGCCAGTTTCAGTTCGCTTCTGAACGTTTCCTGTGCTCCGAAATCGTTTAGAATTTTCACGAGATCCTTCATCCGAAAAAATTTCGCTACTTCTAAAGCGGTACTGACCTCGTCCGTCTCATAATCTGCTAGTAAACAATTTGGGTTTCCTCCGATCTCCAAAAGTTGCAGTAATTTTTTTCTATTTTTCTGATACGAAACGTTATCGATATCATTGAACAAAAAAGTCCCAGCTTGTTTTACACCGCTTTCAATTGTGGACTGCAAGATCGAACAAATAGGGGAATACCAAATCCAATTGGTTCTTCCGGGGTCCGCCCCTATTTGTAAGAGCAATTGTAGGATTCGATTTTTCTTTTTTTCATCCTCGCATTGATTGTTTTCTAAAAAGTCATTTAATTCTGAAGAATAATTTTTCCATTTGAATAAATGCTTTTTTTTCAATAACCTCTCAAGTATATCAACTCGACATTCACGGGCTGCAGTATCTAAAGCCTGATTTACGTCGAACTGACGCGGTATCCTAGAACTGTCATCGTATATCGGTCCTTCTTTTTCAACAGAACGAAGCCACAAATCCAAAAGAAAAGAATCTTCGGGAATTTTAGGATTCGATATGAATTGATATTTTTTTTGAAAAGAAGGCAGCAAATTCCAAAAACCAATCGGTGGATCCGGATATTTTTCAAACAGTTGTTTCAAAATTTCAGGATCGTTTACTGCAAATCCCAATTCCCAAAGCTTAGAATCGAGCGCTCCAAGATTCACCCGTCTTGGGGTTGATAAAATCGATAATAGTAACGTTCGGAGCAATTCCTTAGATTCCGGTAAACGCATCGATAGATAAGAAATCTGCAATGCGGCAAACGGACGTTTATCCACAAAGACGGTAATTTCTTTCTCGAACTCGGGAGTAGAAGTGTTTTTATCAATAAATTTAATTTTTTCTGTATTCAAATATTCGAATGCAGATAACCCAAAACGATTCTTAGAGTTTAAATCAAAATTTTTGCTTTCGGCGTAAGTAAGCCAAAAATCCCCACACGATAATAAATGCATAAGAACGTTTTTTCCATCGGGATATTCCTGATCCAAACGCAGGCCAGCCTTTAAAAACTGCTCTACAAGCGTCACGTCTTTTTGTCCTATCGATCGAAGATAATAAAACGCATTGTAACCTCTTTTATCAATTTGTTTCGCAGATGCCCCGCGCTCTAATAATATTCCAAGCGCATCCCTATTTCCAGATTTAGCCGCTTTAAAAAGAGCCGTTTGACCGTCTTCTGCAATAGCGTTTACATCCGCACCCGATTCAATGATATATTTTAGGAATTTACGATTGCAACGACTGCTCGCTACATAAAGTGGTCGGTAACCTTTTTTGGTAGCGCGATTTAAATCCACTCCGGCTTCTTTTAGCATCCGTAACATTGGTAGAGAACATAAATCAGAAGCAATAATCGCGGCACTCAATCCGGATTTTGTTTCCGCATACAAGTCGACTTTTTTTGTTAAAAGTAATTTTGCTACTTCGACGCTTAGTCCATAGACTGCCATAATCAGAGCGGTTTGCCCTTCGCTATCGGCAAGATTCACGTCCGCTTTATGCTCTAAGAGTAATTGAACAAACCCAACGTCATTGTTCCAAGCGGATTTGATAAAAGGGGTTTGTTCCAAATAATTCGCGCGCGGGTCCCTTACATTGACTGAGGCGCCGTTGTCCAACGCGCGTTTTGCCATCAGAAGGTTCCCGTTGATCGCTGCGGATAAAAACCGTCTGTCTTCAATCGAAAGATCCTGACTCAAAAGAAAAGCAGGAAAAGAAAAGAACACAAAGATAGAAAGTATGAGTTTCATGCGATCACCTGTATAAAAAATCACTCATTCATTGTTTTCAAAAGACCGATTCTCAATTTTTTGGAATCGATTCTGCATCTCTGCGTTGTTCCAAAAGACGCTCTAAACTTTTTAAATCGGGAATCGCCCGGTTCGATATATATATTTCCAAACGAATCCAATTTTGCTTCTACAATCAGATCCGCATTGAATACGATCTCTTCTTCTTTTGCAACCAAACTTGCGTTTCCTAAAATCAGAATCAGGGTGCAGAAAAAAACAGAATCTTTCTCATTTGTAAAGAGTGTCTATATCTCCCTAAAAGGTTTATCATCGATTCTCTAAAATCTCATCAAACAATTCATCATCCATCCTTTAGAATCTCATCGAACAATTTCAAAAATCATTGAGTGTTCGCCAAAATTTGATGCAAATATACAAATCGCTCATTACAGAATTTGTTCGGATGTCGTCTGAAAGTCCAAAAAGAAACTCTTGGATCTCTATTTCCGAATTGGTGATCTAATTTCAGATTGATTCGGTATGAAATTAAAACGCTCATTCATAAACGACAAACAAGAAATTTTTTATTTCCAATAAAATACCAATATAAAGGGAGATATACAAATAAAAAGAAGGTTTCTTATAATTCAATACTTGAGTTTTTTACATTCCAACGTTCGGTCTAAAATCATTCCAATGTGAATTAAAACGTTGATTAAAAGCGCAAATCCGATCTGAAAATCAATCGAAGATCGACTTTTAGTCCAAGAAAAAGCGCCTTTTCTCGATCAAAATGAATTTTGATTCTCGTAGAGGGTAATTTGGTTCCTGTGTTTACATACGATATTGACAATTCATACTCAGGAATAAATACTTCAATTTCTGAAAATCAGAAGAGGAGATAAAAATGAAATCGGTGATTTTTATAGTGACGACTTTCCTAATTCTAACGGGAACTCAGGTTTTTTCGGACGCGACAGATGATATCATTGCGGAAGAAAAGAAAAAAGAATTAGCGAGAATCGAAGAAAAACTTGAGCCTTATAAAAAGGTTCTTCCTGAAGGAAAGTTAGCTGTAGTTAGAGAAAATAAGATGTACAATTATTATTTGTATGGAGCAGGGAAAAAAACTCTTTCGATTGAAGGGATGAAAGACGCGCTCGTTTGGTTTAAATGGACCTATCGAGGTACGGGTTTGAATCATCAATGGTGGTTGACTCGGTATGAATTTGATCGTTCTGGAAAACTGCTGAGCACTACTACAAAAGAAGGCGGACCAGCGGAACCAACAGCAAAAGAGTTTCAGTAAATCAAATTGTTTCGTTTTCGAAGGATTTTTTTGGGGTGGAGTGATTCGGCTCCACTCGTTTCGAAATCGACGATAAATCTTGATTGAGGAGATTCTTCACATTCAAAACAGGGATACAATTTTAAAAAATGAGTCAATGGATTTCAGAAAAAATGAAAACCAAATACCCAAAATGCTGCGTTATTTCTCACATATCGTTTGTTCCAGAAGCGATTGTAAATTACTTCTGAATTCTCCTTCGTAAATCACTCTTCCTTAGGGTCTTTTCCTTAAATCAACTCGTCAAGAAGCTCCCTCGCTCCGACTCCTCCTCAATCGCTCGTATCGCTTTCTGTCTGTTAGTTGGCTTTTTAAACAAATTAATAGACAATATTTTAACATTATTAAGCTTATTAATCGCCATTATTCCATTTTCATTCCAACTTAGGTCAATTTAATTCCAAATAGGCCATTAAAAAAATAATCGTGTTGACTTAAATGAGAAAAGATTGTCAAAGATTTGTTAAATTAAGGAAAGGATCAATATGATACACAGTAAAATAAGAACGATCTTCTTAGGGATCACGATAGCAACATTTGTTTCGTGTTTGGGTTCGCCGAATTCAAACCAAAATTCCGATTCAATATGGCTCAATCTTTTGCCATCTTCGAATCTATCTAACGTGATGTCAGGGATTGATGGGAGATCATTACAATCATCGGTTGAGTTGCCTCGAATCCGAAGCCTAAAAGCACCAGGAAGAATCGAGGGAGAATATATTGTGGTATTTAATGAAATTGTCTCAGCAAATACAAATCAAATCAATGCTCAATCGGTTGCATCCGAATGGGAAGCAACCTATCAGATTCAAACTATCGATGTGTTTCAATCAGCACTTAACGGCTTATTCATCAAGGCAAACGATACACAAATCGCTGCAATTGAAAAAGATCCGAGAGTCGAATACATTACTGCAAACTATGCAGTTCAACAAGCTAAAACAGAAATGGGAAGCCCAATTCATACTGCCACTTCCGGGCAACCTAGTACAGAATTTAGCATGACAACGGACTCTTGGGCAAAAGACCAAGTCGACCAACGTAATTTCACTCTAAACGGAACCTATAACTGGGCTCTCAATGCGAGTAACGTTCATGTATACGTAATCGGCTCAGGAATCAAAGCCTCATTGGCTGAATTTGCAGGAAGAGTATCTGGAGGTACAACTTTCGTAAATGATGGAAGGGGGACAGACGATTGTGGTATAGGAGTAGGAACCGCGGAAGCCAGCTTGATTGGAGGGAATACAAAAGGAATCGCAAGACCTCAATTGCATCCGGTAAGAATTTTTGACTGCAATGGTTCTTCATCGATGGGCAAGGTCGTTTCGGCTATGAATTGGGTCGCTAACAACGACGGAGCAGAGCTCGAAACCGTATATTTGGGGCTCACTCATTTTGACTACAATCTTGGTGACCCAATCTGGGGGTTTGATTATGGTCCTGCGAAATCGGCAGTTAACAATCTCACAAACAGAAATATCATGGTAGTTGGAGCAGCAGGAGATGCTGGTTTCGAATTGGACAGTTTTTTCTGTTCTTACTCATTTCCAGCCAATGCTTCCAATGCATTTGTTGTAGGAGGTGTTACAGACAGTGGTACTCTTCAATCAAATAGTAATTATGGCGCTTGTGTCGATCTGTATGCTCCAGGGTCCGAGGTTTCTGTAATAGGCTTAAACGGCCAAACGATTCCTGCAACGGGGACATACTTTCCTGCAGCACTTACATCCGGAACAGTCGCGCTTTTTCTCGCAGCCAATCCACAGGCAACTCCAGCTCAAGCAAGAAAAAGACTGATAGAAACAAGCACACGAAATCTTGTTGGAGGGGTCAGCAACGGTCTTTCCGATCGGCTTTTATTTGCCCCATTAGACGCACCGGCAAGTCTTGCTAGCAATGGAACGTATATGCCTACGAATATTTCAGTCAATAGAAACTGCGCAGGAAATACATACACCTGGAATCGACCCGCGGGAGCCCCGAGTGGAACCAATTACATATATACGATTTCCACTTCCCCTGTTGCGAGTTTCGGTTCTGGGGTAATTACTTTACCTTCGTTTAACAGTTCTTTGTCAGTCGTTTCAAAACTTGTAGAAGTAACCTCGACAAGATATGTGCGCGTTGTCGCAAGAAGAAATGCGACCGGGTTTACGGATAGTTATCCTTTGACCTCAGACGACGTGGCCACATTTGTTGATTGCGATCAAGAGCCTCCTCAATTGCCATAACCGGGAAAAAGGATTGAGATTACAAAGAATAACTTTAAAACAGCCTTCCGATATCGGAGGGCTGTTTTTTATTAAATTTGCTGTTCACAACCAAGATCCATTTTCGATAAAGAATAGATCTACTTTTAGACATTGGTAGCGTATTTCCGGGGATTCTGTTTGATTCGAAAGAATGATCGCTAACGCAATCCATCCTCTTAGCGACAATCTCGTTCACTCAAAACTAATTTGAAATCCAAATACAGTCAGATTTTAGGACAAGCCCTCATTTATTTTTAAGCCGAAATACACGCGCATTTCATAAAAAATACAATTTACAAGGTATCGACAAAGAAATTTTTTATTTCTAATATAAATACAAACGCCCTAATTGAATTTTTTATTTTGACGATACAAAGTTATATGCGTGGCTGGAAATATCCTATTTTAAAATACAAAGATCGAATGCAAAATTCACTGATGATGATTTGTATTTTTTTACTCTTTATAAACCCTATCCTTGGAGAACAACTCAGTCGAGAAAACCGAAAACTGCTTTCCGCGTCGATTCATGGAAACATTCGATTGGCAAAAAAAGCACTTACCAAAGGAGCATCCGTTGATACCAAGGATCCAAGAGACCCTTTCTTGGGAGAGACGCCACTTCTCAAGGCGGTTTGGAACAACGACGTTCCCATGGTCCGCTTTTTACTCGCTCAAGGAGCCGATCCGAATCTCGCCGACGCTCGCGGAGAAACTCCGATCATCACTGCCACATTCGGATTGAATGTAGAAGTTTTACGCCTGTTACTAAAAACCAAAGCAAATCCGTATGCCGAAACACACTCCGGTTTTAATGCCCTCATCATTGCCGCCGATCTTTGTTCTCTACCAATTTTACGCATACTTCACGAAGCGAAAATAAATCTAAATAGGCAGTCAAAAAAAGGGTTTTTACCAATTCATGCCGGAGCTCGAAGATGTAATGAGAAATTTCTTAAATATCTAGTGGATTCTGGTGCGGATGTAAATGCGCGGACAAACACAGGTTTCACCGCTTTGATGAATGCTTTGAAATTTGGAAACGGAGAGGCGATTCGGTTTCTATTGCGTAATCAAGCAAAAACAAATCTGATCGACGCATCCGGAAAAGACGCGCTGTATTATCTCGATTCTGAATTTGAATCCGCCACTTATAACCCAGAGTATAGGACGGATAATATGTTAGATTTTTGGGTGGAGACAATGGAGTTGCTTTTAAAAAACGGAATGCCATTGGATCGAGAATATAAAGATGGAAGTATCTCTACTTTACTGTTATTTCGACATGGAAAATATATATCGAAACATTTTTATAAATACATTCTTGCAAACAAAATAAACCATCGCTCGATTTGGAAATCAAGCCGATTTGGACTTTCCGCAATCAAATATATAAATACGTTAGAAGAACTTTCCAAGTTTCATTCTTGGGAAACGAAACAGTATGAAGCCAAAGTTCTATCGTTGAGTCAAAAAAGTCCCGTAACTACTTTACAATTTTTAAATATTTCAGGCATCGACAAACAATTACCTAAAGATCTAATGTTTCAAATATTTCAATCGGTTTTAGAACTTCCGAAACAAGACCACCTAGGCGATCTTCTTTGGAAAGAGGTCATCGTATTAAAGGATTTTTCTCTTTTAAAACTTTTAATTGAAAAATACGCAGATCCGCCTATCGAAGTTTGGTATCACTTCAGAGAACCACCCTCCTCCGATGACACAAAACCTTTGGAGCAATGGATTCAATTTGTTAAGAAACAAAACGATCCCTCATTTTTGCTCACTCCTTTGAGAGAGTGCAGGTTGGATATACTGGAAAGGATTTTAAAAAAGAAAGATGGTTTTTATGAAAACAAAAAACAAGATGGTGCCTTCTATTGGTCTGTTCTCCCCAATTGTAAAGACATAGCGATTGAACAGAAGTTATATGAATTACTGCAAAATGCAGGAATCAAACCGAAACGCCAAGAATGGATGACGTTTGAACACGGCAGTCTGTCTTCAGTTTGCAATGCCGTAAAGGCGATGATTGACCATTCTTTGTATCCTAAATCAAAATACTATGATCATGAAATTTACCAAAGACAATTGCCTATTTTATTAAAGATGGGCGCAAGTCCCAATTGTTTTCTCTGGGGACGCAAATCGAAATCTATAAATAAGTTCGGATATATCACCGCGCTCGAAGCGGTAAGAAACCACAACCTCAAAGATTTAGAAACATTATTATTACAATACGGAGCCGCAGATCGTTTTAAGGATGAACTCTTGGAAGCAATCCAAACTCAAAAAATAGCAAATGTCAAAGAAGTTGTAGCAAATGGAGCCGAAATCGGCTTAGAAGAATTACAAAGCGCTTCTCAAAACCCCGAAATTCTCTCTTATCTTTTAGAAGAATATAATTCCTTAAATACTCCGGTTTTTCTAGCAGAAACGCTAAGCCTCTATCAGCAATATGCTAATACAATTGGAATTCTTCCCAAACTGTTAGAAGCCGGATTTTCTCCAAGAGTTCGGTCACATGACTCTGCTCATGATCGCGAACTTCAACCACAATATAATTTCATATCGGAATACATAGACCTAAGCAATGAAAGAAGATCTTGTGCAGTTAGATATTTGGTAGAATCTAAAAACTCAAAATTGAACGAATTATTGAGATCCTTAAATTTTGAAAACTATTCCTGCCGCGGTTTTCATTTCGAAAGTCCTCTCAACCCTACATTTGTATCCTACGATTTTTTTCGCCCAAAAGAAGAATCTTTTTTTACCAAAGAAATGGAAGTCTTAATTCGAACTTACTTACTAAACGAGATTTTACCAGAACTCGAAGAAAAGACCTCATTCTCAGCTTTTTGGGGTTGGTGGTGATAATCTAAATCTATTTCCAATTCTACTAAAAAAATTCCAGTATAGATCGGAAATGACTCAACTCAGAGCCGCGATTACATTCTCAGGCGCTTGCACTAATTCCACAAGAACGCCTTCCGAAGAATACGGGAATTCATCGTTTGCTTTTGGATGAATAAAACATACGTCGTATCCCGCCGCTCCCTTTCGAATTCCGCCCGGCGTAAATCGAACCCCTTTTGCGGTCAGCCATTCTACCGCTTTGTGAATGTCATCCACCCAAAGTCCGATATGGTTGAGTTTTGGATCGTGAACCTTCGGGCTTTTGTTTACATCGATCGGTTGCATGATATCCACTTCCACGGCAAAAGGACCTTTGCCCATTCTGAGAATATCTTCGTCCACGTTTTCCTTTTCACTCCGAAAAGTTCCTGTTTTTTCCAGACCGAGTATATCCACCCAAAAAGTTTCGAGTTTCTTTTTGTCTTCCCCGCCCACCGCGATCTGTTGAATGCCTAAAATTCTAAAAGGTCTCATACGTTTCTTTTCCAAAATCGATATCGATTGTGTATAATGGAACTCTCTATTGGAAAAGGACGTTTGGATTGTTTCTTCTTTCCCAAAAAGAAAATCTTCATCCAGGGAATTCTGGGCACTCGTCTTGGCAACCTCAATCGGTTCTGGCAAACCTAGAACGATTATAATTCTTGTTGAAGGTGATTTTTTCGATAAATTGTTTTCCTTGGTAAGAATTCGGGAACCGTTTTTAGTATGGGAACTCTACTTTTAAATTCGGACCACGAAATTCGTTCCGCTTTGCGGGAAGAAAAATTCGGCGTTGTGACTCTACTTTTTCCGAAAAAAACCTTAAATCGCTTTGATGAAAAGATGCGACGAAATCTCCCCAAAAAACTGCCTGATCTTTTAAAAAGATACGCGAAATACATTGCTTCCACAAAACGTTTGAGTTCAAAAGCGGGCAAAATTCTTTATCAATCGAATTTCGGTCAAGAGAGACTGCAAAGAATCAACGCTCGTGTCGGTTCAGGAAGCTGGGCTTTGTTGGGTATTCTCGCCCAGGCGCACGGAGTATCGCGATGTTATTTATTCAATTATCTTCTATGGCTGGATGAGGTTGGGGTCGGTGATTCTGTCGTGCAAACCATGAATGAGGGAGCTCCCACATTTCACAGCTATTACAGATATATCCAGCTACTTGATCTGCGCAATCACGAGGTCGTTCGAAGATTAGAATTCGATCCGAACCCGTTTAGCGTTTTAGATTATCGAGATTGGTTCGATTTTTGAAATTTCAAAGAGAATTTCAAATCAAATCCGCGTCCCAATTTCGAATGTGAATCGAGTATGAACAACAGATTCCCAATTCCTCAAAATCAATTTTTCAAGACATATGTCCCTATCTGCGGGAAGTGGTCGGAAATGGTCCAGGCATTTTCACTCTGATCGACTCTATATCCGGCCTGTCTCAGATTGGAGGAATAGAAAATATAATCGATGGTCCGATCCGGCTTGCCGATCGCCGGATCGTTTGATAAGTGAGTGTAATATTTTGCTTTTTCAGGTCCATTCAAAATATCTAATGGAATTGCCGAATTCCAATGATCAAAGAGAGGTTTGATTTCCTGTTCATCCGAATAAAAAAACGCGCCATTTGGATGCATAGACTTACGATCAAACCCGGGAGGTAAAAGATTAAAATCACCTCCCAAGACCCAATAATGGCCCGCAAAATCCAATTCCTTCAAAAGTCCGGAGATTGTTTCCACTTGTCTATGCATCGTATCCGTTCCCTGAGAAAACGCATCTAAGTGAGTATTCAAAACGGTAAACTTGTCTCCTCCTTCGATCGGAAAATCGTTTTGAAGAATCGCTCTTTTTAAATTGAACTGAGTCGAAATCGGATCGGCAGGCATCAAGGGCAAAGAATGTCGGATTCCATCGGAAATTTTATATTTACTAATGGTGGCGAGTTTCATTCCCACACTTCCCAAAACTTTCGGGTGCGGAACAAAAAGGGACTTCCAGTAAAACGCTTCGCTCGTGCAGACATACGAAGGATCAATCTGAGAAAGAATACGGTTCAATTGATTTTCTTGAAACGTATTTTTGGCTCCGTCATGCAGTTCTTGTAATAAGATCACGTCCGGTTTTTCGGAACGGATATAAGAGGTGATTTTTTTAAGAGTCTCTTCGATTTCTTCCCTTGAAGGTCCGATATCCGGTCCGTCACTGTTCGGAACGTCATACCAAAAAACCCTTTTTTTTCCGGCGAGATACTGAACATTCCATACTAAAATCTTAATCTTAGAATCCGTCTTTAAAATCGGAGCACCTTCTTTGCAATCTACATCCGCGGGTTGCGCAGCATCCGGATGAAAGGTAATCGAATAGATGAGAATTAAAAAGGATCCGAAAAGAATTCCAAGAACCGCCAAAATTTTTCGAAACCAACTCGTCATAGCATTCCTCACGAAAGTCCAATCGGACCGATTTTCTGATTCAAAGAGAATACAAACTACGACACTAAAAGCGAATGTAAAGGATTTTCTTTTTAGAAGGGTGGAATAATACTGACCTTTAGAGCCAGAGATGAAACCATTTGTTACGATTCTATCCTTATTATTATTCGCGCAAGCTTCCCTCTTTTCCGAGGAAGTTGAACTTAAGATTCGCATCAAAAACGGAACGACCGGCAAAGAGGGAAGCATAGAATCTCTACGCCTTATCGCTCTTCAACAAGGTATGATTCCGATCAAGGAACTCGGTCCCGCAAAAGGCTCCTTTACAATTCCCAAAACTACGGTTCCGGATCAAACCCCTTTACTGATTCAGGTAAAATACGCGGGCGTCAATTATAACAAAATGATTCCGCCCGTTCCTGTGATGCGTTCCGCGGTTCAGGAAATAACAGTCTATGAAAAGACAAAAGACAAATCGCTTGTAAGAACCAGATCCGCGATGCAAATTTCGAGAGGAAAAGACTTCCTGCGAGTTTTTAAAGTTTATCTTATCTCCAACAATACGATTCCACCCAAGAGTTATCAGGATGAACAAAATCCTTTTGAAATTTTTGTTCCTTCCGAAGCGACGGAAATAGTCGGCCAACTCACCCAAGGCGAATCAAAAATGGCGATACCACTCCAGCTCCAGGACGGAGCCAACGGAAAATTTTTGGACAGGGCAATTCTTCCAGGAAGTTCAGAATTACAAATTTCTTATATAATTCCCGCAAGCAATCTTTCTACCGTAACTTTCAAGGATAGAATGCTCGCCGAAAAGGACGAAGGATTCAGGGCAGTGTTTTCAAAACCGGGAGATATGGAAGTGTCCTTTATCGGAGCATCCAAACAAGAAAAAATCCAGGAAGACGTTCCATCGGATATGAGGGCGTTTAAAGTAGGATATCCTTCCCCAAAATACGAGGTTTCTATTTCCGTTTCCGGAGGTGCTCCCGTTGAAATGGAAACGGAAAGAGTCAATCGAAAGATTGAAAACGGAACCTGGTTCCCGACGACGGAACGTTCTCTTTTAGGGTTGGTTGCAATCCTTGGATTTTTGTTTACGCTATCTTTTGTGTTTGTTTACAAAAAGATTTAAGAATTTCGAACGGTCACCACGCTCTTTTTCTTTCCGGTTCCCGCAGAATTCTTTTTTAAAGACGGGGTCTTGACGTTCAAAGAAATTTTTTCACGAAGGATCGTTTCTAAAAAGGATTGAATGTCCTGAAAAACCCCTTCTCGGTGCTCCGGAAATTCGTTCATCAATTCATGATACAATCCAGGATAAAGTCGGATTCTTTTATTTCTGTATATCAAATGTTTATAAAGTTCAGTGGAACCGTTTACATCCACGAGCCCGTCTTCCTGACCGTGAAGAATCAGAACCGGACATCTAAGAACGTTCGCATTTTTGATCAACTTCGGACCAATCTCCAAAAGTTCCGAACGCATTTGGAGGGAAACTTTTTCGTGGACAAGAGGATCCTGTTGATATGCTTCGATGACTTCGGGATCGTGAGATAAATACCGGAGATCCAGTGCGTTTTCAACGATTGTAGCAGGGGTAACCCTACTCAAAAAGCCTGCGGTAATTTTTTTAAGACGCTTTTTGAAGTCCATTCTTACCTTCAAAGCAGGGGAACTAAGGATCAATCCGAGGATACTGTCCTGATTGATTCCCTCTTGAGAATAACGAAGCGCCACTGCTCCGCCCAAAGCATGTCCTAAAAGAAAAAAACGATCCTTCTGTTCCCTCTTGAGAACCTCTTTTACAAAATCGGAAAGATCCCTAACATATTGATCAAAGGAGTCGGAGTGTCCCCGCTTCCCTTCCGAACGTCCGTTTCCTCTCATATCAAAAGAATAAAAATTGATATCACTCTTCGCAAAGTAGCGAATCAAGTTCGTATAACGCCCGCTATGTTCTCCAAAACCGTGATGAAAAATCATCAATCGATTTGCGTTCGGTTTTGTCCAAGATTGACAATATAACTTTGATTTATCGAAACTAGATAGAATGTAGTATTCTTTGTGATGAAAGCTCATAGCGAAACCATTTTGTTTGAAAGAAAGGAATCATTAAAAGGATAGGGGTCAACTAAATATTCGAAATCTCCAAAAGAAAGAACTCTTTTTCTTAGAACTGATTTCAATCGAGAACGTTCCAGAATTCTATGTCTCGTTAAAGACAAAACAACTTATCGATGAATGATAAAATGTGAAGTTCTACACCAAAGATTCCTTGAGTTTTACTCCGCTCTCTCCATTGTTTGGAATTCATTCTTAAATAGATGGGACCCGGAGAGAATATGGAAAAAAGACCCTCGGAACAAAGCCTACTTCGTTTTTTCGGATTGGGCGAACTTGCAAATCACGGCTGGAATGCGATCCTCGCGTTCTGGATGATCATGGGGATGTCATTCTTTCTTTTTGCGGATCAGAACCTAATCGCGCCTAACTTAAAAAACATCGGCGCCTCTTTCGGTCTAAACAGCCAAGAAGATGTCGACTGGTATATCGGCGGAGTAATTCCGATTTTATTTTTTATATTAGGCGGCGCCGTTTCCGTCAGTATGGGGTATCTGTCTCAAAAATATTCCCGAAAGAAGTTGATTATCTTTTCAGTCTTCTTAGGAGAAATACCTTGTTTTCTTTCCGGATTTGCGACGAGTTATCCGGAGTTTATGGTCTATAGAACGCTCACCGGTTTCGGACTCGGAGGAATTTTTCCCCTTCTTTTCACCGTACTCGGGGATTATTTTTCCGAAAAGTCCAGATCGACCGCGGCCGCTTATGTTTCCCTTTCTATGGGAATCGGATTGGGTGTCGGCCAACTCTTAGGTGGAATTTTAGGCAATGCGGATCCGATCAACGGATGGAGAATGAGTTTTATCTATCTCTCCATTCCTTCCTTCTTTTTTGCGATTATCTATTGGATGTTTTGTAAGGAACCGATTCGAGGCGGAGGAGAAACCGAATGGTCCGGTATCGCGGAAAAGTTCCCGGAGGAAAGTTTCCATTTAAAATGGAGTGACGTTAGACTCCTTTTTAAAAACAAAACAAATATCGGAATCTTTTTACAGGGGATTCCGGGGTGTGTTCCTTGGGGAGTATTCTTCGTTTTTCTGGTCGATTACTACGAAACCGTATATCGTCTCGATAAAGCGACCGCCACCATGCTTCTCACATACGCCGCCATCGGAGTATTTGCCGGAACCTTTTTCGGTGGAATCATCGGACAGAAAATTTATAACTACAAAAAGAAATATCTTCCCATCTTTTGTATGACGAGTATCTTTCTCGGAATTCTTCCTTGTATCTATCTATTAAAGGCGGATAACGTGGCCAATTCCGGACTTTTTATAGTCGTCAATATCGTCACGGGATTTATCATCTCGGTCACGGGACCGAACGTAAGAGCTACCCTTATCAACGTGAATATTCCCAAAAATAGAAGTAGCATGTTTGCATTGTATAATCTTACCGATGATCTGGGAAAAGGATTGGGACCTGCGATGAGCGCCTTGATTTTAGGTTTGGTCCCCGGTGATCGTTCGCTCGGACTTTCCATTTCGGTTTTGTTTTGGATTCCTTGCGCGCTTTTTTGGCTGATCGTATTGAGGAATTTTGAAAAAGACGAGAAAAATGTACATGAGTATTTGGTCCAAGAAGCAAAAAAAATAAGAGAGGCTGCGTAATTTGGACATTAGATTTTTTGAATTCTATCTCTTCGACATCGAAGGAACGACAACTCCCATCGAATTCGTACATAAAATTCTTTTTCCGTATGCGGTTCGTAAATTTGATTCCTATTTTCAGACAGAAAACCTGCAAGAAGAAATCATCGAACAACTGATCCGGGAAGCCAAAGAAGACACAATGTATTCGGGAACGATTTCAAATTCTCCAGTAGATTTGAGCGAGTATTGCAAATATCTTGTTTCCGTGGACAGAAAAAGCGGTCCCTTGAAAGAAATCCAAGGTAGAATTTGGAAAACAGGATACGAAAACGGAGAGCTCAAAAGTTCTATGTTTCCGGATGTTCCCGACTTTTTAAAAAGAATTCAAATTTCACAAAAAAAAGCCGCGGTTTATTCTTCAGGAAGTATTCAAGCTCAGAAATTAATTTTTGAGTATTCAGAATCCGGAAATCTCACCGGTTACTTTTCCGCTTATTTCGACACCGGTGTGGGAGGCAAAAGAGAATCGGTTAGTTACAAAAAAATTGCGGAAAATCTGAAACTCGAACCCGGAAAGATTTTATTTTTTACTGACATCAAGGAAGAAGCGGATGCCGCAACGACAGCCGGACTCAAAACGGCGGTTTTAGAACGCCCCGGAAATCATCAACAACCGGAACACTCTCATCCAAAACTTTCCTCATTTGAAAGTTTAAAACCCTGAGTTGCGATTGTACTCAGACACTAAGAATTCTATTTTTAAATGAGACTATACATTCTCCCCTAATTTTCAAGATGAGGCTTTTAAAAAAGGAATCTTTTTTTTTCGGGCGGATCGTTCAATCGACCGATCTTTGGAGAGTGAGATCCTTTCGTATTCTTTTTCTGATTCTTTTTTATGCCGTTTCTTTCAAAAGCCAAGAGGCTCGAGAATTCGTGTTTGCATTTCGAGAACCAGGTAAACCTGAAATGGAAAGGATGATTCTTGTTGGAGAGACCGTTCTTTATGATAAAGTCAAACCCATCGAAGAAGAGGGAAAGAATAAGAATCTCGATATCGGTGTGGACACAAGAGCCGATTTGGTCACAATCAAAATCAATTACGATCCCGGTCTTCGAGTTGGACAAATTCTCTATCTCATAGAAAAAGATTTCGATCATAAATACTATAAAAACGGAAACATAGTTGCGCAGATCGAAATCAAATCCATTTTTCAAACCTCGTTTATCGGAAAAAGAGCCAGAGGAATCGGAAACTTAGGTTTGGTAAAAGACAGAAACCTCATGGTGGCGGCGCCCTTAGTTTCCGAAAAAATCGAACCCGCAATCGTGGAGAGAAAAAAAGGAGACTATCACCTTTCGAGAAATGAAATCGCAGAATCGATTCGCTCCTATAAACATACGATCAATTTGGACCCATCCTCTCCTATGGGTCATTTTAGACTGGGTCTTCTCTACAAAAAGACAGGGGAAGGTTACGTTTCTGCAGGTTCCGAATTTTCGATGGCCTGGAAAAATCGAAAACGTTTTGGAAATTCTCAAGAAGAACTTGAGTTTTACACCGAATACATTGATTATCTAAATCATAAATATGAAACGGAAGGATTTAAGAACTCTACAATTCTTTCCCGATCGATGGAAGTCATCCAAGAGGCCTTTAAACTTACAAAAGAAGATTCAGAACTTCTCATAAACTCCGCAACGACTTACTACTATTTTTATAGGGAGGAATCGAAACCCGGCAAATCCTCCGCCTCTGCTTCTCAAAAAAGAAAAAAATCGGATATTTACTATGAAGTTTCCGAAAAATTGGCAAAGGGCGCTGAAAAACTCGCCCCTTCCGATTACCGAATTTACCTTTTGATTTCTAAACTTTATATCGACAAAGTCGTAGAACTCATATCGGAAACGGGACAAAGCGGTTTGGGAGAATCGGAACAGGTGGGAAGTTTGAAAGAAAAGCTTTCGAATTCCTTAGAGAAATATAAGACCTTCAAACCTGCTTCCGTCCAGGGAGATCCATATCTCCTAAAAGCAACCAGTCTAATCGGATCACTCTGAAAGAACACGGCGCGTCTTCGTGAAGATGTATTTCTGAAGAATCAGCATATCATCCGGATTTGAATCGAAAAAATTCACTCCTAAATGAAATTTTCCATCTCCGGAGGAGAGATAACGAACGACCTCACCTCTAAGAATTAAGATTCGCTCGGATACGGGGATAAACATTTTTATGATATTATGTTTTTTTAAATATTGAAAAATCCTTTTTTCGTCTATCTCGAACAAAAGTCCGTTGATACTAATATCAACGACACGAGTTGCGGCCTTTGTGTGTCGATAATTATCCTCTCGAATGAAAATTTTGGTCATCGAATAGCTGAAAATTTCGGAAAGCTCTATCAAATATCCAACCTGCGAGGAAGTGATAGAATAACGATCCATTGCCGATGTATACACTCGAATATATCCCACAACATCGTTAAATAATCGAATCGGAAGAATGATATATGAAATTAAGAATTCGCGAATTTCTTTCTTTTGTAACTCCCGGAAAAATTTATCCGCATAATCCTGGCCGTTTTCTAAAACCATACGGATGTATTCGTCACGGTAATTATGGACCTCGGGATCGTCCTGTTCCCGAATATAATTGATAATCAAGGAAGTATCAGGGATAAAGATAGGACGATCCGTTTTTTGCAGATAGGATTCTAAAAACGATTCTTTTTGATTTCCGGAAAAGAATACAATATCATACTCCCTGGAAACGGTATTAATATATTCTGAAACCATAATATTTATCAATCGCAGATCCGGATTGTCTTTTTTAATTTCCCGCATCAAATTGTTAAATCGTTGTTCCACTTGAATATTCCTTCCGATTTCCCGTCCACCGCCGGAAAGGGATCGAAAAAGAATCACGTAATTCATAAATAAATCGTCGACTGCAACACGAATATTTTTTCGAAAAGAGGCAGCTTGGAGTTCCGACGGTATTCGAATGCGAATTCCTCCATCCAAAAATTCGAGAATTACGACCTCAAATTGATATAGAATATTCATGATCTCAAAACTGATCTTAGCTCGAAGTGTAAGCCCCTGCGCCGCACCGGGAGTTCTAAGTGTTACACTGGTTTCTTCGATTTCATCAACGACTGCGAAAAATCGATCTCCGTCGTAATCAAATGGAAACTCCACGTCATCTGCTTTGAGATAATAAAAGAGATGTTTTACCAGGTTGATGTCAGTACCAATGATCGTTTCTCCAAACATCGTTTCGAGAATAGTAATGAGTTCCTGTAAACTGTCCGATCTTCCGACTGCCATGAATGTTGATTCTGATGAAAAAGAATTCTATCTTAGTATCGGCTTTGAGAAGGTCGGAATTCAGTCGCTCACAATTATAGAGACATAAGTTCGTGGAAAAGCAAAGTTTGCGGAAAAAAAATCCCGAGGAAGCTTCCGGAAAAGCCCGAAAAAGAAGGTATGGAAACTAGAAAGTCGGAACTCAACCCAGAATTATTCGATATGATGAAACAGGGAAAGCTATCAGCAGGAAAAATTCTCGATTTGATCGCTTTGAAAGAACTGGTAGATAGATTTGCCGTTACTCCTTTTATCGAAGACAAAAAATTATCCGAGATCAAAGAAAGAACCGGAGTCGAACCGGACATTTTGACTTGGGGGGATTATTTCCAAACTGAAATCGCATCCCGTTATTTTGAGAAAACGGAATCCGATTTTAAAAAGATCGTAGAAACGATTCGTTTTGATCTCATTTCCGCACATTTAATTTTCTCCGGAAAACCCGATTATTTTCGGGATTCGGTTCGAGGTCAGGCCTTGATTTCGAAATCGATTGATTCTACTTTCTGGACACTGGAAGACGAAGAAGTCATTCATCTTGAAACACTTTTAGAATACTATAGTCAGATGGGGATCGGAGAAAAACCGTTGACTGTATCCGATAGAATTTGGTATGAAAGCTTTGAGTTGGAGAAAAAAGCAGTCTAAATGGGATTTATAGATCAAGATACAATCGATCTCGGTTCGGGAAGCAAAATCCTGATTCTAAGTTTAAACAATCCTGAATCCAGAAACTCGATGACCCGGGAGATGGGTCTCGAATTTAAAAAGATCATCGATGGATTACTGGAAATGTCGGAAAAACAAAAACCGAGAGCGGTGATTCTAACGGGGAAAAACGGGATTTTCTCTGCGGGGGGAAACTTCGAATTACTAAAGTCTTTCTCAACAAAGGATTTTGAGACAAATAAGAAATCGATGTTTGAATTTTATAATTTATTCTTATCAGTCAGAAAGCTGGACATCCCTGTAATCTGCGCCGCAAATGGCCATGCAATCGGAGCCGGTTTCTCGCTCACTCTCGCATGCGATATAAGAATTTTTGCAAATGAAGGCAAATATCAGTTTAACTTTGTTAAATTAGGAATTCATCCTGGAATGGGATCCAGCTACATAGTCAAAGAACTCTTCGGAGCCCATTTGGCGAATCGACTTTTATTTTTAGCGGAATCTTTAAGTGGAGAAGACGCGTTTCGAATGGGTTTATGCAACGATTCCGTTCCACAAAAAGAGGTGTTGGGAAGAGCTACCGAGTTTGCAATTGCCTTATCAGAAAGCGCTCCATTAGCACTTTCTGAATTGAAGAAGAATACATACGATCGGGATAAGTTAGAAGCCGCACTCAAAAAAGAAGCGGAATCCCAAGCGAGAAACTTTATCTCCGCTGATTTTAAAGAAACCATCAAAGCAATCGAACAAAAAAGAAAACCTCACTTTAAAGGTATCTAATTACTTTTTTGGTTCTTGATCAAAATCTTTTAAAGCCTGGAAGGTAGATTCATAATCATTCCAGGCATTCCAAACTACAAATCCGTGGGCACCACCTTCGTAAGAAGCCTTAATTTGAGCTTTGATATAATTGGAAAGTGAGAGTCCTGATTTACCTACGGCCATATTAAAACCTTGAATATAAGGTATCACCCTCGTTGTTTTTAGGGAACGTTTTAAAGTGAGAAGAGTTCCGTCATAAACGGTTTGATAAGGATCTTTAATTCGATTTGGCATTCCATAAAAGTGTGACGGATACAACATTGGGTAAAGAACGTCCACTACTTGAGCAAAAATTTCCACTTTCTGGCCGATCATATCGTTTTGATTGAAGGGGATCCGACCAAAAATATCTGCCCCAAGGTATGGAAGATTCTCACATTTGAGGGTCTCATTTCTGATTCTTTGAATAATACCTGAAATATTCTTATACCGAATCTCATAAGAAAGTTTGATTTGCAGATTATCAGCATAGCGAATGTAGTCCAATTGAATTTCAGGAAAACCAGACTGGCACGCAGCTCGAACAGAACGATGAATCGCTGTAATACGTTGTTCCGACGGCTTTTCTGTCAGAAGCCCTCCGTCAAAGTTAACCACTCGAGCAACAGGATAAAAACCTTCCGTAACTAATGTCTCTAACTCTTCTTTAGAAGGTGGTTTCGGTTGAATATCGATTACAAACAGATTTATACCGTATAATTTTGCTTTAAGTCGGAGTTCTTGAAAAAATTTTGGTTTGCCTAGAGTTCTTTGAGAAATATAGATCCCTCGCGAAAAGTTAGGGATTATTGTATTTGAAACGGATTGCGTTTGATCTATTTGTGTCGTATTTTCTATATTCTGAGCAGTTACAATTTCAGAAGTTGTACTTAAATCAAGTTTCACTTTTGAATCAATAGTTTCATTAGACTTTACTGAGGTGTTTTGAATTTCAGCTTTTGAAATGTTTTTGTTCTCTATTTTGGGGAAATGAATTGGAGATCCGACTTTAATTTCCAAAACATTTTGCACGTTTTGGTGAGGAATTTTTTTTTTCGAATTTTGTTTAGGAAAAGGAAGATCAAAATCGGCAAAAAGTGGAAGAGTTCCAAAAAAAATAAGAATAGTTAATAGTTTGTTTTTACTCACTGTATTCTAACGTTATCAAAATATTTAAAAATAACTTTTTCTCTTTTTGTATGTCGGAATTCAGCTATTAGAACTAAAGGAACAGTAAAAAATCTCATTCTTTTCAAATCGTAAAAACAAAAGTAGGCATTTTCTTCGGAGATAAAAATGGCAACTGGTTTCATTTTTTCGGAAAAATTTCTTTACCACAATTCAGATTCACGAATTTCGCATTTCGAAAACCCTGACAGATTATTAGCATGTATGAATAAGCTTAACAAAACAAGCTACTTTTCATCACTTGTAACACCCGAATTAAAAGAAATTTCAAACGAATTTTTAATTCAAGTTCATGCTAATGATCATTTGCGAAAAATCGAAATCTCAAGTGGAAAAAGAGGTTATTTCGATTCCGATACACCATTTACAGAAAAATCTTATACAGCTGCCTATTGCGCGGCAAATTCAGGGATCGTTTTAGCAGATTATCTAATCGATGGAAAAATTAAAAACGGATTTTCCCTCCTCAGACCGCCCGGTCATCATGCTGGACATAATAAAATTATGGGATTTTGTATTCTTAATAATATTGCGATATCAGCACGATATCTTCAAAATCACGGATTTCGTAAAATTCTTATAATCGATTGGGATGTTCATCACGGAAATGGTACCCAGGAAATATTCTACAAAGATCCGGATATTTTTTATCTTTCGATTCATCAATTTCCTTTTTATCCAATGACTGGACTTCCGACTGAGAAAGGGGAAGGAAAAGGTATCGGAGCGACTTTGAATATTCCTATGCAGGCAAATTCTGGTGATAATTCTTACTTCACCCAATTTAAAGAACTGATTATCCCATCCATTGAACGTTTTAATCCGGATATTATTCTCATTTCTGCCGGCTTTGATGCTCACAAACATGATCCACTGGGAGGCATGGAAATCACTACAAAAGGATTCGAAAAAATTACACAAATGATCATGGAAAGCGCGATGTCGATTTGTGATGGTAAAGTCTTATCATTTTTAGAAGGGGGTTACGACTTAACCGCCTTAGCTGAATCGGTAGAAACACATATAGCAGTTTTGGAATCATTTTCTTAAAAATTTTTGTCTCTTCTAACTCCCTGGAACTGTATATTTTAGGGAGTGATCAAATGCAAAAATTCGATAATTACTTTACATCATATAAAGGAAAGTCTAGGATTAATTTAAACCCTTCAGATCTATTAATTCCAGTGCATTTAGAAAAATTCTTTTTAAAACGAATTAGAAAACATAAAACTTTAAAAAACTATTTTCATATTCTAATTGTTAGATTTAGGTCTAAAAAACAATTCTCAAAATTTCCCGACACTGCTTTCAAGAAGACCCTTTACCAATCGAAAAATCAAAAACTAATTCGATATTCATTTCGTCCTGACCATCAAGACTGGTATGAAGCCAAATGCATTGGATTCTATTTCGGCATTTCAGTTTGTCACTTTTTTTCGCGTCTTGTAGGTTTGGATAGAGAAGAAGATTCAGGCGTTTTTAATTTTCGAAATGAATTTTTAGAATTCAGAAAGCCTAAGACAAGCGGTTACCTTTATTTTTCCTTAAAAATCATCTCGGAACAAAAGATGATTTTTAAAAGTCTATTTCAGGAGAAGAATTTTGAATTAAATTCAGCATAATTTTTCTAGTTTTTAATCTCAAAAACCGATATTCAGTAAAGAATGGATATCTTTTCGGAAGAACTAAATCAAATCGAAAGAAGGTTTAGAAATTATATTCTACTCATGGATTTTCTTTTCAGAGAAACTCGCACAGAGTTGTCAAAAAATCGTGCAAAAAGAGAAATTTGGCGGGAACGTCATGAAGATTGGAAGAAAAATTGGACTTATCGGGCCGAAGAAAGTGCATTAAATCGTGTTCGACAAATCAATAATCCGAATTGGCATAGAAACTTACTGCTTCTTCAAGCGGCTCCCCTTTGTAAATCGCAGCAACCAAAATCGAGAATTCCGTTATCTTTTCAGGAATTCCGACCTTTTGTCTCAGGGGAAGATTGCGCTTAATTGGATAAGCTTTTTGCATCTTATTATTTTACTTAGACTAAAAAATTCTTGAAATTATGTCTCTTTAAACTGTTTATTGAGCTTGGGGTCTAATTTAAGAATTCAATTATGCATTTTAATCGTTTTCTTATTTTTCCAATCTTCTTATTTGCAGCCCTTTCGTTGAATTCCGACGGGCTCCCCAATTTTTCAATCCAGGAAAAAGAAGCAAGAACACATTTTTCAAGAGGATTCTCCTACTTTAACAACTCTCAGTATTCTTCTTCACGGGAAAGCTTCCTAAAGTCACTGTCAATTAAGAGTGATTTTACATTAGCACGCTTATTTCTTTCTCATTCATATTACCTTTCTGGAGACTGGCCGGAAAGCATGTCGGAATTAGAACAGGTTGAAGTGAATACAGGGTTAAATCAGATACAAAGAGCAAGATTAGATGCCCTTAGAATTAATCTTGCAGGCGGAAGCCAAGACGCTGCAGTTCGATATTATTCTGCGCTTTTCGGCGACGAGCTCCGACGTTTTCGTTTCCGAAATCCATCAGATGTTGCAATCGACGATGACGGATTCCTCTATATCCTCTCTTTTGACACCGCAAATATAGTGAAATTCGACCCAAATGGAAACCCGGTTGATAACTTCAAAGGATCCTTTGGTCGGAATTTGTCGGGTCCCCTCTTCTTTTCACTTCGTGGTTACTCAATCTTTGCCTCCGATTTTAAAGCGGACAAGATTTTCGAATTCAATACCCGAGGAGAATATCAAAATCGCTTTGGCAAATCCGGAAAAGGCAAAGGGGAGTTCCACGGACCTACAGGGATTTTTCTTACCAAGGACGGATATCTATATGTTTCAGACTCCGGCAACAACCGTATTCAAAAGCTAAAGACAGACGGCACCTTTCTTCAAGAGATCGGAGTCGGAACTCTTCGAAATCCATCCGGATTAAAAGTAAACTCGCAAGGTGAAATCTATGTAGCTGACAGGGGAAATGCTCGAATTGCAGTTTTTGATTCCGAAGGAAATTTTCTCAGAGAAATCAGTAATCCGAATATTCTCTCCGCTCCTCGTAATCTAACGATCCGAAAAAACGAACTCTACATAGCCGATGAGAAATCAGGACTTGTTATTTACAATACCTTGAATCATACCTGGCGATTGTTGGATTCGTTTCGTGATTCAAAAAACGTAGTCCGTAAATTAAACCAACCTTTTTCATCAGCATTTGATTATACCGGTTCACAATATATCGCCGACTTCAATCGACATCGAATCGAAATTTTCAGTCCTTCCAATCAGCTTTCTTCAAACCTCGATGTAGTCGTGGAAAAAATACTCAACCGAGAATATCCTGATGTATCAGTTTTCTTACGAGTTAGAGACAGAGCCGGACGAGATTTAAAAGCGATCCCCAGAAATGCCTTTAGGGTTTATGAATATGGGAATTTATCTCCATTGATTGGCCTCGCTGACATGCAGCAATTTAACAATAGAATTTCTTTATCTCTCGTATATGAAAATACCCCCGAAGTAAGAGGTGCTTATTCTATTTTTGAAAAATCTTTACGGCCATTGCTGACTTCCTTAAGGCAATATGACGGCGTTGAGGTTATCCGTTCGGGAGCGGATATCATCAAAGCATCCGATTTCGGATATTCTATGCATGAGATTTTTAGAATATTACGAACTTCCTCAAGCGATTCAAGCTCTAAAACGGGTAAAGCGATTTATCGAGGAATTTCTGATCAATTAGAACGCCTCGGACCGAGAGCGGTATTAGTATTGGTTTCAGGAAATTCTTATCAGGATTCTTTCACTCAAATTTCTCCTGAGAAAATTATACGCTACTCGAAAGCACATGCAGTTCCAATTTACTTTTTATCCTTATCTAATTCCGGTCCGACGATCGAAACCTATAAAACAATCGCGTCTTCAACCGGAGGAAAATTCATCGTAATTCCTGGCGATGAACAGGAGAAAACAATCTATAACTCGATTCTCTCCCATAAAGATAGACGTTATATAGTTTCCTTTAAGAGTAGAGTAGACGCGAATAAAAGTGATTTTTATATTCCTCTTGTAATCGAGGCGAACTTTCGCAATACTTCCGGCAAAACGGAAGCGGGATTTTTTACAAAATGAATTTCTTTACGTCTCAAAAAATCTTTTTTTTCATTCTTATCCTTCTCTTATTTCTAAAGCCGGTTATTTCACAGGATACGATTCGAAAAATTCAAGATGGAGAATCGTTTTTAAAAGATCGAAACTATACCTCCGCATATCAATCGTTTTCAGAAGCTTCCAGATCCAATCCTATGTCGATCCGTTCTCTTTTGGGATTGGCCGAATCAGCAAAACACCTTCATAAATATTCAGAGTCCCTAGAGGCCTACAACAAGGCTCTCATATTAGAACCTGATAACAAAAACGCTCTCAAAGGCGCCGCACTAGAATATGTAAGAAGAAAAGAATATCAAAATTCCTTAAATCTCTTAAAAATTTCTTTGGACTCCGACCCTTTCGATCCGGTCTTAGCACCTGTTCAGATTCAGATTTTATTAGAAATGGGTAATTACGAATCCGCTCTTAAAAAATTGGAATCGTCTCGTGCGAAACTTCAGAATTCAAGGGAAGTTCAAATCCTGGAAGCAAAAGTAAACGGTAAAACCGGTAATTTTTCGAAAGCCTATCATCTCTGGAATTCTGTTCTTTCTTCCGCTTCGGACGACCCTGATCTGTTTTTTCATTTAGCATCTTTATTGATCGATTGGTCTGAGAAGAGTTCCGGTTTGGAAAAAAAAATCAGACTGGATACTGCATCCGAAAAACTGGAAAGAGCAATTTCTCTTTATCCTGATTTTGAAGAAGCCATTGAAATCCTTACAAAAATTAGAATTTGGCAGGGAGATTTTTCTTCTGCAGTTTTACTTTCCAGAAAACTCGTTTCTCTTTATCCGCAAAATCCTTCGTATCTTTATCTAAAAGCGTTTGCGGAAGAAAAGGAAACAAACAAAGATTTATCACACAAGGATTCTCTAAAGAATGATTTGATTGAAATTTTAAAGTTAGACGATTTAGATTCCGTTTCAAGACAAAAAGCCGAATCGGTAGCGTTGACTCACTTTCAAGAAAATCATTCTTTCCGAAGAAAATTGGGAGAATATAGAATGCAACGTTATCGTTCCTCTAAAAATTCCCTTTTATTCGAAATAGCTTCCCATCATCTCGCTTCCGCAAGAGAACTGATACCAGGACAACCTGAGGTTCAATTTCAAACTCTTGCAGCATACAAAAGAATGGGATTTTTCCCCCGCTATCTTAATCTGCTGCTTTTTCTGAGAAAAAAATATCCAGAGAATGAAAAGTATCAGTATGAAATCGAAAACCTCCTAAACTCGATGAAACAATCGATCGGATACAAAGAAGGTTTGGTCGAAATTACCGGAGACAATCTTCTCGAAAACTACGGTAGAACTCCTCCCGTTCTTTTGCAATTTGATCTGAAAGATCAATCCTTTTTAGGAACCTATCCCGATCTTGCCTTTTTAGTTTCTTCCACAGTCCGGAAGATATTATCACTCAGCCCAAGCATTTCACTTTCAGATGTTTTGGAATCCGCCAGAAACAATCCCTCGATAAACAACGTCACACCGGAAAATTATACGGGACTTCTCCCTTATTCGGAATCTACATTTCTCAAAATTAAGGATTCCTCCAAGAACGGCGTCAAACCGAGATTTATAATTTACGGTTCTTTAAAGTATGAAAACCATTCTTTAAATATCGATTGGACGATTAAGGATTCGAAACACGAAAAAATCCTAACTACTTTTCGTGTTTTTTCAAAAGGAAGAGATTTTATTCCCGAAGCGGCTACAAGATCCGCATCCAAAATTCTTGCGGCGATTCCACCTTCCGGATCGGTTTTAAAAGTAAAGGACGAGGATATACTCATCAATGCGGGAACTCTGGACGGCTTAAAAAAAGGAAGTAAGATTCAAATCTATAATACTTCCGGAAAGTCGGGAGAGGCAACGATCGTGGAAACCGATTATTTTCTTTCTCGCGCAGTTCCGGAAAACGGAATCAACGGATTAAAAACAATTTCCGAAGGCGATCGGGTGATCTGGAAACGTTAGTCGCAACGTCTTGGAAAACCGCTAAAAAAATCCAGAATTGCGTCGGCGATACGGTTTTCGATTTCTAAAATTTCTTTTGATTCCATTCTTCTCGTTAAAAAGAGAACCCAAATTCTTCCCTGAATTTCAACTTTGTAAAAATCGGAACTTCGAATCTCCTTCGGAAACCATTCCGGAAAATCCGTTTCCGTTTGATACGTTCGGGAATGGCCCTCTTTAAAAACGAATCGATTTACTTCCAATCGAAAACAATTGGAAATCGGTTTGTATTCGATATCCAAATCCACATCGGGATAGATCTGAAATTCCTGACTTTCACGGTTCCATTCTATCCTCGATCCTTCGAGACAAATCTCGTCGTCTTGAGACATTTCCACTAAGACTGGATAGGAATGTCGCATGATTATGTTCTTTTTTTTATCGTAACCTACCTGGACGTTTATGGAATTCGGCTTTCGATCGATACGAACTTGAAACGAGGATTGTGTCCTCCTTTCTAAGTGTCTTTGAATTACGTCGACGGCTTTCGGTGAAAATTGAAGGGGAGGAATTATGAATTCCTCTTTAGAAAAAATTCTTCGGATTATCTTTTGAAACATTCTATTATTTTTATTTTCAACCCGATGTAAAACGGATTAAACTATTTCGTATCGATGAGAAAGCAATTTTATAAAAGTGCGAAATCAGCGGAAAACAACGTTCCGTTTTCGGAGAAACAAACATTTCGCGGTTTCATTATCAGCTCTTTTTGATTTTTGTATCATAGTCGATGAGAATTTTTTTATAAGAAGTAGTAAATTGCGGAGAACTGATCATATAGTCCGCTGTAGATCGATTGCAAGCCATCGGAATATTATAAAGCACCGCAATCCTTAAAAGAGCCTTTACATCCGGATCGTGGGGTTGCGCGGTCAGAGGATCCCAGAAAAAAATCACTATGTCCAAATCCCCTTCCGCAATCTTTGCACCGATCTGTTGATCCCCGCCGAGAGGTCCCGATAAAAATCTATAAACTGGAAGCTCCGCTTTTTCGTTGATCAATTTTCCGGTTGTTCCGGTACCGAATAGATGATGTCTGGATAATGTTTCTCTATGTGTTTTTACCCATTCAACCAAATCATTCTTTCTGTTATCGTGAGCAACCAAAGCGATGCTTTTTGTGGCGGGAACTTGAACTTCTTTCATGATTTTGTTACTCTTTTAATGCCTTTTTTCGATCTAATTTTTTGATGACGGCTATTTCAGACCAATCCTAAATTGACCTAAGGTATTTTTTTTCAAACGTTGATTGACTCATACAACGAACATCCATCTTTGATACTCAAAACGACAACCCTATGAAACTTTATTTTCTTTTTGTCATTTTATTTCTTTTTCATCCCCTTTTTTCGGAATCTTCTTCCGGCGAAAAAAAAATCGAAATTCTCATCCCGGATGGAAACTCCGGAGACAACAACGGTTGGGGAAAAAATCCTCTTCAATTCGAGGATATCGATTTTTTGGGAGATGCGGGAGAGGAGAATTCTAAGAGCTTTTTTGACAAATCCAAAGAAGGCTATCTGAACGCAGTGGACCGTTTTCGAAAAGCAACGGATCTCGCCGAAACAAAAAGAAAAGATTTTGATCAACGGACTTTCGAAGCAGACCGTTACGAATGGCAGAAAAGAAATCGAAGAGAAAATTTCGAAAATTCTCTAACCCGAGACATAAACAAAGCTCGTTCGGACTCGGTTCGCCTCTTGGTCGCTTCTATGAATTTTTTGGAACGAATTCAAAATCAAAAAATCAGGGACTCCGATCATTTTAGAGAACTACAAGCGGGAATTTACAGAGAATACATTAAACACCAATTGGCTTTTCGAAATTATATGCAAGCGATGGACTTATTGGAAAGATATATCCAAATCGGGAGTAAGTATTACGAAGATTCGGAAGCACAGGGATATCTCGCAACCTGTTACGAAAGAATCTATCGATTGTCAAAAAAGACCCGGGACAATCAAGCTCGGGATAAATACGATGTTCTTCGAAAAAAACACGGATTGCTTTATGCTGAATTTAAATTCGGAAAAGATTCCTCCGACTACAAGGAATTTTCACGGGAATTGTTTCGGGACTAAAGGAACTATTAAATTCCCAATTGTTTTTTGAGACTTCGGTTCTCTTCTATGAGATCGCGGATTTCTTTTTCGGTGTAGGCAAAAAGTCGATCCTGTGCTTCCAGAATTTTATCCAATTGAATCTCTTCTATATGAGAATAATCTAATGCTTGTTCGGTCGCTTTTTTGAAATCGAGCGCGTCTTTCAACTCCTGAGTTTTCAAAGAATCCAAAATTTCGGAGACTTTTAGTCTTTCATGAAGAGCCAGAAGTTCCTTATTTTTCAATTCGTTGACTCTTTCCAGAGCCTTATTGATTTCTTCGTTATTCTTTTTTACCTTGGATTCGAATTCTAAAATCGCCTGAAGCGCTTCGTTCGCCTTGGCCGCATCCTTGTATTCTTTTTGAGCGAGTTCGAAAACCCCCTCAAAAAAACCGATGTTTGTAAGACAACTGTTTCCGATTTCATTAGCAGCCAATTTATAAAATTCGGACTGAATCGTTCGGTCCAAAATCAATCTCAAATTTCTAGGATGAACCGGATGTTCTAAAACCTCGATCTTACCGGCTTCTGGAACCACCGAATTGATCCGATCGGACTCCTCCGAATAGACCATGATCAAACTGACATAAGGATGAAGTTCAAATTTTCTAATAAATTCGCGGATATAATTCCATTCCTTCAAATTGACGGAAAGGAAAAAGATATGAATATCGGCCTTCATCAAATCAATAGCGCCCAAACCATCGAGAGAGACCTTACTCAACTCAATGTTGACACGAGGGTGTTTCCAGATTTGGATCGGAAATTCCTTTCCTGAAGTGAGATGCCAAATGATCGCGTTTTTCTGACTCATCGTATTTATTGTAACACTAACCAGCGGATTTTCCCGGGTCAGGAACCTCTTCTCGTGATCTTTTTTATCTTTCCCCATATACTTAAACTTTCTAATCTCTCTGTCAATTTTGATTTTTGATCAGAAATTCGATCCAGAAACTTTTGAATCGGTTTTGGGAGATCCATATCCGTTCTTTTGATCATAATATTGATACTCAAGACAGCGATCAAAATATTGGCGCTCCAGGGACCGATCCAATCCGGAACCTTATCGTTGTAGGAAATAGTACTTCCTAGGGTAAAAAAGGTAAAATAGATCATTAGGAAAACAACTGCAAGCGTAAAACTCATCCCCTTTCCGGATCGTTTAACCACAAGCCCGAGAGGAAAGGAAATGAAGAAAAAGATCAAACAGGAAATCGGCATCGCGATTCTTCGATGAATTTCGACGTTAAAATCGGTCAGAACCTTTTTTCCCTGTTCTGTCAAAGCCATCAGCTGGGTCAGAACGGAATACATCTGGGTCATTTGCTCGGGCGTAAGGGTTCCGTTGGCCGCTCCCATGGCGAGTTCGATTTTCATCTGATCCACCATTTGTTTTAGTCCTGCTAATCCTTTAATTTCTACCCCCATCTCTTTTAACATTTCGAGTCCCGGAATTTTTTCAAGTCCCTCGCTTTCCATGTTATCACGAATCTCCAAAAGAACCGGCATCGAAAAGGTTTCAGGCTTTACGTTTAACTCCAGAGTTTTCTTTTCTTTTCCTTTGGGAATATTGTAATCCATATCCCCGTCCCGAAAATCGGTAACCGAAAAACTCTTACGATCATCGCTCCATTCTAAAATCCAGCCATCTTTAAGACGTATGGATTTTTCATATTCCCCGTCCGGTCCGAGCTTTTCGACAAGGTTTCCCCTGCCCGCATTGATAATCTGAATGATTCTCGAACCGCCCATGGGAATCATTTTTCCACCGATATTGAAGTATTCGTTGCCCTCCAAAAAGATTTCCCATTCCCGGATCTGAACCCCTCGGAGTTCGCCCGTATCCTGATTCATCCCATCGGTATACATGGTTCGAGCCCTTTTTTCAAAAAGGTCCTGGGTTTTATCCCCGCTAAATTGCCCCGGTGTGATTGCGAGCAAAGGATTGTATGCAAGAACCCATTTGTTAAACTCGTTCATCTTTCTTGTGTTTTCGGGGGAAAGATAGAAATTCAAATAGGAGACGGCGATCGCCATGACAAAACCGAATGCAAGAAAGTTAATATAGATTCTTGGAAAACTCACGCCGGCAGAACGGATCGCGGTGATTTCGGAATCTCCGGAAAGCCTTCCCGCGGCCATGATTCCACTCATCAAACAAGCCATAGGAATCGTCATCGGCAAAGTGTTTGCCAGTAGATACCCGAAATAATCCAGAAGACGAAGAGGATCCACTCCCTTACCCACAAAAAGACCGATCATCTTTTGTAGCGCCAGGACCATATAAACCATGGTAAAGAATGCAAGAGCGACTAAAAACGGAGAGAGGATTTCTTTGAGGATATACCGATCCAAAATCGGAATGGCCATGTAAAATTTTCGTTTGTCGGTATGAACCTTAAAGTCGGAAGGAAGATCCTCCACGCTGCTGAAACGAACGGTTCTTAAGTCCGCGCCCCCGCTTACCGCGTTTTTTTTATCGGAAGAATCGCTCGAGGATCCGAGAATCGAACTTTTTTGTTTCGCGATTTTTTTGGAAAGAGAGGAGTCGGAACTCTTCTTGGAAGAAGAATGTTTTTTTGTCTTAGAATCGGGTTCGGAAGGACTTCGCTTTGTTGAGGACGCACGTACTACCGATTTTTTGGCGGAAGCCTTTTTTCGATTGTCGCCATCCTTCAAGCAAGGATCCGTCCTTTCAGAGTGGCGCTGGTCGCGCTTTCAATTTGTACGTTCACGGAAGTTCCGACCATTTCGGAAGCGGTTTTTCCTTCCGAAAGAGGAAACACTGTCATTCTTCCGCAGGGAGTTCTTCCGCAGAGTTGATTCTCGGACTTGCGGGAAGTGTTTTCGATCAGTACCGAATAGATTCTCCCGATACGAATTCGATTTTGTTCGTGAGAAATCGAAGTTTGCAGATCCACGAGTTTGGTAAGTCTTGCGGATTTTACTTCTTCGGGAACGTTATCCGGAAGTTTTCTCTGAGCCATCGTCCCTTCTCTCTCCGAATATTTGAACATAAAAGCCATGTCAAACTTCACTTCACGAACTACAGCCAAAGTGTCTTCGAATTCTTCCTCGGTTTCGTTGGGAAATCCGACGATGATATCCGTAGTCAATCCTACATCCGGAACGATACTTCTGATTTCTTTTACGACGTCTAAAAATTCTTCTTTTGAATAAGAACGTTTCATTTCTTCCAAAACTCTGGTGTTACCGGCCTGCAGAGGAAGATGGATGTTCGGACAAAAACGAGGATTCTCCGCCATCAGTTTTAAAAGATGCACAGGAAAGTCTTTCGGGTGGGGTGAAGTAAAACGAATTCTTTCAATCGAAGTTTCGTCCAAAAGTAATTGGATCAAACCGGCAAAGTCCTGCCCTTGTTCCTTGTAAGAATTTACATTTTGTCCGAGAAGAGTGACCTGACGAATTCCTTTGTCTGCAAGATCCCGGACTTCGCGAACGATACTTTGAGGATCCCGACTTCTTTCTCTTCCGCGAGTATAAGGAACCACGCAGAAGGTACAGAAATTATTACAACCTCGCATGATGGTGACAAAAGCTTGGATTCCGTTGATGACCCGAGGTTCGATCTCGTCGTAGGTTTCGATCTTCGAAAGTCGGGTAAGAGCTAGAGACTGTTCTCCGCCGCGGATTCTTTGAATGAGTTCGGGAAGGCTTCTGTAATTGTCCGGTCCTACGACCAAATCCAGAGGAAGTTCCTGATGGAAGAGATCGTCTCCCAGATTCTGAGCCATGCAGCCCAAAACACCGATGACCAGTTTCGGATTTCTTTTTTTGAGATAACCGAGGGATTGTAGTCGATTGTAGATTTTGGCGTGCGCATTTTCACGAATCGCGCAGGTATTTAAAAAGATAATATCTGAATTTTCGGGGTCCGGGGATGAGGAATATTCGGCGTCCTTCATCAAACTGGCAACAATTCCCGAATCGTATTCGTTCATTTGGCATCCGTAGGTCTCGATATAGACCTTTCCTGCCTTGTTTTCCAGTTCCAGAACGCTCATAGGACTGAATTTCTGCTTGCCGGACCGGCTGTAAAGGGGTTTTCCATAGGTAGGAGATAGGGAATTTCCTTCCTATGGAAAACCTGATTTCCGATTTGAACACTTATGGCTGTGAACCTAAAACCAGACTACTACCGGCTTCTCAGTCTTTCCCGGAGTTCCGACTCGAGAAGGATAGAATCCGCTTTTCAGGATTTTCTCGAAAAATTAGAATCCGATCCCTGGAACCCCTCCAGAGATTTGGATCGAGAAGAAGGAACCAGAGCCTATTTAACCCTCATCTCCCCCGAAGCCAGAGAAGAATATGATAAAACCCTGGATTATGAGTTCCTACTTTTGGACATGACAAAGATACCGGAAGAATTCGAATCTTTTTACAGAGTGCAAAGGCTTTCCGAGGGAGAAGAAACCAAAGAGTTTTATTCTCGATTTTTAGAATTCAAAAAAGATTTGGAACTCACTCTTTGGAATTTGAGAACGACTGTCTTATTTTTTCTGAGCGCATTTTCTCTTTTAACGATATTTGCGCTTTCGATGGCACTCGCCCAGAAAAATGGTTTTCTCTCACCGAGCGCCGAGTTGTTCTATAGAAAGTGGGGAATTCTTTGTTCGGCGGGAATTCTCTTTTCGGGTTATACAATCTTTCGTAAGATTCTCCTGCCGAGAAAAAAAAGAATCGGGAACAATCGGGGCTCATCACTTGAAAACAACAGCAAAGAAAAACGATCCTAAACACCTCGCCGAAGACGAAATCGCATATTATTATACTCTGTTGCAGGAAGAATTGACCGACTTCAACTGCGGGGATTTGTGCGCGCCCAATAATGACGGGGTTCCATTCTGCTGTGTTGCGGATAACGCGCTCCCTTCTCTGTATCGTTCCGAATTCTCCCTACTCAAAAAAAGAACGGATCTTTGGAAAGCGTGGAAACCGGAAACAAAAGAGGACAAGAAGATGTTGGCGGAATACAACGTCAAAGAAACCCTTTTTTGCGAATGCAAGGGAATTCAATTTTGTGAAAGAGAAAATCGTTCCATCAGTTGTAGGACCTTTCCTTTGGAGCCGTATTTGGATACGAGAGGAATTCTCGTAGGGCTTGTATTTATGAAAGAGTTTACCGGGAAATGCCCTCTCACACTGCGTGCAAAAGACATCCGACAGGAATTCGTGGATACACATTTTATTTTTTGGGAAAAACTTCTCTTTCGTTTGGATAGCGAATACGAAACCTTCTGGAATTCCTCCAAATCGTATCGAAGATCCAGAGCGAAAACCGGAAAAAAATTTCCGATCTTTTTTCCGAGCCATCTCAAAGAAAAGGAGTATCTGTTAGCGTATTTATAATCTGCAATCTCGTTTATTTTTCAAACCGAATCGGTTGGATATCAGCAGTATGAGATCCGAGACAAAATCATTTTGAATGAACTCTCTAAGTAAAAAAATGAAACCACTCTACCGTTTGATGGACGCTTTTGAAATAAGTCGACTCGAGGAAATCGATCGCAGCGAAATCATTGAAGAACTCTACTTTTTTCAAAACGGAAAATTGACATTGAAACGGGAGTTTTACGATATCGATGGGTTTCCTCCGGATGAATTCAAAGCGATTCAAATCAGACAAATGAGCTTATTACAAAACCAAGGAGTATTGATTGGTGCTTTTCAAAAAGGAACTCTCGTAGGAATTACTTCTGTCGAAAATCAACCGAGAGGCAAAGTCGGAAATTATCGGAAAATGGATATTCTGTTCGTCAGCAAGCAATATAGAAATCAGGGAATTGGGGCAAACTTGTTAAATTTAGCGAAAGAAAAAGCAAAGCTGTTCGGGGGAACAAAACTTTATATTTCCGCAATTCCATCTAAAAGTACAGTTGATTTTTACTTACGCGAAGGGGCCACTTTGGTCAGTGAAATTGATAAAGAGCTCTACCAATTAGAACCGGATGATATCCATCTGGAAGTTCAAATTGGATTTTGATAAAAAAGTAGCGACTTCATTTATTGTATTCCATTTCCACACTAAGCAAAGAAATTCTTTTTTTTGATTTCATATGCAAAAACTTTAAAATTCAAGAAATTTCAAAAGTTTTCAAAAGACGAGGATTGGATATAAACAAAGTCATTTTTGTTTTCGCAAAACGTAAATTCATTTTTACAAATTAGAATTTCATTCCAAGCTGATGAAATTCTAATTTTTTAGAGATTCGTAGTTTCTACATCAGCTTGAAATCAAAATCACGAGTTTTCATCTTATCGTTGAAAAGAAAATCGGAAATCGAAGCACTTTTATCTTTTCGAATCCAAAACCGTATTCTTTACCTTTTTGGAGATTTCCCAGGTTTGAATTTGGTCCGTCGTGGTTGACATATGTCCCGGCGTGGACGTATTTCCCACATTCATACCCGGTCTATACTGAACGGAAGTCACGGTTCCCGATTGGGCAAGGATCATCACATCGGCTCCATTTTCTCTTGCTTTTTCTTTTACATATTCGATACAATCGGACATTTCACCGCATTTCACTTCAACGATCCCTATCTGTTCCACCTGATAATCGGGAGCCGCTCGCAGAATTACGTCAATAGGGTCCACTTCGGAAAGAGCAGGATACGGCTTTCCCGTAATCGTAAGATTGCCAGTAGCACAATTTGCTAAAACGAACACAAAAAACGCACCGGAAAATACTCGGTTTCTATTTTTTAAAAACAATTGAATTCCTCCATTTAAAAAGACTATTTTTTAAATACCTTCGTTGCGTCAACGGAAACAAACTTGATCAAAAATTCTAATCAAAGATATTATAATTCGAATCATAAGCGTTTTATAAAATTCAAACGTTCCTTTCTTTGCGTTTTCGTTTTTTCAATCCATAAGTTCTCTTTTTGATATCAAAATATAATATGATATTTTTCAAAAGAATCCGATCAAAAAATTAAAATCGTTTTTAGGGAATTGGCGATTCTTTAAAACAAAGCGACGGCTATGATAAAAAAGCATGATTCCTATCACAGGGTCGCAAAATTCCGGCCCCATACGGCTTAAATTTAAAATAAAATTCAATTTTTTGAATATAAATCGATTCCAAAGAACCCGATCCGCTTTAGGGTTTACGATTCCCAAAGAATCGTTTCTGCGATTCTTTCTTTCACATGATAGAGTTATCATACAAAGATTTTTTTGATAAGAGCATGGTCGGCTTCTTTGAATTAAAAACGCTTATATCCGTTAAATTCAGAAACAAAGACATTCAAAATTTATTTAAATATTCTGTTTTATAATTAAAGACCCATATCGAGACGCAATCATTGTCTCAAAATTTCTCAAATCGGAAAAATCGAAACTCTACAATGGATCGGATAAAAATAATTACGATACAATTTGCGAATCTAAAACTCTTCCATTTTTTGTTTGTTACGCGATCCGTGATTGAGTTCTTCATAGCAAAATTCTCCAAAAACGGTGAAAATAAATTTCATCGCATATTCATTATAATGCGCATAATCGCCAAACAAAGAATGAATACGGATTGTCGTTTAACATTTTACCATAAGGATATTGAAGAGTAGGAATATTAAAAATTACACCGATCCATCCTCACTCAATGCCGTTGATCAGCGTATAAAATCAAAATAACATCATTGATCTTCAATCAAAACAGAAAAAATAAAATTTTAAATGAATGACGACAAAAACGACATTTACCACATGGTCAAATCAGTATTTGTTTTTTAGGTCATTCGTGTCTTTTTATCGGTCATCGATAACCTAAATGATTCAATATATATATCCCGTTGATTCGTCTTTGAGTTTTGTAAAGGGCGGATAACGTAAATAGAACAATTAAACAACTGAGGGAAATTGATGGTTGCTGGATCTTCATTACTGACAAACATTCGAGTGCGGGTATTCTTTTTTTTATGGATACCTTATTTTTTAACGTGTTCGTTCTCCGGAGACAAGGACGCTCACGATAACGTGAACCTCGCCGGTGCGACTTGGTTGGTTGCGGAAGCGGTCAAAACGCAGGTCAATGACGAAGGTGTTCCGGTCCAACCGGGACAGCCGACTCCCCCGGTAACCCCGCTCGATGATTTATTCCGTGCTCCATTGGGTAAACCGATCCCGTCCGCTGCTCTCTCCGGAGCGATTGATCCCGTTGGGACAACGATCGTAAACGACTTTGACGGCGATGGAATTTTAAATGCAAACGAAACGACATCAAATGTATGGGTATCAGATTACCCCGTTATAGAAACTGTGATTGCCCCGCCGGTCACTATGAAAATCCGTATTTTAAAAAACTCCAACCAACAAAGCGACGAACTTGTGAGCGAAATCAATTCCGATGATTTCGAATCCACAAAAAACGAAGGTTCGGAAAAAATCCATCAAGCCGAGTTAAATTTGAGAACGGTTCAGTTTCAGGATTCGTTTAGCAACACCGCAAGCGAGGGAGGTTCCACCGGATCAACGATAGGAGGCGGGTTGACCGCGAGCGGTTATGGCGTTAACTATTCAAGAAGTCTTTCAAACTCTTGGGAGGCGAGCAATTCCACATCCTCCACAACTACAAAGTGGGCGGACAAGCCGTTCAAAAACAATATCGATTCCGATTCGTTAAATAGAAAATCCACGAATGCAAACAATAAAGCGCGCAAATATCGATCCGACAAAAGTCAAAAAATAAATAGTTCGTCCGTCGTAGATGCGAACGCGGGCTATGTTAGGGCCGCTTTATATATTAAAAATTTATCCGTAAACATGCCGGTTAAACTTTCCAATATTCTTTGCTCTCTGATGTTTGAAAATGCCGACGGTGATTTGATTCCTATCCAGAGTTTTAGACTTAGAAACGACGATTACAGTCTTTTTGAAATCGAAGTATATGGAGGATCCGAATTCGGTCCGTATATAATCGAATTATCGGATTTGAATACGGTTGAAATCGAAAAAGCGATCGCGCTCGGATACAATCCCAAAATTTATATTGTCGATTACAAAATGACGCATGTTGCGGACTCAAACTATAGATCGGCTCTATCAAATTTTAGCGGGGATAATCTTAAAATTGTCGAGGAAAATGCAAAAAGTCGCACAAGCCTGATTAAGATTTACGGTCCGAATATACGGGAACTATTTCGTGTCACCGCGTTCGATGTTCCCGCAAATGAAGAATCCTGTACTACAAAAACTGTATCCACATTCTCACCAGGTGTAATGTTAAAAAAAGCGTTAAACAGAATTGCATGTTCAGGACTAGAAATAACATATAAAGACTACGTGTTTGATCTTTCCGAGATTGCTCCCAAGTTAGCCGAATCCAAAGCGTATGTAAAATCGATTCAATCGGTCGCGGGAGTCTCCACCTATATCCCTTGCGATCAACAGACCTTTACCGGATCGGACGGAATTTCCAGAACCGCCTGTGTTCAAAAACCGTTAAGCGAATGGACATTGGAGGATAAACAAAGAGCCGGTGTTTGGATGATTTTTTCCAAAGGCAAGTATTTCAACAGTACGGAATACTTCAAAGACGGTTCGAATGTTCGCTTTTTTGATCCGCAAAATTTAAACAAAGCTCCCATGTTAAAAGGGATCGAATCCATGATTTGGGCGGGTGACAATTACGATATCGTTTATATTTCTCTGAAAGACCTATTGATCAAAGAAGAAACATTCGGAACGAATCCATTAGAAACTGGAAAAGAATATTCGATGAATACCGCCTGGGATCTTACATCGATGGGTGAACATCCTTATTATCCGGATACGAATTCATTATTTTTGGGTAATGTTGGCTTCGGCGAAAAAATCGAACTAAAAATAAAGTTGAATCGCACGAAATATTTGAATCCTGACTTTGGAATTCCAACCATTAGCGGAGTTTCTCAGTTCTTTGATAATTTTAATTACAATCTAATAACGACAACGGATCGTTATGAAATAGACGAAGTCCCCGATTTTGAAGTCAGTCTCGGTTTTGGCGGAACAAGGACGGATTGGCTTCATGTTGTAAGAGATTTATCCAGTATAGACGAGTATAAACCTCAAAGCTGTGGACAAACCTTGGATTTTCTTACGCAGACGTTTACCTTATGTATTATGCTTCCGACAAGACACGATACAGTTAGTACGGCATTAGGTTTAGTAAAACTTTATATTCGACCCGCATTGAACAGCGGATATCGAAGAACCGTATGGCCATTAAGCTACACCGATGCCAGAAAAGTTCGGGCAAAGTTGATCGCTCCTCTTGTCAGCGGGGCGACTTCGGTTACGGTAGGTTCGAGTTCCGGTCAACCCGAAGTGGATGATCAGATTTATATTTTGGGTAATACAAATTCATATCGAGTCACTCAAGTATCGAATATCGCGGCGAACGGGACCTATACAATTACCGTGGATACTCCGATTCTCTACGATGCACCAAAAACTACGGAGGTTTATGTTAAGGGAGCGCTGACAGAACCGGATATTCGAATCACATTAGATAATAATTTTTTGACGGATTGGAATACGCAGAACAATTCGAATTTAACCTCTCAGCAGTGGACCAGTCCAATCAACCTACCGTTGTCTACGACCTCCTCCATTAACTGTACAGCTCAACCGTTTCATCCCGGTGGTTGTTTGGGATTTCATCCCGATTACAACGCAATCAACTGGATGGGCGGTTATAACCTAGGAGTCGCGCTTTGGAACTCTTGGACGGACGGGGGGAACTTTGAAACTTTTTTATCGGGAGGATTGACTCAGATCGTCTCCAATACGGGTAGGACGATGAAACTGGAATCCGCAAAAACGGATTTTACGATGAGTACGAATACCGGAGCAACCGCAATTAGCGATCCGTTTGTCGCTCAACACGGCGATATTTCTTTCATTCTGTATAAAAGGGATCTAGATTTATTCGGAAGATATTATCAGATATCCACGGGGCTTCCCCTGTCCGCGCAGTTTAAAGTAAACACTGCGGCCGCGACCGGATACGTCGCAATGGAAGCTTATAACGGAAAGTTGGGAATCGCTTGGGAGAGCAGTAACGGTAACGATATTTATGTTACGTTTCTCGATATGGTTACGCAATCCTCTATCGGGGCCGAGTTGCGGGTCGCTTCAACCACACATGATTACAGTAACACCGGAAGAAGCTTAGACATTGCGGTCGGTTTAAACGGAGCGATGGTATTTTGGAATCAGTTTGCAATCACTACCCAACCGGGAGACCCTTCCGGTTGCGGACTTTGGGGACTGTTTGCTTGTCCGACAAAATTCTTTTCAACATCCACAGTATTCGGAAGAGCGTATCGATTGGATACCGGCGCTGCGATAGGCGCTCAAACAACCGTTTATCAAAATCAAAGACTCCATTTGGGCGACGCATTACCACTCGATACGGTTGTTTCCGCAAAAGGAGTCGGGAATCAAGCCGCGGTTTCCTATTGGCTCAGAAATTTGGGCGCCCCTGCGGCGCAAGACGTTCCACCTGAACCGACAGGACTTAACATCCAAGCCGTTTCGTATGATCTTTCAACCGGAACCCGAATCGGAAATGTCCAGTCCTTAGTCAGTGCGAGCAATGTCACGTTGCCAGTCTCTTTCACAGTTACCGGTGAAAGCAGTCGCGGGATGGTTTTTTGGAAATTCCCAGACAATACGACTACTGCGAGAGGATGGAATACAGCAACGGGCAATCTGTTAGGTTCATCCAATTTTAATATCGATAAGTGCGACGATTTTAAAGTGAAAAGTCTGGATACTCTTGCGATCTTCAACTATTCAAAATCCGGGATCGTATATTCTCGAGTCATCGATTTGATCGGCGGTAATATGTTGTATTCGAATGCACTGCAATTGAACACATCCACAACACCCTCCACAACGCGAAGAGCGGGACAAACCTATATCTCCGGAAACCGCGCGATTTCTCTCTGGGAACATAAAGAAGGATCCGGAAAATCCACGATACGAGGTAGAATTTTTACGATCGCTCCTTTCGCGCTCAAAGGAGGCAGCGAATTTATCATCAGCACCACGAATCAGGGAGATCAAACGGGTCCGGATGTTTATGTGACAGGAAGCAAAGCCCTGACAATCTGGAAAGCCGCGGACACCAATCAACCCTGGATACGCGGTTTTAGATTAGATCTTGATAACCCGGGCGCGATTACTTACGGATTGAACAACTTTTTCGTAGCGCCTTTAGTTGAAAGGGATTTTACGGTTAAGGCGAAAATTCAATATTAGAATAATATAATGAATCTTCTGTTGGGAATCGTATAGAAACGCAAATGCGATTCGCTTCGGTTCTCAACAGTCGCGACTCATCGTTTATGATTTCTTTGAAAATCAGAGAGCTATCAAACCAAGATCCAATCTTAAAATTTCAGGATTACTGAATCATATCATGATACGAAATTTAGCCTACACGCTCCTATTATTCAGCGGTATTCTTTTTACATCCTGTCAATATTTGGGATTTGGCGGAAAAGACGGCAAACCGCCTTGGTGGACGCTTGCATTGGGTCTTCCTTCCAACACTTCTCTCCCCTCACCCGGCTCGGCTCCCGCACCGGAAGGAAGCGATCTTTTTTCCATTTCAACAAACTACAGCAGCGCGATCGACGATCCGGATACAAAAGCGGATCCTCTTGCGGGCGCGGCTTTTATCGCGCCACCAACACCCAATCACTACGGCGGAATTTCTCTTTCGTATCCGATCTCGGTCCCTTCCGGAAGAGCGGGAGTAGAACCCAACTTGAGTCTTTCGTATTCTTCCACGGGCGGAGACGGATGGCTGGGCGTGGGATGGAATCTCGGTTTGGGATCGATCACACGAACTCCGGAATACGGTGCGTTGTATTATGATTCTCGAGATTCGTTTACTTGGAACGGAACAAGACTTGTCAAAGTGAGCGGGAGTTCATCGAACGAAAACGGAATCTACAGACCGGAAATTGCAAACGAGGATTTTTCTGTATTAAGTCTTAGTAATATAGAAAGCGGTGGAGTTTGGGAGGTTGTCGATTCCTCAGGAACAAAAAACGTATTTGGGGAAAACACTTCGAGCAGAATTTACAACCCTGCGAGTCCGAGTCAAACATACAGCTGGTATCTTTCCAAAACAGAAGATCGAAACGGAAATTTTCTCCAGGTTCAATACGACACTTCGGAATATTATGAAAAACGAAATCTGTATTTAAAAGAAATTCGATATACGGGTAACTCAAAGAGCGGAGTCGGCGCGCGCCAATACGTAAAATTTGTCACAAAAGAAAGAGACGACTTTTATGTTTCCAACGCCCCCGGCTTTTTGATGAAGATGGACAAGATTCTCGAAAAAATCGAAGTCGGTTGGGAGACGGGAGGAAAACTTTGGGACTATACTCCGGTTTATGAAATTTCGGAAGATTCCGGAAGACCTAGGTTGAAAACGATCCGATCGAGCAAACATACGACTCAACCCGAGTTTTATTACCAAATTTCCAGCAGACTCCTTACTTGGCGAAACGTAGTCAACCAAGCTTCCTCCGAAGCGGAAACCAATCCGGAAGCAACCGAATACTTTGAAGGAGATTTTAACGGAGACGGAATTTCGGATATGCTCTTTTTTAATCCGAAGTCGGGAAACTGGAAAGCGGCCGAAGGAAGAAAAGAAGGCGGAACTAATTTTAAGATCTACGCAAATCGATATCAAGGTTATGACGGCGAAGAAAAAATACGGTTTTTTAAAGGAAACGTTAGCGGCGATTACAACGGTGACGGTCGTTCGGACATCGCGTTTTATCTTCCTGAAACAAGGGACTTTATCGTAGCGGAACACGATGGACGTGTGTTTCAATTTAAGTCCTACGGCCGTTTGATGGCGGGAGTTCCGGATATCTTTAGAATGGAATGGTTTCCGGGAGACTATGACGGAAACGGACTTTCGGACTCGCTTCTTTTTGACGAACCGACCGGTCAATGGACGTTGATGCTCAACAAGGGTGGAAGTTTTGAGTTTCTTCGTTTTTCTAAAAAGTTTCAAAACGTTTTCAGAGGAGATTATTCTCCGGATGGTAATTTAGATAGTTCTAATACAAATGATTCTTCCAAACCGGGAAAAGATCGGGACAAGGTAAGTTTTCTTGTTGGAGATTACAACGGAGACGGAAGAACCGATATCTCTTTGTATGACGCGAGATCGGGTAAGTGGTTTGTGGGTGAGAATCATCGGAACGATAACAAAACCGATCCGATTTATTTCAAAATGCAATGGAAGTTGTATAAGGTTTTTACGGCGCCCGAACAAGCACTCTTTACACACGATCGTTTTTCAGGAGATTTTAACGGAGACGGATTTTCAGACTTTCTAATATTCGATCGAAGTAACGGAGAATGGACGTTAGGAGAAACCGGAAACGGCACGATTCAATTTAGAATTTGGTCCAAGGCTCCTCAGTTTAAAACGATCACTCGATGGCTCCAAGGAGATTTTAACGGAGATGGAAGAACCGATATCGGTTTTTTTTCGGCAAGCGATGGTAAGTTCTGGATCGGGGAAGCGAGTCCCAACGGATTTCGATACAAAATCTACAGCGATATGAGTTACGGTCCGGATCAGGATCGAATTATGAAAACCCCTCTTCCCAAAGACGAGGTCAAGCTCACGCAAGGAAGCGGATCGTTTGCGTTTGCTTCTCAAACCAAAACCGTTTTACTCTCTTACAAATATGACGGAAACTTAAATCCGGCAAGAGGCGAACTCGTATTTCCGGGATGTTTCACGTTAGACGATTGTTCTTCTTCACCCGAACTTTTGATCTATGATCGCAAAGCGAATGTATTTGATCTGAAACAAGGAAATGCATTTACAGAAAGGGTCAATACGTCTTTGAATCCGGAAGGAACAGGAATCACTACCCTCTTTGGCGGAAAACCGGATCGATACACAAACAACACAAAAGACGAACTTTTATTTTACAAAAAGCAGGGAAGCTCCAACCAACTTTTTGTTTTGAAGAATACAAATGGAAACGCATTTGAAGTTTCCAATCTGGCGATCTTTTCGGATACGGACGTGGCAAAGTTTGATCCGGCAAACAGTGGTTATGTGATCGATCATTTCGAGAACAACAATTCTCAATCTGCACTCATCTTGGACGATCAGTCCTCTTCGGGGAATGCAAGATTGATTCTTTCCGGACTCGGCGGGAATAAAATTCTCACACCAAGCGGAGATCTTTCCGCGACCGATCTCAACGATATTTTTCAAGCGGGAACGAACGAGAACAGACAACGTAGAAAAGAATTCAGTTTGTTTTCCGGAAAGTTTACCGCGAGTGTCGCCCAACTCGCGTTTGTGGATCGAAGAACTTCCGTTCACAAATGGTATTTAGGAACGATAAGCGGAACCCAGATTCAATTTAAAAAACTGACGGGTGACATTGCACTTCCGTTTACCGCGTCCGAATATAATTCTTCCAGTCCCGCGGGAATTCAATACTCTCTCACGAGCGATCAGTCCATCGTATTTGGGAAAACATCGGATAACGGGACTTCGTTTACCAAAATTAAAATCACACCCACAGCGGTTTCGAGAACTCTTTACAACGCGGGCACGATCGGATTTGCGGATCGTTTTGACAACAACGGAAACCCGATCGTTCTTTCCGGCGGAGTCGACAAACTTTACGATCTTTCCCAGGGTAATCTCGTATCTCTTCCGGGTAACGTTCTTGTTAAGAATCTGGAACGACCGGATCTCATCTCTCAAGTGTATGTGTTCCGGTGGATCCAAGGCGATTACAACGGAGACGGTCTTACGGATATCGGAATCATTCATCTCAAGGAACCGACTTGGTATTTTGCGCTCTCAACCGGAGTCGTACCGGACGTAATGGAAAAAGTAAAAAACGGGATCGGCGGTTTTTACGAATTTGCATACGAACATTCCACCAAGTTTGACAATACGGGAGAGGACGATATTCCCGATCTTCCCACGAGTTATCGGGTTTGCACATCGGTTACGTTAGACGACGGTTTTTCCAATCGAATTCAAAAAAATTACGAATACAAAAACGGTTACGCGTTTTCCTCGTTTATCAACGGAAAAAAAGAAACCGACTTTTTCGGGTTTAGCGAATTTGTCGTAACGGACGCGTATGGAGCAAAAACGATTCATACGTATCATACAATTCCCTTCTCCGACTTTTTGCAAAATCGCGCGTTAGGCGGAGCGGAAAAAGAAACACGAATTGTCGGAAACGATAACCGGGAATACGGCAATATTCTAAATTCTTACGAAATCAATCGGATCGAAACGACTCCGGGTGCGGTGAGTTATTTCACCGAAACAACGAAGGTGGAAAAATTTCTAAACGGTTCCAGAACCTTAACTCAAAATTCGAATGTAACTTTGGACGGATACAAGATCGCGAGAAAGACCGAAAGCGTGACCGATCATTTTAGCGACGGAGCGCACGGAGTTACGACCACGACGAATGTTACCGATTTTGAAACCGACGATACAAGCAATCAAAGAAGAGCCACTCGTCAAGTATCGTTTGCGGGGAGTTCCCACGAAACAACGACTCTTTTGTCGTATGACACAAGAGGAAATTTAACAAAAAGTGTGAGTTCCTACACCGGAAGCGGATTGCAGAGTGTGGGAACTCAAACAATCGAATCCGAATATGACACTTACGGAAACAAAACGAGCGAAAGAAACTCCAGCGCAACCCCCGCCCGTGGGACATCCTACAGTTATGACAACGAACTTCATCAGTTTGTGACTCAGAAAACATCCTTTGGAGGATCAATCACCATTCCGACCCGATATACGATCCAATACGGATCCGCATTCGGTTCTCCCGCCGAAACCACCGACGCAAACGGAAACAAAAGCTTTTTTGAATATGATGAATACGGAAGATCGGTCGAGTCGAGCGTTCAGACGGATGACGGAACCAGAACGATCGCGACGTATTCCTACAACGCTTTGTTTCCACTGAGTGCAAAGACCATTCTACCGGCGGGAACCGGAGATCCGGATTTTGTATCCAAAACGTATGTGGACGGAATGGGAAGAACCATCTACACGGTCAAAACTGCGTCTAACGGTAAGTATGCGATCACCGGAAGACTTGTGTATGACGCAAACGGAAAACTGATTCGTGAAAGCAGGTCCGACTGGGCTGGCTCCGGAGAGATGGGTCAATTTGTCCTTCATCTGGAGGAAAGAAATCCGACATTGTTTGAATACGATCCGATCGGAAGGATCAAAAAGACAACCATGCCGATTGCGGAAGGAGAAACTTCTCCGACAACCATTACGACAACCTACAACGATCCGTTTGAAACAGTGGAGAATCATTCCAGCGGTCAGAGCAAGACGATCACAAAGGACGCAAGAGGACGGATCTTGTATGTGGAAGATGTCGGAGGAGACGGAATCCAAGCAAGGATCGGATTTTGTTACGACATAGCCGGACAAAGAATCAAGAAGAGCGATCTGGGTGACGGAACTCCTCTCTCGTGTCCCGCCACGATTGCGGGAGTTCCCACAAAAGATACTTCCGGGAACAACCAAGCATTCTGGAGTTACGACCCATTGGGAAGACTGCGGGCACAAAGCGATCCGGATTTGGGTGTGAGTTCCTACAATTACAACAATTTCGGGGATCTCACGTCCACCACGGACGCAAGAGGAGTTACGACAACTCTGGCCTACGATGCAGTCGGAAGAATTACCGTAAAACACATCCCGGAAGGAGACATTCGGTATACATACGATTCTCTTTCCGGAAGTGAAAACGCACTCGGACAGATCGTACGAGTGGAAGACGGGGTTCAGAACAAAACATTCAGCTATGACAAGCTCGGAAGGGTGAAAAAAGAAACGAGAGTCATCTTAACAACGTCCAGCGAAAGCCCTCTTCCGTCCGAAACACAAGGACCGTATATTACAGAAACAAAATACGATCTCCTTGGACGAGTCACTCGCATCGACTACCCAGAACATCCGATTTCCCACGGAAGAATGAGAGCCTGCTACAACTACGGGACAGCGGGATATATTTCAGGAATTTCTGTTCAGGTCAATACAAACGGAATCCTTCCAGGATTTTGCAACAAGGATGTGGTGGAGAATATTTCCTACAACGAGTTTGGACAGACAGCGGGGTTTACACTCGGAAACGGGATCGAGACGACATACGGCTATGATGTCAAAGGGAGAATGGTGCGACTTCGTTCTTCCGGAGACGTGAACGGAAACACAAAAGTTTTGCAGGACGCGGTGTATGCGTTTAACAGCAAAAACAATATCACGGGAATTGCAAACAACACGAGTGAACACAATGTTCAATACGACTACGAATACGACGGACTTGGGCGTTTGACAAACGCAAACGGAAGATACGTAGAACCGGAAAACAACAATCTTACCAATGCGTTCCACCAAAGTTACAGCTATGCGAACAATGGAAACTTAACCGCAAAACGAATTCATGATCCCGCAAACGGAAGTGTTACCGATCACTGGAGTTATGTTTATTCCAATCACCAAGTGCTCAAGATCGATTCCACAAAAACAGGAAACGATTCTCTCACGATGTCATATGACGCGAAGGGAAATCTGACTCGTCAGAGAGACAACGCAAAGGATCTGACAAAACGGATTCAGGTCGATTCCCAAGACAGGATTGTTCGGATTCAAGACGGGGACAGAGCTGTTCTCGGAAGTTACTGGTATGACGAAGGAGGGTTTCGAGTTCGAAAGTCTGCTCTCACGAAAAAGGACAATCAGTTTACAAACGTAGAGATTTTGTATCCGAGCAAGTTCTATGGTCTCGAATATGTAGAGAGTGCAAACGTTATCACAAGCGTGAACAACGTATATCTAAACGGAGTTCGTATCGCAGCACTCAACGAAGTCGGAGCGATGGCGTATTACTTGACAGATCAAGTTGACTCCGTGTCACACGTGTTAGACGATGAGGGAAACACTCTTTCCAAGATGCAATATCTCCCCTACGGAGAAACCTTTGTTCACAAAGGTGACACCGACTTTGCACCCAAATACAATTCGCAGGAATTGGACAGAGAGTCCGGGTTTTACTTTTACAACGCTCGCTACTACGATCCCGGGATCGCGAGGTTTACAAGTGCGGATACAGTCATCGACGGTGAGTGGGACACGCAAGGATGGAACCGATTCTCCTATGTGAAGGGAAATCCAATCGGAGCAAAGGATCCAACGGGGCATTTTTCATCAGAGGAATTTGCAAAAGGAGCTGCGAAAGGCGTTGCGGTAGGAATACCAACAACTTTAGCGGTGGCTGGAGTCGCTTCGGTCGCACCGCCTGTTGCTGCAGGAATCGTAGGTGTCGGAATTGCTGAAACAGTTGCGGAAGGATCAGAACTGGTAAAAATAAAAGCAACTGGGACTGATTTTTCAGGACAAAAAGTCGAGGACAAAGAATGGTCGGAAAGATTAGGTTTTCTTGTCGGAGGGACCGTATCAAGCTTAGGAACCGCTAAAGCTATCGGAAAATTTGCTTCTACGTCCAAAGCAAACCCTACAGTCTCCAATGGTGGCGGTGGTAAATCTGATATTGGATCTACGCATTCATCAAATGCAAGCTCTGCAACGAATTCGGTCAAACTGAATAAAAGTTTAGCAAGTGAAGCTCAAATGAAGGGCAAAGGAGATGCGATTATAAAATCCAAGGATTTGAGACAAGCCGATAATTTAGCAAAACAATATGGTGGCGAAAGCAAAGATTGGTCAAAAATGTCCAGTAAATCATATACTGCAAAAGATGGTACAAAATTTGAAACTCATTGGTATGAGAATGCTGCCGGTAAAAGAGTAGAACCAAAAACTAAATTATTTAAGGATACCTCTATAAAATGAATTGTGACTTTGTACTTTAAAGAAATTTCTGTAAAAAAATATTATGAAAGTAAAATGCATTAAACTCAAAACAGAAAAAACATATCTGGTTCATTACGTCCCTGACTGGATGGATGGATCTCTGAAAGTTGGTGAAATTTATACGGTCCTCGGTTTGGATTTTGATTTGGATATGCTTTCTGTTTATATTTTTTTTGATGAACGGCATATAGTTGATGTTCCAATGGAACTTTTTGAAGTCATAGAAGGCACAGTGAGTAATGAATGGAAAGCGAAACTTTGGGAAGACGGTAGATTTACCCTTCGGCCAAAAATGTTCTATGAAGAAGATTTTTTTGAAAATTTCTCGGATTGGCAAACAGACGAAAGAGAAAGGTTTAAACTTTTAAGGGAAAAAATGGAGAACGAGCACTGATATTGTATATAAAAGATATCAAATGTCAAAACTTCACGAAAACTAAAACAGTTCTTTGAAAACAATTTTCTTTTACTAAGAGAGATCCGAACGAAGAAAAGAAATATTTCCCTTCTCACAATGTGGTGCGGTAGGGATCGATGCGGGGTCAAGTTATTGCTTTCAAATTGAAGCATCGATCTAACGGCAAGATCAACCAATAACTTGACCGAAGCGGAGAGCCCGGTCCTGCGTTAGCAGGAACCGTCAAACGACTCCCTCGGAAGAATTACCGTAAAACACATCCCGGAAGGAGACATCCGGTATACATACGATTCTCTTTCCGGAAGTGAAAACGCACTCGGACAGATCGTACGAGTGGAAGACGGGGTTCAGAACAAAACGTTCAGCTATGACAAACTCGGAAGGGTGAAAAAAGAGATTCGCACAATTCTTACGACTTCCAGCGAAAGCCCTCTTCCGTCCGAAACACAAGGACCGTATATTACAGAAACAAAATACGATCTCCTTGGACGAGTCACTCGCATCGACTACCCAGAACATCCGATTTCCCACGGAAGAATGAGAGCCTGCTACAACTACGGGACAGCGGGATATATTTCAGGAATTTCTGTTCAGGTCAATACAAACGGAATCCTTCCAGGATTTTGCAACAAGGATGTGGTGGAAAATATTTCCTACAACGAGTTTGGACAGACAGCGGGGTTTACACTCGGAAACGGGATCGAGACGACATACGGCTATGATGTCAAAGGGAGAATGGTGCGACTTCGTTCTTCCGGAGACGTGAACGGAAACACAAAAGTTTTGCAGGACGCGGTGTATGCGTTTAACAGCAAAAACAATATCACGAGCATTGCAAACAATACGAGTGAACACAATGTTCAATACGACTACGAATACGACGGGCTGGGGCGTTTGACAAACGCAAACGGAAGATATCTCGAACCTGCAAACAACAATCTTACAAACTCGTTTCAGCAAAGTTACAGCTATGCGAACAATGGAAATCTCATATCAAAACGGATCCATGATCCCGCAAACGGAAGTGTTACCGATCACTGGAGTTATCAATATTCCAACCACCAGGTCACAAACATCGACTCTTCTAAGTCGGGAAACGATACTCTCACGATGGCGTATGACGCGAAGGGAAATCTCACAAGACAACGTGACAACACAAAGGATCTGACAAAACGGATTCAGGTCGATTCCCAAGACAGGATCGTTCGGATTCAAGACGGGGACGGAGCTGTTCTCGGATCTTACTGGTATGACGAGGGTGGGTTTCGAGTTCGAAAGTCTGCTCTCACGAAAAAAGACAATCAGTTTACAAACGTAGAGATCCTTTACCCAAGCAAGTTCTACGGACTCGAATACGTCGAGAGTGCAAACGTTATCACTTCGGTGAACAACGTATATCTAAACGGAGTTCGTATTGCAGCACTCAACGAAGTCGGAGCGATGGCGTATTACTTGACAGACCAAGTTGACTCCGTGTCACACGTGTTAGACGATGAGGGAAACACTCTTTCCAAGATGCAATATCTCCCCTACGGAGAAACCTTTGTTCATCGGGGTGACACCGACTTTGCTCCCAAATACAATTCGCAAGAGTTGGACAGAGAATCCGGGTTTTACTTTTACAATGCGAGATACTACGATCCCGGGATCGCGAGGTTTACAAGTGCGGACACTGTCATCGACGGGGAGTGGGACACGCAAGGCTGGAACCGGTTCTCCTATGTGAAGGGAAATCCAATCGGAGCAAAGGATCCAACGGGGCATTTTTCATCAGAAGAATTTGCAAAAGGAGCTGCGAAAGGCGTTGCGGTAGGAATACCAACAACTTTAGCGGTGGCTGGAGTCGCTTCGGTCGCACCGCCTGTTGCTGCAGGAATCGTAGGTGTCGGAATTGCTGAAACAGTTGCGGAAGGATCAGAACTGGTAAAAATAAAAGCAACTGGAACTGATTTTTCAGGACAAAAAGTCGAGGACAAAGAATGGTCGGAAAGATTAGGTTTTCTTGTCGGAGGGACCGTATCAAGCTTAGGAACCGCTAAAGCTTTAGGGCGATTTGCTTCTACGTCCAAAGCAAACCCTACAGTCTCCAATGGTGGCGGGGGATCAAAAACGTCCTCGACATTTTCGAAAACAAATGCATCATACAATTCAAATGGAAAGACAGGCGTTAGTGAGGGTTGTCAGTGCTCTCCGGTTAGAGGAAAATATCCAGGGACAACCTTAGACCCAGCTACTGGACACAAAGTAGGTCGTTTTATAGGAGATGATAAAGGAAATATTATGATAGAACCACTTGGTGGTAAAACAATAAAATCAGGAAAAGATGGAATTGATACACATACATTATATCCCAACGGCTCCAATTATCAACGCCTTAATCCACAGGGCCATAAAAATAACCCTACCCCACATGGCCACGGACATCTGGAAGGAACAGGACCCAATATGAAAGGCCAAGGAGAATCAATTGATCCACTTGGAAATAAAGTTCCATGGAATAGCAATAAAGCCCATTGGCCAATAAAGTAAATTGAAATGCAACTTGATGACTTTATAAATACAATTTATTTTGGCGACCGAGGGTGTAAGTCAATAATTTTAGATGGCTGGAATGATGAAGTAAAAATTCAAATAACTTGTATATCACGTATACGAGCTGAATCCTGGAATTATTATACAGATGAGGATGTCGAAAATGGTTATCTGGTTTTTGAAAAGATCAAAAGTATTCATTTTGATCCACCTGGCTTTATACCCAATGACACAATAAACGACATTAATGTAGAAAAACTCCAAGGAGATTTTTACAAAATAATCCTCAATATAAGTTCCGCAGATTTGGAAAGTAATTACACATGTATAGATGTTCAAATCGTAGCTAAAACTTTGGCGATTGAAGATCCCAAGTATCCTAATATTCGAATTAGAGATTGAATGTTTATACAAAAACAATATTTATCTAAACTTTGCAAAAACTAAAACAGCTCTTTGAAAACAATTTTCTTTTACTAAGAGAGATCTGAAAGAAGAAAAGAAATAACCCGGATCATTTCGTGAGAGAGAACGAAGAACTGTGCACCGCCGGTGCACACTCTTAACATCAAAGTCTCTCTTCCAAAAAGAAACACTCCTTCTCAACGCGGTAGGGATCGATGCGGGGTCAAGAAATTGAACGCTCTATAAAATCTGGGTTTTACGTAAAACTCTCAATTTGTTGACCGAAGCGGAGAGCCCGGTCCTGCGTTAGCAGGAACCGTCAAACGACTCCCTCGGAAGAATTACCGTAAAACACATCCCGGAAGGAGACATCCGGTATACATACGATTCTCTTTCCGGAAGTGAAAACGCACTCGGACAGATCGTACGAGTGGAAGACGGGGTTCAGAACAAAACGTTCAGCTATGACAAACTCGGAAGGGTGAAAAAAGAGATTCGCACAATTCTTACGACTTCCAGCGAAAGCCCTCTTCCGTCCGAAACACAAGGACCGTATATTACAGAAACAAAATACGATCTCCTTGGACGAGTCACTCGCATCGACTACCCAGAACATCCGATTTCCCACGGAAGAATGAGAGCCTGCTACAACTACGGGACAGCGGGATATATTTCAGGAATTTCTGTTCAGGTCAATACAAACGGAATCCTTCCAGGATTTTGCAACAAGGATGTGGTGGAAAATATTTCCTACAACGAGTTTGGACAGACAGCGGGGTTTACACTCGGAAACGGGATCGAGACGACATACGGCTATGATGTCAAAGGGAGAATGGTGCGACTTCGTTCTTCCGGAGACGTGAACGGAAACACAAAAGTTTTGCAGGACGCGGTGTATGCGTTTAACAGCAAAAACAATATCACGAGCATTGCAAACAATACGAGTGAACACAATGTTCAATACGACTACGAATACGACGGGCTGGGGCGTTTGACAAACGCAAACGGAAGATATCTCGAACCTGCAAACAACAATCTTACAAACTCGTTTCAGCAAAGTTACAGCTATGCGAACAATGGAAATCTCATATCAAAACGGATCCATGATCCCGCAAACGGAAGTGTTACCGATCACTGGAGTTATCAATATTCCAACCACCAGGTCACAAACATCGACTCTTCTAAGTCGGGAAACGATACTCTCACGATGGCGTATGACGCGAAGGGAAATCTCACAAGACAACGTGACAACACAAAGGATCTGACAAAACGGATTCAGGTCGATTCCCAAGACAGGATCGTTCGGATTCAAGACGGGGACGGAGCTGTTCTCGGATCTTACTGGTATGACGAGGGTGGGTTTCGAGTTCGAAAGTCTGCTCTCACGAAAAAAGACAATCAGTTTACAAACGTAGAGATCCTTTACCCAAGCAAGTTCTACGGACTCGAATACGTCGAGAGTGCAAACGTAATCACAAGCGTGAACAACGTATATCTAAACGGAGTTCGTATTGCAGCACTCAACGAAGTCGGAGCGATGGCGTATTACTTGACAGATCAAGTTGACTCCGTGTCACACGTGTTAGACGACGAGGGAAACACTCTTTCCAAGATGCAGTATCTCCCCTACGGAGAGACCTTTGTTCACAAAGGTGACACCGACTTTGCACCCAAATACAATTCGCAAGAGTTGGACAGAGAGTCCGGGTTTTACTTTTACAACGCTCGCTACTACGATCCCGGGATTGCGAGGTTTACAAGTGCGGATACAGTCATCGACGGAGAATGGGACACGCAAGGATGGAACCGATTCTCCTATGTAAAGGGAAATCCGATTGGGGCAAAAGATCCAACGGGGCATGACACTTTCCTATACTTTTACAAATCTGAAACAACGGAGTCAGGAGCAGGCCACGTCGCAGTTGGAGTTGGTAATGCTAAGAAACAAACCTTATATGAAGCAAATCCAGAAAATTCTAATCCGATTAGTCCAATGGAAAAGACTTACAAACATGAAGGCTCAATGGATGAGGTACTGAAGAAAAATCATATTGGATCAAAAGGAAAGAATCCTGATCTGGTTTTGCAATTGAAAACAGATTCAAAAGGCACTGAGGATGGAAAGATCAAAGAGACTGCCGAAAAGTTTTTCGAGAAAAATAAAAACTGGACAGTTTTTAATGCCAATTGCACTGATTTAGCAAAACAAGGCACTGCACAGACAAAGTATAAAAGTGGAAAAGCGCCAATTTCCACACCTACGGACTTCGCGAATGATCTTTATAAAAATAATCAAGAGGCAATCAAGTCAGGAGATATTAAAGTTTTGAAAGGAGATTTTCAAAAATATAAAGATGGCACAGGGTCTGCGAATGGTGTCAGTAAAGTCCTAGTTAACGATGCTAAAGAGGCAACTGCAAAAACAATAAATGACATTTTTAAATAAGGTAAAATTGATAATGCTGGTAATAAAAACTATTATATTGGTAAGTAGTGCTGGAATAATTTATGCGGCACTTATACTGTTTTTTCATTTTGCGATAATTTCAAATATTACTCATAAATTCACATCAATATATTCAATTTTTATAATTTTATTTACATTTTTTGGAATAATTTTTTATTTACCGATATTAATTTGGTATTTAATACGAATTAAACTTTGGCAAATGTTTTTGCTAATTTTTTTTAATATGTTTATACTCTGTACATTTCTTTACATAATCCAAAATAAATTTCTTGAAGATATAGTTTTAGAAGAAATTTTTATACTTCTTAGCCTACTTATATCTATATTTTTAATTATCTTCATACGACTTGAACCTCGCAAAAACTAAACTATGCTCTCCCCTGAACAATAGCAAAACATTTCTTTCACAACGCGGAAGGGATGGAGGCGGAGTCAATAAATTGAGACTGAAAATAATACTTTGTATAACATTTCTTTCTTTCAATTTATTGACTGGAGCCGAGAGCCCGGTTTCGGAGAAACAAAAACAAAATAGTAAAGTAGAAGATAACAAGATAACTAAAAATAAAGAAACATTTCTCCGAAATCCGCCCTACCCACTAACAACGAAGGTTGAAAAATTTCTAAACGGTTCCAGAACCTTAACTCAAAATTCGAATGTAACTTTGGACGGATACAAGATCGCGAGAAAGACCGAAAGCGTGACCGATCATTTTAGCGACGGAGCGCACGGAGTTACGACCACGACGAATGTTACCGATTTTGAAACCGACGATACAAGCAATCAAAGAAGAGCCACTCGTCAAGTATCGTTTGCGGGGAGTTCCCACGAAACAACGACTCTTTTGTCGTATGACACAAGAGGAAATTTAACAAAAAGTGTGAGTTCCTACACCGGAAGCGGATTGCAGAGTGTGGGAACTCAAACAATCGAATCCGAATATGACACTTACGGAAACAAAACGAGCGAAAGAAACTCCAGCGCAACCCCCGCCCGTGGGACATCCTACAGTTATGACAACGAACTTCATCAGTTTGTGACTCAGAAAACATCCTTTGGAGGATCAATCAGTATTCCGACCCGATATACGATCCAATACGGATCCGCATTCGGTTCTCCCGCCGAAACCACCGACGCAAACGGAAACAAAAGCTTTTTTGAATATGATGAATACGGAAGATCGGTCGAGTCGAGCGTTCAGACGGACGACGGAACCAGAACGATCGCGACGTATTCCTACAACGCATTGTTTCCACTGAGTGCAAAGACCATTCTACCGGCGGGAACCGGAGATCCGGATTTTGTATCCAAAACGTATGCGGACGGAATGGGAAGAACCATCTACACGGTCAAAACTGCGTCTAACGGTAAGTATGCGATCACCGGAAGACTTGTGTATGACGCAAACGGAAAACTGATTCGCGAAAGCAGGTCCGACTGGGCCGGCTCCGGAGAGATGGGCCAATTTGTCCTTCATTTGGAAGAAAGAAATCCGACATTGTTTGAATACGATTCGATCGGAAGAATCAAAAAGACAACCATGCCGGCTGCGGAAGGAGAAACTTCACCGACAACAATTACGACAACCTACAACGATCCGTTTGAAACAGTGGAGAATCATTCCAGCGGTCAGAGCAAGACGATCACAAAGGACGCAAGAGGACGGATCTTGTATGTGGAAGATGTCGGAGGAGACGGAATCCAAGCAAGGATCGGATTTTGTTACGACATAGCCGGACAAAGAATCAAGAAGAGCGATCTGGGTGACGGAACTCCTCTCTCGTGTCCCGCCACGATTGCGGGAGTTCCCACAAAAGATACTTCCGGGAACAACCAAGCATTCTGGAGTTACGACCCATTGGGAAGACTGCGGGCACAAAGCGATCCGGATTTGGGTGTGAGTTCCTACAATTACAACAATTTCGGGGATCTCACGTCCACCACGGACGCAAGAGGAGTTACGACAACTCTGGCCTACGATGCAGTCGGAAGAATTACCGTAAAACACATCCCGGAAGGAGACATTCGGTATACATACGATTCTCTTTCCGGAAGTGAAAACGCACTCGGACAGATCGTACGAGTGGAAGACGGGGTTCAGAACAAAACATTCAGCTATGACAAGCTCGGAAGGGTGAAAAAAGAAACGAGAGTCATCTTAACAACGTCCAGCGAAAGCCCTCTTCCGTCCGAAACACAAGGTCCGTATATTACGGAAACTAAATACGACCTCCTTGGACGAGTGACTCGCATCGACTACCCAGAACATCCGATTTCCCACGGAAGAATGAGAGCCTGCTACAACTACGGAACCGCCGGATATATTTCAGGAATTTCTGTTCAGGTCAATACAAACGGAATCCTTCCAGGATTTTGCAACAAGAATGTGGTGGAGAATATTTCCTACAACGAGTTTGGACAGACAGCGGGGTTTACACTCGGAAACGGGATCGAGACGACATACGGCTATGATGTCAAAGGGAGAATGGTGCGACTTCGTTCTTCCGGAGACGTGAACGGAAACACAAAAGTTTTGCAGGACGCGGTGTATGCGTTTAACAGCAAAAACAATATCACGGGAATTGCAAACAACACGAGTGAACACAATGTTCAATACGACTACGAATACGACGGACTTGGGCGTTTGACAAACGCAAACGGAAGATACGTAGAACCGGAAAACAACAATCTTACCAATGCGTTCCACCAAAGTTACAGCTATGCGAACAATGGAAATCTCATATCAAAACGGATCCATGATCCCGCAAACGGAAGTGTTACCGATCACTGGAGTTATCAATATTCCAACCACCAAGTCACAAACATCGACTCTTCTAAAACGGGAAACGACACTCTCACGATGTCATATGACGCGAAGGGAAATCTGACTCGTCAGAGAGACAACGCAAAGGATCTGACAAAACGGATTCAGGTCGATTCCCAAGACAGGATTGTTCGGATTCAAGACGGGGACGGAGCTGTTCTCGGAAGTTACTGGTATGACGAAGGAGGGTTTCGAGTTCGAAAGTCTTCATTGCAACCGAAGGACAATCAGTTTACAAACGTAGAGATTCTTTACCCAAGCAAGTTCTATGGACTCGAATATGTAGAGAGTGCAAACGTTATCACTTCGGTGAACAACGTATATCTAAACGGAGTTCGTATTGCAGCACTCAACGAAGTCGGAGCGATGGCGTATTACTTGACAGATCAAGTTGACTCCGTGTCACACGTGTTAGACGATGATGGAAACACTCTTTCCAAGATGCAATATCTCCCCTACGGAGAGACCTTTGTTCACAAAGGTGACACCGACTTTGCTCCCAAATACAATTCGCAAGAGTTGGACAGAGAGTCCGGGTTTTACTTTTACAATGCGAGATACTACGATCCCGGGATTGCGAGGTTTACAAGTGCGGACACCGTCATCGACGGTGAGTGGGACACGCAAGGATGGAACCGGTTCTCCTATGTAAAGGGAAATCCGATTGGGGCGAAGGATCCAACGGGGCATTTGGCACAACTCATCCCAGTAGCGGTACGTGTCTTACAAGGTTTAGCCGTAACGGGAATGGCTTATTGCGAAGTCAAGGGGTGTGCTAATACAGATGATTTAAGCAAAGCTGAAAAACCTCGAGACACTTCTGTAACTCCTAACGATGCGAAAAAGATGGAGAAAAATGGCCTTGATCCGCTCAATGTAAAAAAAGGATCAAAACAAACCTTAGGTGAAGGAGCTAAAAATAGCACCAATGCAGGGGTTAATAATAAAGGAAATAATACTGGAAATAATGGAAAAGCAGCGAATGGAGGAAAATCAGCTGAACCTAGCCAAGATAAGCGTTTCAGCAAAGAAAAACAAGCTCTTGTAGAAATGGCTAAAAATGACAAAAAAAATGGGGGAATTAGCTCAAAAGATATGGAAGCATATAAGAAACTAAATAAAGAATTGAAAGACCCATTCTCATCCGATAAAGTTAGAGGACCAGAATCTCATCCAAATCGACCATATGGTAAAGAACCTCATGGGCACGTTGGTCCAGTAAATCATATCCCGATTAAAGACTAAGAGAGCTTATGAAATTATTACAAATCTGGCAATTAGCAGCGCTTGAATTACAAATTGAAATCGAAGTTCCTTCTTCATTTTCGTTACCTAGTGGCGACAAAATTGATGTCACATTCATTGTAAAAAATTTTGGAGCTCCAAATGGAATGCTGATTGTCTCTGATTACAATTCAATTCATACGTTTACAGAAAAAATCTTAAATGCAGGCTATGGCTACTCTACAATTGATGAGCCCTTAGAAAGTGAGGAATATTCTAAAGAAAATTTAAAAGAATTATTAAATGACTGGGGATGGTGTGGCCCTGATAGTTCGAAACCAAGTTGGATAGATTCTCACAAAAGCTAAAATCGCTCTTTGAAAACAATTTTCTTTTACTAAAAGAGATCCGAACGAAGAAAAGAAATATTTCTCTTCTCACAATGGGTGCGGTAGGGATCGATGCGGGGTCAAGTTATTGCTTTCAAATTGAGACATCGATCGAACGACAAGATCACTCAATAACTTGACCGGAGCGGAGAGCCCGGTCCTGCGAAAACTCAGTGCGTCACTCTCTACGGATCGCTCCGCAGGAACCGCCAATATCAATACGAGAATCACCAAGTCACAAACATCGACTCTTCTAAGTCGGGAAACGATACTCTCACGATGGCGTATGACGCGAAGGGAAATCTGACTCGTCAGAGAGACAACGCAAAGGATCTGACAAAACGGATTCAGGTCGATTCCCAAGACAGGATTGTTCGGATCCAAGACGGGGACGGAGCTGTGCTCGGAAGTTACTGGTATGACGAAGGTGGGTTTCGAGTTCGAAAGTCTGCTCTCGAACCAAAGGACAATCAATTTACAAACGTAGAGATTTTGTATCCGAGCAAGTTCTATGGACTCGAATATGTCGAGAGTGCAAACGTTATCACAAGCGTGAACAACGTATATCTCAACGGAGTTCGTATCGCAGCACTCAACGAAGTCGGAGCGATGGCGTATTACTTGACAGATCAAGTTGACTCCGTGTCACACGTGTTAGACGACGAGGGAAACACTCTTTCCAAGATGCAATATCTCCCCTACGGAGAAACCTTTGTTCATCGGGGTGACACCGACTTTGCTCCCAAATACAATTCGCAAGAATTGGACAGAGAGTCCGGGTTTTACTTTTACAACGCGAGATATTACGATCCCGGGATCGCGAGGTTTACAAGTGCAGACACCGTCATCGACGGTGAGTGGGACACGCAAGGATGGAACCGATTCTCCTATGTAAAGGGAAATCCGATCGGAGCAAAGGATCCAACGGGGCATTTGGCACAACTCATCCCAGTAGCGGTACGTGTCTTACAAGGTTTAGCCGTAACGGGAATGGCTTATTGCGAAGTCAAGGGGTGTGCTAATACAGATGATTTAAGCAAAGCTGAAAAACCTCGAGACACTTCTGTAACTCCTAACGATGCGAAAAAGATGGAGAAAAATGGCCTTGATCCGCTCAATGTAAAAAAAGGATCAAAACAAACCTTAGGTGAAGGAGCTAAAAATAGCACCAATGCAGGGGCTACTAATAAAGGAAATAATGGAGGAAATTCTAGTACATATAATAGCTCAGGAGAACAACTTAAAAAGCCATCTTTAAAAGCTCATAAGGAAGCTTTAAAAGAAGTACATAATGAAGTTGGTAAACTACCCAAAGGCGAACCTGGAAAATTCGGTAGTCCTCAAGCAGGAGATGCGAAGAAGGGTTATAGACTTGATCCACCTCACCCAGATACTGCTAAACCTGGTTCAGGAGAGGAGGTGAATCATTTTAATTATTGGGATTTTTCAAACGGGAAACGTGACAAAGGTGGTAAAACTGGAGCTATTCGTATTGAAGACAAATAATTACTATGGAACAAATAAAAATTGAAAACTATATAAAAGATAATCCTAATAAATCATTTCCATATTGGAGTGAACTAGATTCAGAAGCTTGTGGAAAAATTAGAAATACAATCATTAGAAAGTTACAGTTAATATCAGATATCTCAGATATAGACCTAATGAAAACAATAGAAAAGAGAGGAGCATTCAAAGGATTTATTGATATCGACAATATAGAAAATACAAAAAAAGTTCTCCTTACCAGCTTACCAACAACAGACAATGAGCTAATTTATATTAATTGGTATAGAATTAATAAAATAGATCAAATGTATCTACAAGACTTAATAGATAATTTTGACGATATCTGGTATCCAAGTGTAGATGATATTGACGTTATAAATACAACGATTTCATGGATCTTTTCTATTTCACATTTTGGAGGAATTAAAATTATTCAACTAGATTAATTTTAAAACTTAAGTAAGCCTCGCGAAAATTAAACTATGCTCTCCCATGAACACCAGGAAAACATTTCTTTCACAACGCGGAAGGGATGGAGGCGGAGTCAATAAATTGGGAATGAAGATAATACTTTGTATAACGTTTCTTTCTTTCAATTTATTGACTGGAGCTGAGAGCCCGGTTTCGGAGAAACAAAAACAAAATAGTAAAGTAGAAGATAACAAGATAACTAAAAATAAAGAAACATTTCTCCGAAATCCGCCCTATCCAATAATTCCTAATCAGTTTGTGACTCAGAAAACATCCTTTGGAGGATCAATCACCATTCCGACCCGATATGCAATCCAATACGGATCCGCATTCGGTTCTCCCGCCGAAACCACCGACGCAAACGGAAACAAAAGCTTTTTTGAATATGACGATTACGGAAGATCGGTCGAGTCGAGCGTTCAGACGGATGACGGAACCAGAACGATCGCGACGTATTCCTACAACGCATTGTTTCCACTGAGTGCAAAGACCATTCTACCGGCGGGAACCGGAGATCCGGATTTTGTATCCAAAACGTATGCGGACGGAATGGGAAGAACCATCTACACGGTCAAAACTGCGTCTAACGGTAAGTATGCGATCACCGGAAGACTTGTGTATGACGCAAACGGAAAACTGATTCGTGAAAGCAGGTCCGACTGGGCCGGCTCCGGAGAGATGGGTCAATTTGTCCTTCATTTGGAAGAAAGAAATCCGACATTGTTTGAATACGATCCGATCGGAAGGATCAAAAAGACAACCATGCCGATTGCGGAAGGAGAAACTTCTCCGACAACCATTACGACAACCTACAACGATCCCTTTGAGACGGTGGAAAATCATTCCAGCGGTCAGAGCAAAACGATCACAAAGGACGCAAGAGGACGGATCTTGTATGTGGAAGATGTCGGAGGAGACGGAATCCAAGCAAGGATCGGATTTTGTTACGACATAGCCGGACAAAGAATCAAGAAGAGCGATCTGGGTGACGGAACTCCTCTCTCTTGTCCCGCCACGATTGCGGGAGTTCCCACAAAAGATACTTCCGGGAACAACCAAGCATTCTGGAGTTACGACCCATTGGGAAGACTGCGGGCACAAAGCGATCCGGATTTGGGTGTGAGTTCCTACAATTACAACAATTTCGGGGATCTCACGTCCACCACGGACGCAAGAGGAGTTACGACAACTCTGGCCTACGATGCAGTCGGAAGAATTACCGTAAAACACATCCCGGAAGGAGACATTCGGTATACATACGATTCTCTTTCCGGAAGTGAAAACGCACTCGGACAGATCGTACGAGTGGAAGACGGAGTTCAGAACAAAACATTCAGCTATGACAAACTCGGAAGGGTGAAAAAAGAAATTCGCACAATCCTTACAACTTCCAGCGAAAACCCTCTTCCGTCCGAAACACAAGGACCGTATATTACGGAAACTAAATACGACCTCCTCGGACGAGTGACTCGCATCGACTACCCAGAACATCCGATTTCTCACGGAAGAATGAGAGCCTGCTACAACTACGGAACTGCGGGTTACATTTCAGGGATTTCTGTTCAGGTCAATACAAACGGAATCCTTCCAGGATTTTGCAACAAGAATGTGGTGGAGAATATTTCCTACAACGAGTTTGGACAGACAGCGGGGTTTACACTCGGAAACGGGATCGAGACGACATACGGCTATGATGTCAAAGGGAGAATGGTGCGACTTCGTTCTTCCGGAGACGTGAACGGAAACACAAAAGTTTTGCAGGACGCGGTGTATGCGTTTAACAGCAAAAACAATATCACGGGAATTGCAAACAACACGAGTGAACACAATGTTCAATACGACTACGAATACGACGGACTTGGGCGTTTGACAAACGCAAACGGAAGATACGTAGAACCGGAAAACAACAATCTTACCAATGCGTTCCACCAAAGTTACAGCTACGCGAAGAATGGAAATCTCATATCAAAACGGATCCATGATCCCGCAAACGGAAGTGTTACCGATCACTGGAGTTATCAATATTCCAACCACCAGGTCACAAACATCGACTCTTCTAAGTCGGGAAACGATACTCTCACGATGGCGTATGACGCGAAGGGAAATCTCACAAGACAACGTGACAACACAAAGGATCTGACAAAACGGATTCAGGTCGATTCCCAAGACAGGATTGTTCGGATTCAAGACGGGGACGGAGCTGTTCTCGGAAGTTACTGGTATGACGAAGGAGGGTTTCGAGTTCGAAAGTCTGCTCTCACGAAGAAAGACAATCAATTTACAAACGTAGAGATCCTTTACCCAAGCAAGTTCTATGGTCTCGAATATGTCGAGAGTGCAAACGTTATCACAAGCGTGAACAACGTATATCTAAACGGAGTTCGTATTGCAGCACTCAACGAAGTCGGAGCGATGGCGTATTACTTGACAGACCAAGTTGACTCCGTGTCACACGTGTTAGACGATGAGGGAAACACTCTTTCCAAGATGCAATATCTCCCCTACGGAGAAACCTTTGTTCATCGGGGTGACACCGACTTTGCACCCAAATACAATTCGCAAGAATTGGACAGAGAGTCCGGGTTTTACTTTTACAACGCGAGATATTACGATCCCGGGATCGCGAGGTTTACAAGTGCAGACACCGTCATCGACGGTGAGTGGGACACGCAAGGATGGAACCGATTCTCCTATGTAAAGGGAAATCCAATCGGAGCAAAGGATCCAACGGGGCATGACACGGTCATTGATACATTGGCTGGCGTAAATCATGTCTTGAACAAATTGGGGGACGCTTCTTACAAAGCTGGAACTGCAGCAAAAGATGGATCTTTTATCGGTAATTCGACCGGGTTACTCTATGATTCTGCAGCTTTAATTTACAAAACTGCGGCTGCTGCCGTGCCATCAAATCGTCGCGAGTTAGAAGAAATGGCGACCGGTTCTTATGGATTAAAGTTAGCAGCCTCAACAGCAAAAGGAATTGCAAAAATTGCTGGTTCCGCAGAAAAAATTCCTTTAGGTTTTAAAAATGAAGGTCAATATAAGAAAGCGATGTCAGAATTGGATAATATTATGAAATCTAAAAATATTTCCGACTATAACTTAGGTGTTAGAGGTAGCTCAGTAACAGGGCAAAGTTTTAAATCTGGAAAACCTTTTGGTTCGAAAAGTGATATCGATGTTTTTGTTGAAAGTTCTTCTTTGACAAAAAATCTTAACACATCTAAGAATATACCTGGATTTGTGCATCCTGATAAATTAATGAGTAAAAATCCAGAATTTGGTTCCTGGTCTGAAAAATGGGGAAAAATTCTTAACAGGGAAGTATCAGTAGGTGGCTTTGAGAAAGGCAAAGTTCCAAATCAGCCAACGATACTTTATGGAAATAAAAAGTGATTTCTCAAATATACTTTCGTTTTAACTCATCAGAAAAAGTAATTAAGTTAGAAACATTTGTAAAAGTAATCCAAAAAGAACTATTAGGATTTGATCATGAAGTTAGAGAAAGTAGCAATTATTATTCTGGCTTTTATCATTCATTCAAAACGAAGGAAAATAAAATTAATGTGGCAGAGGCGGATGATATTTTTTTTTACGACTACCATTATGTAATAAGTTTTTATAAAGAAGAAAAAAATCTTCAAGCAAAGATTATGAAATTAGCCGAATTCTGGGTAAATAAAGGATGCACAGTTTCGATCCCTGATGGTCCGTCGATTGGCAGTTTAGTGAGAACATGCTTCTTGGATGAAAATGAATCAATTGCTTGGAAAACCCATATTCAACATGAGCCTGAATCTCGCGAAAACTAAACTAATGGACAAAACAAACAACATAACAGAGGGCATAACGAAAATCGAAATATTTTAGAAGACAAACAAAGCAAAAATGAAAATAAATAGAATTCAAATAACATAATGGTAAAACAAATTAATGAAGTTGATTTAAAAAAAGGCGAATACCTTGCCTTAGCTATTTATGACGATAGCCCGGAGGAAATTGAAAAAAAATATAAAATTAAATTCACTGAAGACTTCGATGATCTTGATTACGTAAAATATGCCCTTTTCTTTGCGAAGGATAATTTAACCAATAAAGAAGATTATTTTATGCTACAAAGACACTTAAATTCACCCGAATCGGGGGCGGAAATCTGGGTACTCAATAATGATCAGAATATTATCTACAGAATTCAAAATTATTTATTAGAATTAGGTATGGAAATAAACATTAGCTGGTGGTGTGACCGATCGTTTTTGAAGTGAGCTGAGTGAAAACATTTCTTTCACAACGCGGTAGGGATCGATGCGGGGTCAAGTTATTGCTTTCAAATTGAAGCATCGATCTAACGGCAAGATCAACCAATAACTTGACCGAAGCGGAGAGCCCAGTCCTGCGACAGCAGGAACCGCCCAAACAATTACCGTAAAACACATCCCGGAAGGAGACATTCGGTATACCTACGATTCTCTTTCCGGAAGTGAAAACGCACTCGGACAGATCGTACGAGTGGAAGACGGAGTTCAAAACAAAACATTCAGCTATGACAAACTCGGAAGGGTGAAAAAAGAAATTCGCACAATCCTTACAACTTCCAGCGAAAACCCTCTTCCGTCCGAAACACAAGGACCGTATATTACGGAAACTAAATACGACCTCCTCGGACGAGTGACTCGCATCGACTACCCGGAACATCCGATTTCTCACGGAAGAATGAGAGCCTGCTACAACTACGGGACAGCGGGATATATTTCAGGAATTTCTGTTCAGGTCAATACAAACGGAATCCTTCCAGGATTTTGCAACAAGAATGTGGTGGAAAACATTTCCTACAACGAGTTTGGACAGACAGCGGGGTTTACACTCGGAAACGGGATCGAGACGACATACGGCTATGATGTCAAAGGGAGAATGGTGCGACTTCGTTCTTCCGGCGCAGAACCCACACCAAAGGTAGAAAGCTGGCTCCGGAAATCCAGAGTTCTGCTCAAAAAAGTGAAACGACAAAATGATCATCCATTCGGTCTCGGTTTGAAAAGAAAAACTCATCGGCTATTTGAAGTTAGCCGATGATTGAATCTGAAAGCCTTACTTGTTCTTTGGAATCGTAGATTGATCGACACAAGGATCGCAAAGTCCTTGTTTGTTGATCTTCGGACGATTGGAAGCGGCTCTTTTAATTTGCTCTGTGAATCGGAACTTGTCCGGCTTGGCTCCGTTTAAAACTTGTTCTGGAGAAAATCCGAAGAGAACACCGCTGGGTCGTGAGTTGTATTCGGGAACCGCGACTTTGAGAGTATCGATGACTTCCTCAAACGAAACCGGATTTTTAGGAAACAGAAACTCATATTTCATTTTCTTGTTCACGGCTTCGATCATGCTGTTTGAGTAGGAGATATCAACTTGAGCGACGAGCTTTTCGATGGAGAGATTGGGTTGATCTAAGAAACCGTTGACCGCACCCTGATTTTCAGAACCATCATCGCAGAGAAGACGAATCGGTCTGTAATAGAGATTGAATTTTTCGCAAACCTCACGAAGATTTGAAACCGTATTCTTTGCATTCCATTCTAAGGATGCTTTCCAACCAAGAATCGTTCTGGAAAAATTATCCATGATGAAGTGGATATAAGCTTTAGAGCCGTCGGAAGTTCGGAGAATGGTTGTGTCCATATGAAGAAGGGATAGCGGTGCGGATGCGCGGATTCCGATTCTTTGTTTTGGTTTTCGAAACCGTTTGAAATCGGGTCTTAGGGCTTTGGCATATTTGTAAAATGTGCTTAAGTTCATGAAAGCCTTGGTGTCGTTTAACATCTGGTAGAAGATGGATCGGAGAGGCCAGTGTTGCAACTCCGGCTTTTTCAAATAGCGAGCAATGACCGTTTGCTCTTTGGAAGTAAGTTGTTTTGGATGCAGCTTTCTACAAAGATTAAAAGTAGAAGTAAAACATTGAACCTCATTTTTCCAACGATAGAAACGTTGTGTGGAGATCTTTAAGAGTTTGCAGGCGGCTTTGGTCCCGATGAGAGGAAGAATTCTTGTAATGATCGAAACGATATTTTTCTTTTGTTCGTTCCAAATTCTTCTTTTTCCTCGGATGTTTTCCGTTATGGAAAAGTAAAATTGAAAAACGAGAAGAAGAGCGGAAAGAGTTTTTCTGAACGTTTTACTTTCGGAGATTTTTCTGTAGATCTCGTCTTTGAAATGAATGGGATCGTCTTCCGTAAAGCCGATCATCAAGGAAAGGTCTCTTCTTTTCCAATCGGAGTAAGTCGAGTTCGGTATGTTTGATCTTTCCTTTTTGGACAACATTCCTAATTGCGCTTTGAGAACTAAGGCGGTGTGATATGAATTCTTTGTTTTGGTTGCTGTAGCTTTCATTTGTAAAATGGAATCGTCACTGAGGAGTGGAATCTAAATTAAAAAACAAACAAAGAAATGATAAAAATAGAAATTATAATTTTAAAAAATGAGATGTTCATTTTGGACGGAGTTCTTTTTAATTTTTTATAAAATTGGTAACACGGATTAACGAAATACATTGTTGATACTTAATATACGATACAAAATTTGAAACTCATTGGTATGAGAATGCTACCGGTCAAAGAGTAGAGCCGAAAACTAAATTATTTAAGGATACCTCTATAAAATGAATTGTGACTTTGTATTTTAAAGAAATTTCTGTAAAAAAATATTATGAAAGTAAAATGCATTAAACTCAAAACAGAAAAAACATATCTGGTTCATTACGTTCCTGACTGGATGGATGGATCTCTGAAAATTGGAGATTTATATACTGTATTCGGTTTGGAATTTAACTTAGATATGTTATACATCACTCTATTTTTCGATGAGCGCCATCTAGTTGATGTTCCAATGGAACTTTTTGAGGTCATAGAAGGCACAGTGAGTAATGAATGGAAAGCGAAACTTTGGGAAGACGGTAGATTTACCCTTTGGCCAAAAATGTTCTATGAAGAAGATTTTTTTGAAAATTTCTCGGATTGGCAAACAGACGAAAGAGAAAGGTTTAAACTTTTAAGGGAAAAAATAGAGAATGAGCACTGATATTGTATATAAAAAATATCAAATGTTAAAACTCCGCAAAAACTAAAACAGCTCTTTGAAAACGATTTTCTTTTACTAAGAGAGATCTGAAAGAAGAAAAGAAACACTCCTTCCTACAACGCGGGGGAAACTCAGCATCGCGGATCTCTATGGGTCACGCGGTAGGGATCGATGCGGGGTCAAGTTATTGCTTTCAAATTGGAGCATGGATCTAACGGCAAGATCAACCAATAACTTGACCGAAGCGGAGAGCCCGGTCCTGCGAAGACTCAGTACGTCACTCTCTACGGATCACTCCGCAGGAACCGCCCAAACAATACGAGTGAACACAGTGTTCAATACGAGAATCACCAAGTCACAAACATCGACTCTTCTAAGTCGGGAAACGATACTCTCACGATGGCGTATGACGCGAAGGGAAATCTCACAAGACAACGTGACAACACAAAGGATCTGACAAAACGGATTCAGGTCGATTCCCAAGACAGGATCGTTCTCGCTTTTTAAAACACAAGGTTCTTTTCAAACAAAGAATTCTCGATCCTTCCATCAACTCGGACTTAAAGTTTGTATCCGATTTCGGAAGTTAAGGGAATTTTGCTCTTTGCAAAATTTCCGATTCCTCTGCCGATCTCTTTACCTCTTTCGTCAAAAAGTACAGCCTCTGCGATGATTTGATTCGCGGAATTTTGTACGACGTTTCCCTTTGCCGTCAACGTTCCCGATTGAATCGGTCGAAGCAACGTTATGTGAAACGTAGAAGTCAAAACGAGACGTCCCTTAACAAGAGAATTAGCGGCAAAAAAAGCGGCGTCATCCGCAGCCTTAAAATATACGGCTCCGTGTGTCGCTCCTGCAGCGTGAAAAAAGTCCTCCCGAATTCTTATTTTCAATTCGGCGACACCTCTGTTGATGGTGAGTTCCGGTTTAAAATAAGAATTTATCGGAGCACCCTGATACATGTTTTCCAATTTTCTATAATGATCTTCTGAGCTCTGATTTGTTACTTCTGACATGAAATCATTCCCTCAATGATGCTTTGGAAAGAAAAATCTTTTTTCCTGAACGACCCTTGAAAAAACCAAAAATATGTCGTCAGAATCGAGTCTCAATTCAAACACAGTATATAAAATACAATGATTCGGAAATAATTTTTGGAATATTCTTTTCCTAATTTTTTCAAACAACGATAAATCGCACAAAGATAACAATATTGGATAAAAAATGATCACGGTCATTCATATACATTCCGGATGAGTCGTATCCGATCCGCAATCCTATATCCCGAGTTTTTTCTCCGAATTCGATCCCAGTTCACATTTACGAATAAAGATTCTGAAAATTGAGCCCTTTATTTGGCGCTTTCTCCGGAGAATTTTCGGTCCACCTTGCGTGAAACGATCAAATTCGAGCGTTTGTTTATCAACGTCTCCATCGAACACTATAAACGAACTTGAATAATATTCTAATCATTGAATATTCTATTTTATAAATAAATTTTTCTAACACAGTTAAAACCCGCGGGAGCGATGCGAAGGGCTTTAGTCACGAGCGATTTACGGAAAGATTTATTTTCGATCTATTTCTTCGCGAAGTGATGAGCGAACAGCGAACCCGTAGCAGCGCGTTTCTCGCGAAAGCGAGAAAGCCGCCCCGAATTTTGTTTTTAAGGAAGGCGAGGAGGAAACTTTAGATTTAGAATTTCGCGTAATGTATTTTCCAATTCCACACGAACGGATTTTTCGTTTTCGGACACGTATGCTTCAAAAATGGAAGGAAGGCTGTCCGGATCATTGATCGTCCGGATCGTAACCACGGCTTCGACCCTTAAATTTATTTTTTCTTTTTGATTTCTAGCAAGCACGAGTAACGCAGGCACGGCGTTTTTATCTTTGAGTTCTCCCAAAGAATGAATCAATTGCCATTTCACCATATTTTCTTTTTCTTCGGATAAAATTTTGGTGAGCTCGGAAGCGCTCGTATTGGCTCCGAGTTTTCCCACCGCAAAGGCCGCCCTCGTTCGAAGTTCCGCCTCTTCTCCGGTGGTTAAAACCGAAAGGATTCCCTGTCCTCCTCCGTTGTTTCCGAGATCCAAAAGAAGATCGATCATTCTTGCTTTTAGAAAAAGCACGTCCTCTTTGACGAGCTGATCGGAGATCAGCTTTGCCGCCTGTTTATCCTGAAAAATCAACAAGGCCTCCAAAGAGACTCTTCGGATGTCCGGATTAAGATCCGTCAATCCTTTGTAAAAAAGAGGAAGATTCTGACGGTTCTTTTTGTTTTTAAGAATTTCAAGCGCAACTAAACGAACGTCATCATCCGAATCACTCGTTGCGGATTTTTGAAACTGGGAAAATTTTTCGGTCATTCCGAGACGATTGATCACGATCAGATATTTCTTTCGAACTCCGGAACTTTCATCGTTTGCAAGCTTATGTATCTGATTTTGAATTCGTTCGTCTTTGATGATGAGAGAAGATTCCAAAAAGTATAATCTCTGAACCGGATCCTTGGAAAGCGACAGATCCAATAAAACCGGCAAGGCTCTATCGTCCTTTAAAAGTTGCATCAACCGATAACTCAGAATTCGTAGTTCCGTTTCCGGATCCGTCATCGCGGCGATCACCGAATAGATCAGCCGTTTTTCCTTTTTCTTTTCCGCTAAAAGTAAAATTTCCTTTTTGAGGGATACGTTAGTCGTCTTTTGAAATACCGAATCCAACGCTCCTACCCAATTAGACGCGACACTGTCCAGATCGTCCAGATCCCCAAACAGTTTCAAAATCGCGAATTGAACTTTCTCTTCCGTCGATTCGTTCTGAAAAATCGGTATCAATTCCTTTACCAGATCCAATCGATTTTTAGTACGAATTTCACCGATCGCGGAAACCTGTGTCCGCGAAGAGTTGATTACCTTTTCTTTAAATTCGTCTTTGGGGGTTTCTGCGGCGGCGATCGAAGAAGTCAGTAAAATCAGTAGGAAAAGATTCGCAAAAAAGGTCTTCAGAAAAATCCCTCTCTGCGTGTGGATTCTTCCAAGGCCGCCGACGCAGCGCGTTTATTCTCGTATGCTTCGGATAAAGAAGGATCCAGATCGATGGAACTCTGAAACGAACGGACGGCGCGTTTGTATTCCCCGTTTTTAAAATAACAAATCCCGAGATAATTGTATGCGACGGCGGCGGTTTTAGGTCTGACATCCGATCGAACAATGGCCGTCAGTTCGTCGATCGCTTTTTCCCGATCCAAAATAGAATTAGAGTCTATTAGAATTTTTGCAAGTACCAACCGACCTTCCATATCTTCCGGATCCATATGCGCCGAACGAAACGCCTCATCCTTGGCCCGATTTTTCAGATCCGGATCTTTGGATTTATTATACAACAATGCGAGCTTTTTATGGGCGTTTTTGAGATCGGCTCCGTCTCTCGAAGTATTTAAAACCTTGAGAAGAATTTTTTCCGCGTTGGAATCGTCCTGCATTCCCATATAAGCTTCCGCCATTTTGAGATAGACCTTATACGCGTCGGTTTTATGTTTTACGACTCCGTTATATTCTTCCACCGCTTCCCTAAAGAATTTGTTTTCTAAAAGGTAATCTCCGAGAGCTTCCCTACTCTGAACGTTCTCGGGTTCGATTGCAGTCGACTTTCTCCAATTCTCGATCGCGAGGGTTCCGTTTCCGGAATGTTTATAAACGAGCCCGAGAGTATGATACGCCTTTGCATTTTTAGGATTGAGTTCGATCACACGATTGAGTGCGGCGACCGCTTCTCCGTATCGTTCCATCTGATCCAGTACCACTCCCAAATTGATCAACGCGGTTTCCGTATAACTATCCCCCGGTGTGGAGGATACGATTCTTCGATAGGTTTCCTCCGCGGAAAGAAGATCACCCTTATTGTAATACGCTTCCGCAAGTTGAAAAAGGGAATCCAGATCCGTAGGATTGTATTTCAAACTTTTCTGCAACGCGGAGATGGACATCTCACCCTGATTTAAGTTGGAAAATCCCTCCGCAATCAGCCTGTAAATTTCGGGATCATTTGCACCGGCGTCTCGAGCCAATTCAAGATACTTCAGGGCTTCCTCTTTTTTTCCGTTTTTCTGAAGAACGACCGCGAGATTATAAAGATACTTCGCTTCGTTGGGCGAAAGATTGCTCGCTTGACGGAAATGATATTCCGCACTCGGATAATCCTGTTTGTTGTATGCGATGTTTCCAAGATAAGAATGAGATAAGGCCGCCAATCTTCCGGATGGGGACTTCATTACGACTTTCTTAAATTCCTCTTCTGCTTGAGGGATCTCGCCCTTTTTAAAATAACTCACCGCGAGATTGTATGTGAGATACATATCATCCGGAGAAGCGGACAATCCTTCCTTATACGCGTCGATCGCAGCGTCCGGATCGTTTAGTTCGTTAAAAAGATTTCCCGCCAAAAGAGAAACCCTCGGATCGTTAGGCGCGATCTCCTTTGCTTTGAGAGCCGCCATTCTCGCATCCGCAAATCTTCCGACGTGTTTGTACGCGAGAGTAAGATTGTAGTAGGCGTGAAAATTTTTAGGATCGTATTGAATCGCTTTCTGAAGTCTTTCGATCGCTTGCGGATAACGTCCGCTTTCGTCGTGAATCACTCCCAATACGGTCAGTGCAATCGACTTCTCTTCCTGAGTCCCTGCAGAATCCAAAAATTCGTTACAAGTATCGAATGCTTGTCTGGTAAATCTTTCCTTATAAAGATTGATACACTTTGCGAGCGCAGGATTTGCGTTTCCGTTGGGAAGATACGGTCTTTCGAGAAGACGGTTGATATCGGATTTGTTCTGCACCAAATCCTTGTTAAATCCTCCCGCAAATTCGGAACCGGGTGACCGAGCTCGGAAAAATTGATAATAAACCGCAAAGCCGAGTCCGCCAAAAACGAGCAGACCCATCGCGATCCAGAATATTATGAGTTTATTATACGATCTTCGAATCCGAACAGGCTCTTTTTCTTCCGGGAAGTAGAGTTCTTTTTCCTCCATTCCCTCTAAGAACAACCTGTTTTTTCGGATTTCGTTATCCATCGGATCTGATTTCGTTTTTGAGAATTGAGTCTAAGATTCCGTTTACAAACCGAGCCGATTCTTCGCTTTCAAATTCTTTTGTAAGCTCGACGGCCTCGTCGATCGTCACATTCTTCGGAACTTCCCAGGAATACAAAAGCGCATAGACGGACAAACGAAGGATTGCCTTGTTTACTACGCTGATTCTTGAGAAATCCCAGTTCTTGGAATACTTCTTTATCAGAGTATCGATCTGTTCCTGATTTTTCACAACCCCATTTACGATGGAAATGGCGAAATCCCTTTCTTCCTGTATGATTTTTTTATCATACCACTTGAACTTCAGGACTTCCTTGAGAGGAGGTCCCGTAAGTTCCAGTTGGTAAAGTGCCATTACGGCGATTTCTCTGGAAGTGCGTCTGGCTGACATTTAAAGAAGGGAGAGCAAGTTGACCATTTCAATGGCCGTGGCGGCGGCTTCCGCGCCCTTGTTTCCCGCTTTTGTACCGGCTCTTTCGATCGCCTGTTCGATCGTATCCGTGGTCAAAACTCCGAACACAACCGGAAGGGAGTATTGCACACCGATCAAACCGATCTTAGCCGATTCGCCCGCTACAAAATCAAAGTGTGCGGTGGCTCCGCGGATCACGGCGCCCAGACAAACGATGGAATTGTATTTTTTGGAAGCTGCGGCTTTTGCAACGATGACCGGCATCTCATACGCGCCGGGAACTCGGACCACGGTCACGTCTTCTTCTTTTACTCCGTGCATACGGAAAGATTCAAGAGCCCCTTTCAAAAGGCTGTCGGTGATAAATTCATTAAAGCGGGAGACAATAATACAATGTTTTTGTCCCTTTCCGTTTAGATCTGCTTTCAGTTCTTGGATCATAGATTCCTGATTGATTCTATTGTTGAGAAATCACATGTTAGTTATTGTGGCAAATCAAAAAGTCCTCTCACGTTCGTTTTTCTCCCTTTCTATACGTTTTGTTTGTTCTTTATCTTTGATCCTAACTCTTTTTGAGTGCAACATTTATCGAAGAATTTTTCCCAAACAAGATCTGTTTCTAAAATCGCTCAACCTCCCCGATTGGGTGTTGGATTCCTCCATTAAACTCAGAGTTTTATCCGGACTTCAGGATCTTCCCAACCCGGAAGATTCTCTGCCGGAAGACGAGATCGCAACCTTTGAAAATCGCGCGAGAAGAATCTTGGCTACTTCTCCGCAAGCCATGAAGGATCTGTTCGAAGCAACGGGATGTATCGACGGTTCCAAACTCGCGGGAATTCGCGCCAATCGAATCACGGAAAGAGAAGAGGATGTTTGGTTTGCAATTTGTCAGAACGGAAAAGAAGACGCGATCATCTTTCGTTTGTTCCAAATGGGAAATTCAGATTTGTATCGAAAGTATGAAAAAGAAACCGTTCCCGCTTGGGAAGAGGCAAGAAAACTCGTAACCACCAATCCTGATAAAGCGGTCCGACTTGCAAACCAAGTCATCGAATTGGAGCCCGCGCATCCTGCCGCGAGAAAATTACTCGGCAATTTGTATCTTAAAGGCGGCTACTGCAAAGGGTCCGTACGAAATTACAGACTTTATCTTCGCGTTATGCCTCTTGCAGGTGACAAATGGAAAATTCACGATCAACTTCAGGAAAAGTGTCCCGATTTTTTAAAACCCGAACCCAAAAAAGAGGAAGTGGATCTTCCTGATGCAGAAGAGGATTGATTTGGGTCCGATTGTCATTTTGGAATATTACAAATCAATGATAATCGATACATCTGTCTTTTTTAAATCGGAAAACGAACCTACGCAGAACGAATCAAAAATGAGATTTGAAAACGAAAGCGTGCGTTGCGGAATCAACACGATCACAAAACGTCGAACAAATTTGAATTTGCAGGAATGTTCAAATCAAAAGGATTGGGCCGACTTCGAAACAATTTTCTAACCCTACTTTTCTTTTCCCACTCGGATCACAAGAGTGATCTTTCCGTCCGGTTTTTCCACAACTTCGAACCCTTCTTCTCTGAGCGTTTTTTTGATCTTATAAAGTCCAAAATTCACGACTTTGGATCGGGGGATTGTCTTCGGCGCAGTTTCTTCCATCCCTATGAGTATCGGGTTTTGTTTTGGTCGATCTTAAATCCGAGGGAGAGTTTTCTTTTCCGGAGAAGGTTCCTTGACAAGGATAAGCCGACGGTCTGTCATGAATTCGGATGGCATTTCGAATTTCTTTTTATTCCGTTTTGATTTTGATTCTGACCGGTTTTGGACTCGCCTTTTATTTTCCGGATTTGTTCCAATGGGAAACCCTGGAATGGATCTATGAAAAACGAACTTTCTTTTTGTTTTCTTTGATTTTTATCGTTTCTGTCGCTCTCATCTATCTCATCTATTTAAAAGCAAAAAAAGGGATTCTGCATTCCAAAGGCAAGACGGAAATCCATCTTCAAAAATCGCTTGACGAAGTCGTTCAGGACAACCAGTCGCTTTTTTCCTTTTTAAAAACGGCGACGGATTCTCTCGGCAAACAATTGGAAGCTTCAAAATCAAAATTCTCCCCCGAATTTTTCTCGGCTTGCTCCGCGGAATTTTCTAAACTCACACAGGAATTCGATTCTTCTTCGGATGTGTTTCGTTCGATTCCGCTTGGTCCCGAAGAGGAGGGAAATTCCAAAAAAAAAGAAAAACAGTTTATGATTTTTGAATATTCGGATCTTATCAATCGCCATAGAAAACTGTCCAAATATTTGGAAAAGCTGAGAGAGGACGTTACTCGTCTCAAGGATAAGATATCCGGTTTATGAAATTTTTTCAGATAGTCACAGTTTGTTTTTTGATTCTGAATTGTTCCACTGAAAAAAGAGAATTTTCCTCTTCTCCGGCGCAAAAGACCGTTCTTCCTTTGTTGACCTTAGGCGTTTCTGAAAATTCGCTGAGCGAAATCGGTAAAAAGAGATTGCCGTTTCGGGTAAAATCGATTTTGCTCCATCACACCGCCGGACTCAAAGCGGAAGAATATCTGGAAAAAAGTAAATTATCCGGATGGATGGTTCACTTTATCGTTCTTGAGAACGGAGCGGTTTACGGCGTGGAAGAACCGTCGAAAATTCTCTACAAAGCCTCCCCCGGCATGGACGATATCAGCATTCACGTATCTTGGGAAGGAGCGGGCGAATCCATTCTTAAAAACGAGATCCAACTGGAATCCCTTTCCAATCTGATCCGAAGACTTTCCAAAGAACATTCGATTCCATTCAATAATTATGATATTACTTCCGGACATGGAATTTTTACCCATACTCAGAGTAAGAAAAAATTCGGAAGATTTTTAGACACCGGTGAATGTGGAGGAGAAAAAGTTCTCTCCTCTATCTTTTCCAAAATTCAAGGAAAATTTTATCCGGAAGCGGAATGGAAGGATCGTTTTGTTCCTGGCTGGGTAATTCGAAAGGAAACGTTTGTGGATTCTTCCGGAAAAAAAATCGTTCAAACGTATAACAGGGGTAGAGGCACGACCTCCGCACCGAACATCGAGTTAGAATCGATCGAAAAAACCGTCGATGGAAAAGCTCCCGAAGAAAAAAGGCTTCGTTACAACCATAGAGGCTCCATCCGACCGGATTGTATCGTTTTACACTATACGGCTATCCCCGATTATCAGAGAACCTTGGAAGTATTAGAAAAACGGAATTTATCGGCCACATTTCTTGCGGATAAGGACGGAAAGATATATCAACTTTTGGATTCCATTTTGGATACCGCTGCGGCGGCCACCGGAACAAACGCAAACTGTTTTCAAATCGAAATCGTAGGCAAGGACACTGAAATGCTTTTGGCCAATCGGGAACAAACGGCAGCGGTTGTTCGACTCGTTAAAGAGCTCTCGGAAAAATATAAAATTCCGCTGAACAATGAAAAGGTGGAATCTCTTAGGGGAGTATTTTCTCACACCCAAGCCAAAAAAAAATGGGGAGGTTCCATCTTTTTAGACGGTAAGGATTTCGATCCGGGCGAACCCTATATGAAAGAAGTATTGAGCCTTGCGGGCGGGGTATTTCATCCGGAAGAAAACTGGTTCGAAAGACAGAGTAACGATTGGATCCTTTTATTCACCTCTTTCCAACCTTGATCCGAATTCCATTTTGCCATTATAAAAACATTTCCGTTGGATTTACGGATTGCGCCCGCTTTGATTTTTCAATAATTGATTCCTTTTTATAAAATGCTTGGCCGTTGTTCCCAGATTCAGTATTTTATACCAAATCGAACGAAAAGAATCGAACTACCCAAACCACACTTTTTACAAAAATTTTAGACTTTATCAATAAATCATTGATCACAAAAACCTTGTCCATTCTCTCCATACTAAGCGCCCGGAGAAATGAGATACCAATTTCATTTTTCAAACGAATCCAAAGAATCCATTTGTTTACCATCTTTGAACTTCGAATTCGTTCTATGTTATAACAAAGGGTCCGAGTCCGGAATCCTCATACTTATAAATGAGGAATCGTTGGTGATCATTGGCTTCGATACAAATTCAGATACGATTCAAAATAAAATAGAACCATAAATTCCAAAAGTTCGATCTTTATCGCCACCGGTTTTTCGGGACGTAAACCTCAAACTCAGGGAAAAACGATACATCAGTTAAAACTATATGAAAAAACTCTTTAAAAAAAGTTATCAGTTGGGCATCCCTTTCTTCGTTCTTTTGATCGGAGCAAATCATTCTTTGTTTGGGGAATCGGAATCCCCCGCTCACGATTTAGCAAAATCAGCCGATCCGCTTTGGCTCATCATCTGCGCGGCTCTTGTCTTTTTTATGCAGGCGGGTTTTCTCATGTTGGAAACGGGTCTATCCAGATTGAAAAATACGATCAACGTCGCCGTAAAAAATCTGATGGATTATATTGTCGGAACAATCGCATTTTTCTGCATAGGTTTCGGACTGATGTTCGGTGTTTCCGACCAAGGATGGATCGGAACCAATCTATTCTTTCTAAAAGGACTGACTACGGGAAAAGACTTCGCCTTTTTTTTATTTCAAGTAGCGTTTATGGGAACCGCCGCGACCATCGTTTCGGGAGCGGTTGCCGAACGCATTAAGTTTTCTGCATATTTAATCGTTTCGATCGTTGTCTCTCTTTTTATCTATCCCGTCTTCGGTCATTGGACTTGGGGTGGAGGATGGATTTCAAAACTCGGTTTTGTGGATTTTGCGGGCTCCACGGTCGTTCACTCGTTGGGAGGTTGGATCTCTTTGGCGGGAGTGATCGTATTAGGAGCGAGAAAGGATAAATTCAAAGAGGATGGAACCGCTCGAAAAATTCAGGGACACAATCTTACTTTTTCGGTTTTAGGTGTTTTTATTCTTTGGTTTGGCTGGTTCGGATTTAATGGTGGAAGCGCACTTTCCTTTACGGATAAGGTGCCGTTGATCATTCTCAATACAAGTTTAGCGGGCAGCGTGGGCGGAATTCTCGCGATCTCAGTATCCTGGATTTTATACCGTATCGCCTCCGTGGAAGAATGTATGAACGGAGTTTTGGGCGGACTCGTCGCGGTAACGGCCGGGTGTAACGAGTTAGAACCCTCCGCGGCGCTTCTTTTGGGAGGAATCGCGGGGACCTCCGTCGTTTTGTCCTCCTGGATTTTGGAGAAAGTTTTCAGACTCGACGATGTTGTAGGAGCCTTTCCCGTTCACGGAGTTTGCGGCATTTTAGGAACGCTTTTGATCCCGGCTTTATCAAAAAATAATAATATTCTAATTTTTCCTCAAATCATCGGAGTATTAATCTGTGCGCTTTGGGCTTTTGGTCTCGGTCTGATTCTTTTTTGGATTCTTAAAATATCGATCGGAATCCGGGTCAACGAGGAATATGAAGAAAAAGGACTCAATATCGCGGAACACGGAGCGGGATCGAGTTGGATCGACTTAATTCATTCCCTCAAAGGTCTTTCTCAAGGTGGAGGCGATCTGACCAGAAAGATTCACGTCGATCCGGGAACGGAAGCCGGAGCCATCGCATTTTTGATGAATCAATATTTGAGTAATCTCGGTGAGATGATTTATACCATCAAAGAAAAATCCGGAGAACTCGAAAATTCCGCCTCCGAAATTTCTTTGGCCTGGAGCAATATGAGCCACGGAATTCAGGAACAAGCGGCGAGTCTGGAGGAAGTAACCGCTATCTTTGATTCCTTTCGCGATTCTTTTCAAAGAATCGCGTCCTCCGCGGCGGAACAAAAGGACATCGAACAAAAGGCACACCGGTTGTTAAACGAATTGGTTTTCGGATTTCAAAGATTTGATTCCGATTTAAAATTAGGATCCGAAAAATCGGAACAATCCATACAAAAAATCGATCGCAGCCGGAAAGAATTGGATCATCTTGAATTAGATATCAATGATATAGGTCAGTCTGCGAAAAAAGTGGAAGGGCTCGTAAAACTGCTCAATGATATTTCCGTAAAGTTGGGAATGCTTTCACTCAATGCCTCCATAGAAGCCGCTCGCTCCGGAAGCGCAGGTAAAGGATTCGGAGTCGTTGCGGAAGAGATCAGCAAACTCGCGATGAACACCCAAGACAGCACCAAAAAGGCTACTGAAATTTTAGGTGAAATTCAGGGTGCGGTATCCCGTGGAAAAGAAACGGTTTCCGGAACCGTGGACTTTTTTAAAAATTTGACGGATGATTTCAAAGATATCGCTCAAACCCAAATGTCGATCCGAAACAACAGTTCCCAGTATTCCGCAATGATTCAAAATCTGGATCATCTCAACGGTTCTATCACGGATCATAGCGAGATTATCATGAAGAGTATGGAAGAAAGATCCTCCGAAATCAGCGGACTTTACGAATCGGTGGAGCTTATCAGCGGAGCGTTTCATGAAATTTCCACACAATCGGAAGAGTTAACCGCAACCGGAGATTTTCTCAAACAATTGGCGTCGATTCTCAACGCGCTCGTTCGAAACTTCAGAGTGGAAAAGGAAATCGCGCAGGAAATGATCGCGAGCTGACGAGGGACGATTTATAGGATCGATCTAACAAAAGAGATTCAATGCCGTTAAAAAACTAAGTTAGAATTTTCTCAATCGTTTTGATCTCGAAAATAGAATTCGGTTTTTGTTCCGCAAACAAGACAAGCAAAACAAAAACTCAATTTCGATGTTCGATCCGATTTCCGCGTCAGCGATGCGGAGCGTGCGCAGCAGTCGTTTCGAGGAGAAACCGAGAAACGACCGAAGGCGAATGCCATACAACTTTTTCCGTAAGAAAAAGTTGTGCCGAAGGTCTTTTTCGCATTATGTTGCGATCGCAGGCAGCAACATTGAGTTAAAGCGCGATCCTCATTCCGGCGAGGAGACGCCCATATGCGAATTTTTGAATTCGTTTTGATCTTTTTCTTTTCTATTGAATTACGCCTTGCCCGCCTCGAGCATACTTCGAAGCATCCACGCGGTCTTTTCATGAACTTCCAATCTCTGAGTGAGCAGATCGAGGGTCACTTCATCGCCGCCCTCGTCGGCCGCAGGAAGAAGTGCACGTGCGGTTCGAATGACGGTTTCATGACCTGCCACAAGTTGACGAATCATATCGTCCGCATTGGGAACCGCATTTTCCTCTTGAATCGAAGTTAGTTTTCCCAAATGACCCGATGAACTCGGAGCAAAAAATCCCAAGGAACGAATTCTCTCGGCGATCAAATCGATGGAAAGCCAAAGTTCGTTGTATTGAGTTTGAAACATGAGATGAAGAGTATTGAATTGAGGACCGGTCACATTCCAATGATAACTGTGAGTTTTAAAGTAGAGAACGTATGTATCGGCTAATAGTTTTTGCAGTCCCGTATTGATTGCATCGCGATTTTTTTCCGAAATTCCTATATCTATTTTCATGTTTCATGATCTCCTATTCCTGTTAGACTTCCTAAAAAGAAAGGAGAGAAACAATCTTGTCCAGAAATTTTCTTGGGAACGGTTTCTTCCGTCCCAAGCGCAAAATCTTATTTCTTTGAATTGTAATCCCGGATCGCCGAGAAGACTTCCTCCAATTCCTCGTCACGCATATACGGAAACAAAGGATAATTGAGAACCGAAGCGCAGATTCTTCCGGTTGTATGTTTGTCTCCGAATTTTCCCTTGATATACGGCTTTGAACCGGGCTGATCGCTCATCGCTCCCGGATAGATGTTTCCAAAACCGATTCCTTTTTCTTTTAAGACGTCTTGGATCTTCGGTCTTTCTTCCGGAGTCGAAAGAGTCACGTTGCAGTATCCGTTCTCTTCGTAATCCTTCGGCGGATGAATCACTCGGATTCCGAGGTCTGGGAGTATTTCATAATATTTTTGTGCGGCTTTTTTACGGGAAGCGATTCTTGCATCCAAGTGTTTGAGATTGATATTGAGAAACGCAGCCTGCAAAGTATCCAATCTCGAATTCCAACCCACGTCTCCATGTCCGTAATGGGAGGTTCTTCCGTGATTGGAAAGCATACGGACTTTATTCGCGAGTTCTTCGTCGTTTGTAAAAACCGCGCCGCCGTCTCCGGCTCCTCCGAGCACTTTTGCGGGGTAGAATGAAGTCGTGCTGATGACTGCGTCCTTATACAAAGAAAAACCTTTGTATTTCACCCCAAAACACTGAGCCCCGTCTTCCAAAAGAGGAATTCCCTTGGACTTGCAGAGTTTCCGAAAGTCTTCGATTCGCGAGGATCCCCAACCGTAAAGATGAACGATGATCGCGGCCTTTGGTTTTACTTTCTCGACCGCTTTTTCAAATTCAGAAAAATCCATTTGAAGATCTTCCGGATTTGTATCGATGGTATAAGGATCCGCGCCTACGTTTACGACCGATTCAAAAGTCGCCCAAAATGTGGAATCAGGAACCAGAACCGCATCCCCCTTTCCGACTCCCAATGCTCTCAGAGCCAACTGAAGCGCATCCGTTCCGTTGGCGCACGCTACTGAATACTTTGTCTGCGCATAGGAAGCGAGATTTTTTTCCAAAAGAGCGACTTCCTCCCCTCCGATAAAACTCGCGTTCTTACTGAGATTTTTTACTTTCTCTTCCCATTCCTCCAGTAGTCCCGGCTCAAACCTCTTGATATCGATAAATGGAACGCCCATTTGGCTCTCCTGTTTTTATATAAATTTTTAAACTTAAGAATATTCTAAAATACTTACTTATTTTTTTTCTTTCCGACGGCTTTCTTTTTGGGAGACGCCTTCTTTTTTGTCTGTTTTTTTTCCCGAGCCGTTTTTTTTGCAACGATCGAACCCGATTTGGATTCTGAAAATACGGACGGATTCTGTTTGTTCAGAAGTTTTTCGTCGAACAAAATTTTCGCGACCTCCTCGAAACGGCTCACAGGATAAAAGGACATTCCCTTTTTTACATAATCCGGAATTTCCTCCAGATGCTGCAAATTGTCTTTCGGATAGATGATCTTGTGGATGCCGACTCGTTTTGCCGCGACGATCTTCTCGCGAAGACCTCCGATCGAGAGCACTTCGCCCGTAAGAGTCAATTCGCCCGTCATTCCAAAACCCGCCTTAACTCTTGTGTGCAAAGCCAAAGATAGAATCGCGGTCGCCATCGTGATCCCCGCGGAAGGTCCGTCCTTGGGTGTCGCTCCGTCGGGAACGTGCAAGTGAACCATCTTGTCCGTAAACAAGTCGTCCTTACTCAATAAATTCTTAATATAGCTCAGAGCGATGCTGGAAGATTCTTCCATCGTCTTTCCGATCATTCCTGTGAGAAGAATTCCGCCCTTACCTTTTACAAACAAAGCTTCGATGAGAAGAGTCGCTCCTCCCACGGAAGTCCATGCAAGTCCGAGCGCGGTTCCGGGAACGAGGGTTCGAATCATTCTTTCGTCCGTAAACTTAGGAACTCCCAGGAAATTTTCCAGATCCTTTTCCTGGATCACTTTTGGAAACGGTTCCTTTTTGACGATCTTCATCGCGATCTTACGGACGAGTTTGTCCGTCATCTTTTCCAAACCGCGGACCCCCGATTCTCTCGAATACGAATCGATGAGAGCGATGATCGCTTTTTTGTCAAAGTCGATTCCGTAAGGAGCGACTCCGTTTTTGTTGAGAACTTTTTTCCAGAGATATCGTTGAAAGATCTGAACCTTTTCATCGGTGATATATCCCGAAAGATTGATCACTTCCATCCGATCCATCAGAATTCTTGAAATAGAATCCAGCGTATTTGCCGTCGCGATAAAAAACACATTCGAAATATCGAATGGAAGATCCAGATAATGATCCCTAAAATTTTTGTTTTGTTCCGGGTCCAGAACTTCGAGCAATGCGGAAGCGGGATCGCCTTGGATTCCGACGGCGAGTTTATCGATCTCATCCAAAAGAATCACGCAGTCTTTTTCTTTTGTGATACGAAGCGCCGAGATGATCTTTCCGGGCATCGAACCGATATACGTTCTTCGATGTCCTTTGATCTCCGCTTCATCCCGCATTCCCCCCACCGAAAAACGGAAAAACTTTCTTCCCATCGCTTCCGCTATGGATTTTGCGATGGATGTTTTTCCGACCCCGGGGGGACCGACGAGCAAAAGGATCGTTCCCTTTTCGTCGCTTTTCAGTTTTTTAACGGCGAGGAATTCCAAGATTCTGTCTTTTACGTCTTCGAGTTTATAGTGATCCCTGTCCAAGGTTCGTTTGGCTTTGTCAAGATCGATATCCCTCGTCGGAGCCGATTCCCAAGGAAGCGATTCCAAAATATCCAAGTAATTTCGGATCACGTTGTAATCCCCTGTGTTCGGATCCGCGTAGGAAAATTTATCGAGTTCTCTTGCGACTTCTTCGATGACTTCCGGATCCGCGCCAATGGCTTTCAGTCTTTCCAAAAACTTTTCGTATTTCTTTTCGAACTTGTCGTCTTTGATTCCGAGTTCGTTTTGGATCGCTTTGAGTTGTTCCCTTAGAAAGAATTGTCTTTGTTGTTTATCGATCTTATCCTGGATCTGATCCGAAATTTCCCTCTGAATGGAGACGAGTTCGATTTCTTTTTTTAAAAATAAAAGAACCTTTTCGATTCTTTCCTTCAGAATATTGGATTCGATTACGGATTGATATTCCTCTTTTTCGAGGTTAAGAATGGAGCAGACAAAATCCGCCATCTTTCCGGGCTCGTTTACGTTGAGCATGGTAAGTTTCATTTCTTCGGTAAACAAAGGATTGTTCTGCGCGAGCTCACGCGTCATCACGAGCAACGTTCTCATCATCGCCTTGATGGTATTTTTAGGGGCTCCGGATTCTTCCTCCGGATAGGAAACCTTTCCCAGCAAAGGATCGATGTTCGTATAGGAATCGATCTTAAATCGACGAACCGTATTGATCAGTATGTTTACCGCACCGTCGGGTAAATTCACTTTTTTTAATATTTTTGCGACTACTCCGAACTGATATATATTTTCGGATGTTTCTTTTTCATTCTCCTCGTCTTTGAGGAGCACAAGTCCTAAAAAGGAGTTTCCTTTGAGAGATTCTTCGACCGCCTTTGCGAACTTGCCGCTGGGAACAATCAATGGGGTGATGATACCCGGAAAAACGGGTCTGGATTTGATCGGTATTAAAAATAATTCCGGGGGTAAGATCGAGTCCAATGGAATGATCGGATTCTCGTCGATTCCGGACAAGTCCTCTAAAGGTTCCAAAAGGCCTCCTAGTCCAAATTTTGTCCGGTAAATACCGGATTTTGTCCAGGTTCCTACACCAGAGGGGATTCTCAAATACAATCCGATCGATTCTCCGACGAAAATAAATCCTGAAAGCGATTTCGATGTATCATTTTGGAGACAGGAAGTTTTTGAATTATTTTATGCCTGGCTCATTTCCGAAATGATTCGTCTTTTGGAAACAGTTTCAAAATCCTGTATTGAACCTACAAATATCTCTTAGAAAAATACCCTTTAGTTTCAAACAAGCCTGGCGATCCAGGAACCTTTTTTATGGGCATGTTGACAACCCAACACTCTTTACAAAGCACACTGTGAGTTGGAACTGGAAGCAAAATTTTGCAGGTTTTGATATTTTTAGAATATAGTTCACTAATCGGAGTAAAATCTATGGGCAGACGAATCATTTTTGGGTTGGTACTTTTATTAAGTCTTCCCTTCTGCAGAAAAGAAGAAAGTCAAGATAAAGAAATTATGGGGCTCCTAATAGCGAACCTACTCTACACTCCTTATGAAAAAATCACTCCGGAAGCTGGAACAATTACCATTCCGGGAGTTGCGTCTGCGAACGGTTACGACAATCGCACCTACACGCCATCCTGTTCCGGCTTGAATGGCGACAAAACATTCTCTTTTTTCAGAAAAAAGAGAATGGCAGCAAACAAAAAGCTTTTAATCAACTTTATGGGAGGGGGGGCTTGTTGGAGTGGATATAATTGTTTCGGTGACGAAACTACCACTCATTTCAGTTTATTTGGAGCCCCTGATTTCGTTTTGAAATTTGTATTTCAAGGAATTACAAACGAAAACAATCCTTCCAATCCATTCAAAGATTATGATGTGATTTTTATTCCCTATTGCACTGCAGATCTTCACTTTGGAACGATGAGTGGAAATAACGTTTACACAAACTTGAAAACAGGTCTTGATCAAGAAGTAAATCATAGAGGGCATGAAAATCTTCTTTCCGTTATGAAGTATATTCAATCCGAATATACAGGTGTGGAACAAGTATTTGTTGCGGGTCAAAGTGCCGGAGGTTACGGGGCCTTATTGAACTATCCGGTGATTAGAGAAACCTTTACACAAATAAATGCAACTATTCAAATGGGTTTGTTAGTTGATGCCGCAAACGGAGTTGTTCCCGTCGGATTTCTTGCTACCGTCAATAATGTATGGGGAATGAATCCCCCCACTTGGGTAGGGACGATTGCCGCAAATTATTTTACCATTGGATCGATTGAAGATTATTTTACTCAGGTAGCCAATCAATATCCTACAGATCAAATGGGACAATATACTGCACTCTTTGACGGAGCGCAAAGATTCTTCTATCACACGATGATAGTAATCGCTGGAAATCCCCCATATACCGATGCTGCTGTCGGAGATCCGTTTGACGCTGGTAAAACATATTCCGCACTTTTCGGAGATATGGATGGAAGCACGGTCCCGGATGGTATGTTAGGTGCAAATGATGGTTCTACTTGTGATTGGTCCGGCAAGGCCGTAAACTCGATGAAAGCAGTCATTACCGCCGGAGTTGCAAACTATTCATACTATATAGGCCCCGGCGACGTACACACTATCACGTCCTCCGATAAGATGTATTTCTTGAATTCCACCGGAATCAACTTTGTAAATTGGATGACACAACTCGCAAACGGAAACAACGGAGGTCAAGTACGATGTTTATCCGGTGGGTTTTTGAATTGCGGGAATTCAAATCTCAACTCAAATTCTATCAATAGTAACTTGGGTACCGCAACTTCGGATGAATCCTTTCCGCTCGGAAGAAATCTCCTTACGAAGTGTAACCCTGCATCTTATCTTTGAATCTAAAAACTTTCGTTTTTAGATTTTTTATATCAAACCTGCCGTTAGGTGGGTTTGTATTTTGAAAACCTTCCTTTTAGGGGCTCGCTTATTTTTTTAGGTATCGATTGACTTTCTTTATCAGTAACTTATAATGAGTCCGATTCAAAAGTAGCAAATAGAGAGAAGAGAGGGTTTCAGAAATGAAAAAACGAATTCAATGGATCATGGCAATTTGTCTTGTTTTTCAATTGATGGATTGTAAAAAGAAAGAGGATGACGATCAAACCATCTTAGCCTTTTTACTTGCGGATTTTCTATACAATCCTTATGAAAAGGTCACACCGGAAGCCGGTACGATTACTGTCGCCGGGGCCGCCTATACCAATCGTGCTTATACTCCTTCTTGCACCGGTATCGAAGGGAATACTACGTTTTCCTTATATAGAAAAAAAGTAGCGACCGACAATAAAAAACTTCTGATCAATTTTATGGGCGGCGGAGCTTGTTGGGATAACTACAATTGTTTCGGAGACAATACGACAACGTATTTTGACATGCTCAACGCGGTTCCGGACTTGTTTGTAAAGATTGCCTTTCAGGGAGTGATGAACGCAGGGAATGCCGCAAATCCATTCAAAGATTATGATGTAGTTTTTATTCCGTATTGTACGGCGGATCTTCATATCGGATCTAAAAATACGACTTATACAAATCCGAATACGGGCTCCAATGTCGTAATCAAACACAGAGGTTACGATAACGTTTTAGCAACGTTGAAATATATCCAATCGGAATATCCCGGTGTGGAAAATGTTTTCGTAACCGGTCAGAGTGCGGGCGGATACGGAGCTCTGTTGAATTATCCGATCGTAAGAGAAACGGTGACCGGACTCAACGCAGCCGTAAAAGTAAATATGTTATCGGATGCCTCCAACGGAGTCGTTCCGGGGGGATTTTTTGCAAACCTGGATACACAGTGGGGAGCGGATCCGAACACACCAGCGTGGATAGGAACCTTGGGACCGGGATATTTAGGAGGAGCTCCTTCGATTCAGGATTATTTTACGCAAGTAGCCGATCATTATGCCGGTGCAGGAGACAAACTCGGACAATACACCGCTCTCTTTGACGGAAATCAAAGATTCTTTTACAAAGTGATGAACATCATCGATGCGGCTCCGACATACACCGACGCAAGAACGACGGATCCGAACGATTCCTCCAAATCCTATTCTGCTCTTTTTGGAGATGGGGACGGAAGTACGGTCCTGGATGGAACGATCGCTTCTACAGACGGCGCCACCTGCGGCTGGTCCGAACAGGCGGTTACGGGTATGGTCAATACAGCCGCAGCTACCACAAACTATTCTTACTACATCGCTCCGGGAGATGTGCATACGATTACCACATCGGAAAGTATGTATACCGTCAATGCGGGTAACATGAATTTTGTGACTTGGCTGACCACACTTTCCACAGGAGTCAAGCCTGCGAATTCAAAATGCACCGATAACGGTGGGAGCTGTGCCGCTTCCAATTTGAATCCAAGTAAAATCAATCTCTCTCTGGGGGCTGCGACCTCGGATCAATCCTATGCTCTCAATCGAAATCTTGTTACCGCTTGCGGAGCGATTACTGGATTATAGATAAGAGAAACAGAATGCGATCGTCGATACGAATCGATGATCGCGGGCTTATAAAATTCGTCAGAAAAAGTCAAGTGTCCCTGGAAAGTCGGCGATCTTTTGTTTGGTGATTGATCTTAAACTTCAAAATAGAAAATCGGGCGACCCCTGCGATGATGTTTCCGAAAAACGAGGCATTCCCGTTTTTGCAGGGCCGGGCTCTCCGCTCCAATCAGCGAAGCACCATTTCTGTTTTCAGATCAATTAAAACATGTACCGAGATAGATGGCGGATCGCCGGATTTCCGCTACGATCCCTGTCGCAAAATCTGATCTTCAAAGATGAAAAACAAAACTTTATTCCTGTCCCCGCGCACATTGTCTTAGAACTCGTTCTTCGACAAGTCTTGAGCCGCGATCCAACACACTGAACTGCAAATAACGGAACGCTTGGCCTTTTCGTAATGTTACCACATACGTATCTTCTCCGCATTCGAACAATTCTTCGATACGATCAAATTTATTTTTATCCGAATCCAAAACAGGCCAGTATTTTTGAACAAAAGGAGCGACTTCTTTTCCCATCTTGACCCCAAAGTAATACTTATAGCCGCCAAAAACACTTTTCGGGCGCTGTAGAATTTGATACGTAATGGTTTTTACCGAGCTCTTCTTTTCATATGCCACGGAATCATTCAACCTCATACTTTTGTGAAGCAGAAAAATCGAAACACAGAGAATGCCCAAAAAAAGAATATTTAAACCGGAAGATAAGATCAGAAGCAATTTCATAGCTTTAGTTCGTTACGATTTGGATTCGACTCAATTTCATTCCATTCTGAAATCGCTCAAAACGTGCGCTCCTCTATTTGTTATGAGGACTACAACCGAGTTCGGTGATATTAGAATCTATAGCAAATCACAAGTCGTTCTCTGGATCAAATAGCATTCACGTGATATTTTAGTCAAGGCAGAATCACAAAAAACAAGTCGAAATGATTGAAACTTTGTTAAGCGAATCGCTTTTGGTTTTTAGAAATGCAAAAGAATGGATTCCTTAAGCCACAATCGTGCTTATGAGACATAATTATTTAAACTGAGAGTATCAAACGGTCGGTTGTCCTTTTTGTTTACAAATGTCCCAATCACGCGCTTTTCCCTGTTTTGATTCCAAATCAAAAATCGTGAATTGGAGGTAGCTCAATGTATTCCCCCATTCTCAAAGTCAAAATATACGCGCGATTGTCGTATTCCGTCAGATCTTCCCTCTTCTCAAACTGATGTTTCTCGGAATCCAGAGTTCGTGAATATTTTTGAACGCATGGAGCCTCTTCTTTGGGCCTCATTGCTCCAAGGGCTATCTCGAAAATTCCGATATAAATCCGGACAATTTGATCTTTTGAAAGATTTTGTTTTTGAGTGAATCTGGGCGTTGAACGAAAGCGTATGATTGTTGGAGGTCCTACAGTTTCAGTTTTTATAGAGCAAAGTTTTGATTTCGGAATTTTCCCGCAGGATTTTGTGATGCGGAGATCCGACCGATGAGTTTGTTACAGATTGCATGTGTTGATTTTGAAGTCGGAAGTCCCCGCTGGTCCGGTGGAAGCGGATGATTGTTGGAATGTTGGAGATCCTACATTTAGAGTGGATTTGGAAGACACCCAGGTTGTGTTGAAGAAAGTTTGGTGTGCCGGATGGGATGGTCTTTGGTGATCATGATTGAATTATAATTTGATTTTTAGTTTTTGAAGAATGGTTTGTGAGGAAAGATATTTTGGTTGTTGAAATGCAGAATGAATTGCATTGAAACAGGAATGAAATGCTTTTTAGCTTTTTATATTCAACTTTCTTAAAATAAATTGACTTTTGTTTTTAGTTTCCTTTTGTTTGTGAATATTCCGTCGTTTTTGGATCACAAGTTTCGAATTCGATGGATTTTTATCATTTTTTTTGAAGGGTTGTCCGTTCTGAGATACTTTGCGGATAAAAAATCACAAAAGGATTCTTTATAGAATCTGGAATCTCATTCTATTTTTAAAAACTTTGGGATCGCGTAGTTTACTTTTGAAACTGTTTCTCTTTTCAATTCTTTTGTTTTTTGCCTCGATGGGGAGTTCCTACAATTCGTTGTATGCTTCCGACGTCGTGGTGGAGGCCGATTTTGAATTGGCGGAGAGCGTTGAAATTCAAAATTCTTTTTTAGAACCTTCTTCTGTTTTTGCTTCTGCGGAAGCTGTGGCGGTGGCGATTGACCGGGCTTCCGGATCTATGTCGGAAGATCTTGATCTTTCCGTTTCGGTCTGGGATCGGATCGTTTCTCGGCTGGATTCCTTTTTTTCTTTTTTGCGGAGTTCCGACCATCTCTCGAAAGGTTTGAAGGAGTTCCCACAGATTTCAAATCTGCCTCTGCGGGAAAGTTTGATGGAGTTCCCACAAATTTCAAATCTGCCTCTTCGGGAAAGTTCGAAGGAGTTCCCACAAATTTCAAATCTGCCTCTGCGAGAAAGTTTGATGGAGTTCCCACAGATTTCAAATCTGCCTCTGCGAGAAAGTTTGATGGAGTTCCCACAGATTTCAAATCTGCCTCTGCGGGAAAGTTTGATGGAGTTCCCACAAATTTCAAATCTGCCTCTTCGGGAAAGTTCGAAGGAGTTCCCACAAATTTCAAATCTGCCTCTGCGGGAAAGTTTGATGGAGTTCCCACAAATTTCAAATCTGCCTCTTCGGGAAAGTTTGATGGAGTTCCCACAGATTTCCGGTTCAGCTTTGGTTGCTCGAGACGACCGGTCCTTTGCGTTGGAGTTGGATCGTATTTTTTTGGATTCTTTGCAGAATGCTTCGTTTGTGAGCGATTCGATTTTTGCGATCGTTTCGAGCGATTTTGCTGATTCTCTAAAAGAGGTCAGCCTTTCCAATTCGGCGAATCGTTCTTCTTTGTTTGCGGGGTTTGTCGTTTTGGATCTTTTTTTGCCGGAGCGAACTCGAAAGAAATTGGTTCCGTCGATTTTTAGGACAAGTCCTTTGCTTTCGGCTTTGTTTTCTTCTTTTTTGGGGAATCGTCTTGGGATCGTTTCCGGTCCGGTGCTGATCTTCACTCATCTTTCGTTTCATCATTCTTTTCTCAATCGTAAACTTTTGCGTTACTATGCGATTCGTTCGGATGGTCCACCCTATCTTTCTTTTCAGCAGGTGTGTGTATGAAATTCGTTTTTTCACTCTTCTCTTTTTTTAGAGCCTTTCTCCGCTTTTTCCTCGGTGTTTTTTTTAGAAACGCTTTTCTTCGCTTCGATCCAGTCGCTTCTGACAAGTTGTTTGTGCTGAATCCTTTTTTGCGGAATTCCGACCCTTCACAGAGAAGTCCGTATGAGTTCCCACAAATTTCAAATCTGCCTTTGCTGAAACGTCCGTATGAGTTCCCACAAATTTCAAATCTGCCTTTGCTGAGAAGTTTGTATGAGTTCCCACAGATTTCGAATCTGCCTTTGCTGAAACGTTTGTATGAGTTCCCACAGATTTCCGATCTGCCTTCGCAGAAAAGTTCGTATGAGTTCCCACAAATTTCAAATCTGCCTTTGCAGAGAAGTCCGTATGAGTTCCCACAGATTTCAAATCTGCCTTTGCTGAGAAGTTTGTATGAGTTCCCACAGATTTCGAATCTGCCTCTGCAGAAAGGTTTGTATGAGTTCCCACAAATTTCGAATCTGCCTTTGCAGAGAAGTCCGTATGAGTTCCCACAGATTTCAAATCTGCCTCTTCGGGAAAGTTTGATGGAGTTCCCACAGATTTCAAATCTGCCTCTGCAGAAAGGTTTGATGGAGTTCCCACAGATTTCCGGTTTAGCTTTGGTTGATCGGGGTGAATTTTTTGACCACGCTTGGGTTCTTCGGGACAAGTCATTTGTATTTCAGAAAAACATAAATTACAAAACTGCTGAACGTTTTGTTTCGATTGGAGGGGGAAGCTCGGCCCTGCGCTTTCTCTGCGCGTCGTTTTGGGAACCGTTCTTGTTGAGAGGTTCGCTTTGTTTGTAAAATCTTTGAATCGTTCTTTTGCTTTTAGGAGTGTGCTTGTGAAAAAGTTTTCTTTGTTTGTAAAATCTTTGAATCGTTCTTTTGCTTTTAGGAGTGTGCTTGTGAAAAAGTTTTCTTTGTTTGTGAAGTCATTCAATCGTTCTTTTGCTTTTAGGAGTGCGCTTGTGAAAAAGTTTTCTTTGTTTGTGAAGTTATTCAATCGTTCTTTTGCTTTTAGGAGTGTGCTTGTGAAAAAGTTTTCTTTGTTTGTAAAGTCATTCAATCGTTCTTTTGCTTTTAGGAGTGTGCTTGTGAAAAAGTTTTCTTTGTTTGTAAAGTCATTCGGTCGTTCTTTTGATCTCTCGTGCGTGAGCGATCGAAAGAAACTCAAATTCCGCTTACGCGGAATCAGTCAAAAAATTGAAATATCAACAAAGTTGAATGTTGTTCAAGTTCAACACAATTTGTTGACTGAAGTGGAGAGCGCGACCCGCATTCACTCGGCGCGTCGTTTTGGGGAAACTCAGCGTTTTACTCTCTACGGATCGCAAAACAGGATCACTCCGAAGGACACGCCCAAATCCTCTCAAAGCGAATCTAACGTTGCAGCTCCGATTTCATCTCCACGAAACAGATCGTTTGTATTTGGAACGGTGTTTGTTGAAAAGATGGCTTCGTTTGTGTTGCTTGTTGCGTTCTTTTTTACGTTTGTTTTTCCTTTGTCTGAGTTTTCCTCTTTGTGGGGGCAATCGGTTCCTCAGTTGAATTCTACGAGGGCTTTTAGTTCGGGAGAGTTGCAGCCGTATGTGGATGCGGCTCGTTTGCAAAGCGATCAGTCTTCTTTCATGAGCACGATGACGGGTGGGGAGCAGGTGATCGAAGCGAGTTGGGAATCGGATGTAAACGCTGAGATCGACGCGATCGTAAACTCGGTGACGAACAGCGATCCCGTAAACGACGTTCAGGTTTACAGAGACGCGGTTCGCGCGCAGCTGGAGCTGCAAAAACAGCAGGCGAAGAGCCAGTGGTTGGCGGATGCCGCTGCGTATGTGCAAACGGAACTCCAGACATTCCTAAACATGTTGTCACAAGCAACGGCGTCTAACGTGACTTCTTCGAACGCGACTGCTGTCAATTCGATCGACCCTTCTGTGCAGGCGATGTCTGCTCCTTCCGCTTCTCAACAAGTGAGTCCTGCACAAGCCGCACAAAGCTACTATCAAGGCTCTCAAGCTTGGGACAACAAGTGGCAGGATCTTTTGACAAAACAAGCGGCTTGGGAACAGAATTCGTTGAATTCTATCCAAAACGGTTTGCTTCAGTGGGATGCGGCGATTGCGGGTTTGCAAAACGACAAACTTGCGTATTTGAACGGGATCGAAGCGACGAAGGCGCAGTGGCTTGCAAACAAACAGATGATCGAGAATGCGGAAAACGGCGTGCGGGGTGCGCTTCAAAACGCGGTGCATTCGATCCGTTCTCAAGAAGATCAGTTGAGATCGAGCGTTGCGGGGGATCCGATCTTGAGTGATTCGTTTGGCGATATGGATGCGCTGCTGGACAGCATTCAAGATGCGTTGGATCAACATTCTTCTTTGGATTCTTTGGCGAGCGCTTTGGGGAATTTTTTTCAAAATCAAAAGAACAACGCGGATTCTAAGGTTGCGTATTGGGATGTAGCGAAGTGGCAGGAAACGTATGCAAACGAGACGGTTTCTTTTTCTCAGGTTGTGGGTTCGAGTGCGATCAGCTGCGTGGATCATGTGGGTGGGGCTTGTGCGAATCAGTATCAGGGAACGACCGCGATTCAGTATCAAACTGACGGTTCGATTTTGGGTCGTCTTGCGCACAGCGGGGGGACTCATCTTGGGAACGTGAGTTCTTACTTGAGTCAAGGCAATTACAGTTCGAGCGCTCGTCGTGTGGAAGATCATTACATTGCGGTTTGTCACGCTATGGACTTTAGCGGTACTTGTTGGGGTGGTACAGGTCAGTATGCGTTAGACACCACTTACTGCGGGAACTCTCCGTTTGCTCCGATCTCTTGCGGGTATCACCTTGATACGGTTGTGGACAACGACTTTACGGTTCGTGTAAACGGGAACTTGAACACACAACAGATTACACAAAACAACAACATTCGGAACGCGATCTTTGGCGGATATGACGCGAGTTTTTCTCTTTCTTCGGGTGCGGGTCTGATCGCGGGCGCTACGACTCCGATCGTTCAGGAAACAAAAGTATTTTTGGGTGGGACTGTTTTGGATTCCTCCAACTGGTTTTCTTCCTTGGGGAGTGTAAATCAGGTTCAGGTTCAGACAAAATACAAATACATCGACAGTTCCATGCAAGGGAATCAGAACTTTTGGTCCAACTTGTCTTCTCAGTTTTCGAACATGGCGACTTTGTTTTTGTCTCTTGTCAATCCCCTGAAGTCTTGGGAAGAGCGCTCAGCGGAGTATGCGGATGAATACGATGTAAAACTGCAAGAGTTGGAACTGGCAAAACAAGCGACGTCTGCCAATTATGATTCTCAAATTTCTCTGATGAAATCGGCGCGAGATTCTTGGATTACGGATGTGTATGGATTTCATATCGAAGGATATGAGGGTTCTTTGGAGAACGCAAACAGCCAATACCGTGCGGGTCAAGCGGCTTGGTCGGATGAGATCAACTTGTTCCAACAGGTGGAATTGAACTGGTATCTTTCTGCGAGAGATGTTTTGCAGGCGGCTGTGGGAGATCCCACAAACGGAGAACAGCAGTTTCAGACGAATGCGATGGCTCAGGCGAATTCTTTACAGACTTTGATTGGCAATTCGGAATCGAACACGAGTTATCTTTACAACACGGCTGTGGGTCTTTGGGACAGCTATCAATATTCCGCATCGGGGAATTTGATCGATCAGGCGATTGCAAATCAACAGAGCGAGTCATCTTGGAATTTGCAAGGGGCTGCTCTTTCTCAGAGCATCGCGGATTCGTTTGGGAGAACGGAGGCGTATCAAACGGCGCAAGCGAATGCGGGGCTCCGGATCAATCGGCTCATAACGTCGCTTTTGGGTGAGCCCGCAGAGATCGTGGGCAACGCGGAGCTTGCGAGTTTGCAAAACGGGGCTTTGTCTGCGGGTCAAGCGAGTTCGTTTTGGTCCAATGGGAATGCGGCCGGTTTTGATTTTACAGGTCGTGCTGCTGACAATCAATTAAGAATCGAAGAATACAGCGCGGTGCGTGCGGACGTGACGATCGCGAGCAACTTGCAATCGGAGATGAGCGATCAGGAAGCGACGTTTTTGAACAAGGCCGCGGAGTATTTTGAAAAATCGGAGAGGTATTTGAGCTTGTCCGCGACCGCTGAGTCCGAAGGCAGGTTTGACGAAGCCTCTTACTATATGAAACTTTCCTCGGATCAAAAGGGAATTGCTTCTAAACTTTTGAACAAGGGTTACAACGCACTGGGTGATACGATCAGCGCCGAGGTGGATTCGCGTGGATTGAATTTTACGAAAAGTTCGTTTTTGGAATACAAGGATTCTCTGTTACACAAGAATTTTAAAAATTCGACAGAGATTGCAAAACACATTCAATCGGAGAAGAATTCCGCAAGTGGGATTTTGAATTCCGGAAAAACATACGATGAAATTCAGACGATGCTGCAAGCGGCGAAGAATTTGATCGTTCAGGGAAATGACAATCATACTGCGATCGAGAGCCTTCTTTCGTATTCGCAGGAGCTTGCGCAGAGAGATATCGGCGGCAGTCTCTTGGTTGGTTTGGAAGATTTGATTTCTTCTTTGGGATCACAGATTCCAAAGGACATCAGCAATGCTTCCGTGACACAGGCGGTAGCAAATTCTCAAAAAGAAATGGAAGAGAAACAGTCTGGCGTGAACGAGCTCTTGCATCACATGAACTCACTTGTGACAAACAACAACGACTTGCAAGCATTGCAGGCACTGTTGCAAGGGGGAAGCCAGTCGATGAACTTGGCTGCGAATACAGCGATCGCTCAGTATCTGGATGAGACAACTCGGAAGATACAAAAAGAAAACGCAGAACGAAGCGCAAACCTGCAAAAGGAATTGTTTGGCGCGTTCACAAGCGGCGACGAATACAAATATCTTCGAGACGCGGGATACGAGTTCCGAGTGAGCGGAGACAGCATCAGCGGTTACAGACAGATCCAGAGCGGAGACATCGCGATCGACGGAAACGCGATGAAAGCGGAAAGTTATTCGCCGGTTTTAGAATTTCAATACCTTGAGATCGCGACCCGATTTGATCCTGGAAACTTGAGCACTGCGATGCTGGGAGATTTGAACAGCACGAGCTTTAGCGCGAACTTAGTTCAGAACGTGAGAGATTCTCTGTCGTCGATGCAAGAGCAGATGGAGAAGATGTTCGCTGAGTTTCAGGACAAGACCGCGGAACTCCAAACATTACACGCATACAACCAACAAATCCAAGAATATCAGGAAACCCGATTTAAAGAAATCAAGAAGAATGTAGTTGCAGCCTTTCAAGGATTGGAACCTGGATTTCAGAAAAATTTCAAACCGGCGATGAGCGGAATGAAAGAATATCATACCGAAGCGTCACGCTACAGCTTTGAAGAAGGAAGTTTTGGGTCTCAGTCGAGCAAGATGCAGAGCGCGTTTGACGGAATCCGAAACGCAGGCGGAGTGTATAACGGATCTCGCGAACTCAAAGGTTCTGTGAACATCAAAGGGATTCCGGTCGAGGTCAGCTATGGCATGCAGGATCTCTTGATTTTGTCCAACTTCGAGTTGGGCGCGTTAGACTACGATTTCAACTTGAAGGGGACTGGAGCGAGCTTTGCGCAAGAGCAACTGACAACGGTTCATTTCAAATACCAAACGTATGTTCAGGATGTTCAGAAGAGAATCGAAGACCAAGCAAAGGCGAATGACGCAGAAAAAGAAAGCAAGGGATTCATCTTTACGATCATGAACGGAATGAACACGGGCTCGGGAAGTATGAGCGAGCGGTTTACTCAGTCCGTGCAAGGAGAACTCCAAAGCAGAGTGACGGGAGCACTTGCAGAAGCAACGGGCCTCCCCGCTTCTTTCGTTGGAGCGCTCGTCGGCGGTTCCAGCATGAAGGACGCGTTCCAGGCGTTTCAAAAACAGACGATCACTTCGGAGATCTCGAAAGCCACGGGAATTCCGGAATGGGTGATCTCTGGGCAGATGGACAAGATGAACCAGAAGAAAGAGGAATTCTACGAGACACAAGAATTCCAGATGGCAGTCAGCGTAGTAGCGATCGTGGCAGCACCTTTTACCGGAGGAGCTTCGTTAGCAGCAGCGATGGCGGTTAACGCAACGATCGGAGCGGCGCAAGGAGCCGCGGGTGGCGGATTGGAAGGAGCGTTAGTCGGTGCAGTCGGAGGCGCGGTTTCCGGATATGTGCAAAGCATATCTGGAGGATCTGTGAACGTGGGACTGAGTTACTCAAAAGAAAACGGATTTGGAGCGAGCGTTTCGGTCGGCTACGGACCGGCAGCAGTGAGCGTGGGAGTTTCGGAACACGGAGGAGCGACAATCGGATTGGGACTGCAATACAAGGGACTGAACGCAGGACTGAACTACAACAGTAAAACCGGAAGCGTGGATGGGAACATCGGGTTTAGCGCGCAGAACGGAAGTAACATCGCGCTTTCGTACAGCGAACAAAGCGGAGTTGGTATCAACGCGGGACTGAACAGCTCGAAAGGAATCGGAGCGAACGTTGGTTGGAGTGCGAAGGATGGATTTGGCGGAGGACTTTCGTACGGTTTACCCGGAGAAGGCAAGTGGTCCGGAACGGGAGCGAACATCAACTGGACTCAGAACGGAGGGACGAACATCGCGTTGACCGCGGGAGCCGGAGAGAAATACGGAGCGGATGGAGTTTCTCGCGGTGTTGTCCCTGGTATGAACAACGCAGCTAAGTTTGGATCGGGAGGAACGACGGCAGGAACTTGGTCGAGTGAAGGCGGGTTCCAAGCGAACAAGAATTTTATCAACGACAAGTTCATGCAGGACTACTTAGCGGATGCCGAGGACAGAAGAGAAGATCAAGAAAACCACAATCAGCACGCCGGTGCGGATGCGTTATCCGCGCTTGGTACAAGACGGAGAGAGGATGAAGGGTCGAACGTCGCAGTTGCTCAAGGGGAAGCTGACGTTCCGAACCTCCTCGACAGTGCGTTTGATGCTGTCGGGGACGCGGTCGGTTCTGCTTGGAACTCAGTGAGTGGAGCCGTGTCCGGGGCTTGGGATGGTGTGGCGGACTTACCAAGTCGAGTTGTTGAAGGAATTGGTAATGCAGTTTTAGGCGGCTTAGGTTTAAGAAGTGGAAGTTTTAGTACGAATCCTCAAGATTATATTTCTTCAGGTGGATTTGATGCAAATGGAAACTCTCTTACCAACAAATTGAAAGGTGGGACCTTCGGAAGCGTAAATAATTTCTTAGAAGCTTGGGACAACAAGATGAACGGCTCAGGTCAATTTGAAACGAAAGAACAGAGAAATCTCCGCGAAAGCGAAGCCCATCAAAAGCTTGTTGATAACTTTGCAGGAACAGACCGAGCGATCCAAGAAAAATACGGCAGTAGAATTGCATCGTCTGACGAAGTAGCAGCTCATTACGGTAATAGCAAAGAAGCGCAAGCATATATGGAACGGTCCTACTTTTTAAAGGATGACAACGGAAATATTGTAGGAAAGATTTTGAAAGACTCTGCATATGAGAACCAAACGGGTGCTCAATTTCGAGACGCTACAAGGGGAATTAACAAGAGCAATATTTGCAGTTTGGCTTCCTCCGCCGGTATGCTTATGAGTGAAGGTATCGCTCAAAGAAGTCCAGGTCAAAGGTTTGCAGATGAGTTAGCGGGCGGATTTGTAGAAAGGATCTCGACCTCTGAAGCACAGAAGCCATCTGGAAGGATTACGAAGACATTTGAGGACAATGTAGAAATCTATTCGAACGGAACGAAGAAAGGACATTCTCAAGATCCAAATGAACAAGTTAGAAGTGCCTATACAGATTCTGGAAAGTATGGAAACAACGACAAGATCAAATCGTTATTAGATCGCGGCATCCCAGTCATGGCGTCTACGAAACTGACTAGTTCGGGGCATATCACATATATCGTAGGGTATGACAACAGCAAAAGCACTTGGATTACTCACGATCCTAATGGAGACAAGAACAGACCCAACTATGGTAGACAAGAACCGACAGCCGGCCGAGCGATTGAATATGGTCAGAATACTCATGGCATTGGAGATCGCAGGATTTACTGGATGGAAAACAAATAACAAGAGGTAACACAACATGAAAAAGTTTTTAATTTTAAATATTCTGATATTTGCAAGTGTATTTGCTTGGGAAGACGAGGTAGCGATAATCAAGAAAGTATTGCTAAAGAATAAAGGGGCAAACGTTTCTTCTAGTTACCTTCAAGGCAAAGATCTCTATTCTTCTCAGAACGCGCAAGATGGAGATATTAAAACTGCTTGGTGTTTTAATAAAGGACCTAAAGGAGAATCAGTAGCTTTTAAAGGTATGCCTTCGAGGAAAATTCGTGATTATAAAGATTTAGAAAAATTAAATTATAGTTATAAATCTAAATTAGTAATATTCAATGGATATGGAAGATCTGAAGAAACATACTATAACAACAACCGAGTAAAAAAAGGTACACTTAAAATATATGAAGCTAGAATAGGAGATGCTTTAAGCGGTTTGTTTTTTGAAAAAGATCCAACGTTCGTTATTCAAAAAGAGCTGAATTTTAAAGATGAGCCGAAATTACAGACTGTTGACTTGAGTTTCGAATTGAAAGACAGGCCGAAAGAAAAGCAAGTAGATGAACTTGGCTTGTTTTATGTTTTCACTATTGACGAAGTTTATGAAGGTAAAAAGTACAAAGACACTTGTATATCAGAATTGGATATTTATGGAGTTTTTGATGCCGAAGATGAAGGCTATTTCAAAAAAATGAGTGGGATAAAGTGATGTATCATGGTTTCAAAGGCTCCCCCCGCGTGAGCGATCGATACGAGGTCAACAAATTGGAACTATTCAGAGAATTGAATGTTGTTAAATTTCAATACAATTTGTTGACCAGAGTGGAGAGCGCGACCTTCGCGCAAGCGAAGGGCACGCCAAAAAGAAATGGAAGAGAAACAGTCAGGAGTGAACGAGCTCTTGCATCATATGAACTCACTTGTGACGAACAACAACGAATTGCAAGCATTGCAGGCACTGTTGCAAGGAGGAAGTCAGTCGATGAACTTGGCGGCGAATACAGCGATCGCTCAGTATCTGGATGAAACGACTGTCCTGGTTCAAAAACCGTCGTTTGTTTAGTGTTTGTTAATTTGCCAACTAACACATGTTAAGTGAGTTTTCACTAAGCGACCTCGGAATGTGAGTAAACATGATGTAAACCTCCCAAAACTTTTCGTTTGATAACCTTGGAGGTAGGAGTTGGAAATGTAACGACCCTACCACAAGGTGAATCCTTGTTCAAAGCAAGATGCGGCCTCCATTGATTGTAGTATTCAATGTATTCCTGTGCAACGCGGTGCGCGTGGTTCAAAGACAAAACCGGAATGTGATTAAAACATTCCCTTCTTAACGAACCGAACCATCGTTCCATGATCCCGTTGCACCAAGGGGAAGCGGGTGGAGTGTGAAGCGATCGAATTCCCAACTCTTGCAATCCCTGGAGAATTTTTCTTCCGGAAAAGAGAACATCGTTGTCTCGAAGTAGAATTTCAAACTCTGGACAATGAAGCCTCGCCTCTTGGATTTGTCTCAACACCCAATCTCTGGTTGGATTGAGAGCGATGTTGAAGTGAATGATTTTTCTGGAACGATGATGAATGAATGCGAGAGAATACAGAGTCGTTCCGTAGATCGTCTGAATCCTACAAAGATCCATTGCGACGATTTCCCCTTTGAAGTGATTGAGTAATTGCAACCAATACTTCCAATTTCCGGACGGGTACAATCGTTTCAAGATCCTCTTGATGATTCTCTTTACCGTAGACAAGGAAGGATTGAAACCGAGTTTTAAAATCTCACCATGAATTTTGGAAGCTCCCCAATCCATATTTTTTCTGTGCATATCAAGGACATGGTAGTAGATTTTCCAATATTCGTTAGGCCGTCCTTTGCTTTTGATTTTGAAGTAATTTCTGAACTTGTTTACGAAAGTTTGAATTCCTTGGATACACAGGGATGGTGGAACTTTCCAGAAGAAATAGAGAAGGATATTTTCTAAAAGAAAAATCGAGAGTAAGAGATTGAAATAACAAGAAGTATGAGAATCCATATTAGCGTTTCAGCCATGGTTCTGATCCTTTTTGTTAGAACCAGGGAAAATGGAATTCCAGTGCTTTCAGGTTATAATGCGGTAGCCTTAAAATTTTACTCTCAAGTCGAGATTTAAATTTTCCATGGATCGATGACTTTTAACTTAGTAATAAAGCTAAAGTCTTGGACGTTTCTTGAAACAAGAGAAAGGCCATGTACGAGAGCAGTAGCTGCAATGATAGCGTCTGGAGTTTTGATTTTGTGAATTCGCCTGAGTAATATGGTTTCTTGAATGACGGATTCGTCAATCGGAAAGACATGAGCTTGGGAAATGAAATTTTCTATTCTGAAGATTTCTTCTTCGGAAACCTTGGACCATCCTAAAAGTTCTATTCGAGAAATCACGGAGATTGCAGGCGGAAGAGCATCAATGAAAGTGGCTCCCGAAGAAGGTAGCTGATTTGCAAGCTGATCAATGACAGCGTTCGTATCTAAAAGAATTTTCAGTTCCATTCGTCTCTTTCTTTTTTTACATCTTCTTGTAGTCGGGTAGCTGTTTCTTTGGAAAGAATGCCCCGGAAATCTTTCATGGTGATATGTTTTTTAGGCTCTTCTTTGATTTCATCAACCGCATAGAGGAGGACTTCGATACTTTTACCCACGTAACCTTCTGGAATTGAAATATGAAGCTCAGTGTTTTTTGGAGTAATTCTTGTTTTAATCATTGGATGTATGTCTCAAAGTTCATCTAAAAAATTTAGCAGATTCTTTGTCCTTAGGTTTTGTTAAAATTCTTATCTTCGCAAATGACTGTCTTTCAAAACTCCGAGAAAATTGTGAATTATTTTGTCTTTGATAACGAATATCACTTTCATTGATTTATAATTCTTCTCGATCGCTGAGGCAGATTCGGGATTTCTTTTTCGTTAAAATGTCATCCTTCCAACAGCATTCTACCAAATATATTACGCAGACAAATCAGATGAGATCAAGTGTAAAATCCGGCCAAAAGGTAGAAAATGAGAACTCGGATATCTAATTTTACCGAACTCGTAAACAGCTGCCGGGTCCGGGGATGAATCAGGGGAGATTCCCCGGAGAGGGGGTAGCAAAAGACGCTTAACGCGGCTTTTGCTAGGGGGAAACTTCCCCCACATGAAACGGATCTCGAGAACTGAAAGGTTCTGTGAACATCAAAGGGATTCCGGTCGAGGTCAGCTACGGAATGCAAGATCTCTTGATTCTCTCCAACTTCGAGTTGGGCGCGTTAGACTATGATTTCAACTTGAAGGGAACGGGGACGAGCTTTGCGCAAGAACAACTGACGACGATCAACGTAAAGTATCAAACGTATGTGCAAGACGTTCAGAAACGTATCGAAGACCAAGCCAAGGCGAATGACGCAGAAAAAGAAAGCAAGGGATTCATCTTTACGATCATGAACGGGATGAACACCGGAAGCGGAAGCATGAGCCAGCGTTTCACTCAGTCCGTGCAAGGAGAACTCCAAAGCAGAGTGACAGGAGCGGTTGCAGAAGCAACGGGACTTCCCTCTTCTTTCATTGGAGCGCTCGTCGGCGGTTCCAGCATGAAGGATGCGTTCCAGGCGTTTCAAAAACAGACGATCACTTCGGAGATCTCGAAAGCCACGGGGATCCCGGAATGGGTGATCTCCGGCCAGATGGACAAGATGAACCAGAAGAAAGAGGAATTCTATGAGACGCAAGAATTCCAGATGGCGATGAGTGTTGTCGCAGTTGTAGCTGCGCCTTTTACGTTTGGATCTTCGATGCTGATGATGGCGGCGATTGGAGCGGCGCAGGGAGCGGCCGAAGGCGGATTGAAGGGAGCGCTTGTCCTTCACTAGATGATTATAAATATTTTAATAAAACGATGTCAGGAATTAAAAAGTCCCATTCTCTGTAAAAAAAATACGAATCAAAATATCATAGGGCGCCTTGCGCATCCTATGATATTTTTTACATAGAAAATAAATGTTTTTCTTTTCTAATTTAGAAACCGGTTTTACGGCTCTACCCCTCCGACTCCTCGACAATATACTTCAGTCCAACCAACGATACTATTGCGAACAGATATTTCCGGAGTTGCACCGACAATACACGTGGGGGGCGTGTCCATATAGCTTGTCTTACCGCCAGGAGCCGTATATATGACCCTACATTGTGTCATATAGCCCCAACCAGGTGCAGGCGGATTCGTCATACAGGGATTGAGGTTAACCAGTTGGCATAAAACTTGACAGCTTGCCTGCCCACCTTCCGGACTATTTTCCTGAGTAGATTGCGATTGAACATTCTGAAACATTTCTTTCGTTATAGCTACTTGTACTCCATCAGCTGCCTTCTGATTTTCAACAGATTCTTTTGACGGTAACAGCAGTGTGCCCTGAGCCGGAACTTGCAACTGTGCCGAATTTGTTTCGGATAATGCGAGCAACGTATTCACCTCCGCAAGTGAATCCTTCGAATTATCTACACCTGGGTTTCCTCCGCAGACAGCGACAAAAAATCCTAATGAAATCGTTATGAAAACGATTTTCCATCTCTTCATCATCATATTTTTTCACTCCAACTCTTAAATGTATAAGAAAATATGATTATGTTCGTATCCCAGACAATCATTTTTTAAAAATAAATAATACACAACTATTATTATATACTATTATCAATGTATACTGAATAATTTAAAATAATAATAATTTATTTCCTAATTAATACAATTCGTTTCGACTAACACGTGTTTCATTCCAATTTGTCAATTCCACTTGGATATGATATTTGGAAAATTGGAATATAACAAAAGAAACAAGGAATGAAATCAGTTGATATCTTTTATTTAAAACATATCATCAATAAAAAGTAATCTCTATAAAATCGTAATTTTATATTTGATAATAGACGAATACAAGAACGGAAATGTCCCTTCAAAGCGATTCAAGAAGATCTCTTCTTTTAAAGAATCATTGCTTCAAATTCTACATAATTAAAAAGAATAAAAAAGACAGAGGAAACTTACGTTCCACAAATCGAGAACGCCATGCTTACTTTCTTGCCACGTTGATAGGCAAAAACTTTTTATATATCGCACTTGGAATGATAGAGGCTAACTCTGGGAATAGCGAAAGAATTGAATTTCTCAAAGTAAAATACAGCTTGTTTACCATCGCAATTTAACAAATACGAGAAATGCCGGATAGAGCCGCGATCTTCGAGCTAAATCAATAATATTATTCTTGAAATTCGCAATGCCGTCCGCCTACTTTCGCGAATTGTAAACACTTCCGTAGAGCTTGGTCAAAGATCAAATCTCTTGTAAATCTTGTATTTCGCCATTTGCTGCTTTGTATTTACATACAAAGCAGCATTTCAAATTCATTTCGAAGGTTATGGCGAATCCTTGATCCATGTTAACGGCAAAGCAAGGACCCCGCTTTCATTCCGTTAAAATTTACAAAGTTTTTTATTGTTGGATATATTCCGTGTAACAATAACGCCCAGGGCCCGATCCCCAACAAACGGTTCGTTTGGTCATTCGAGGCGGCTTTGGAAGAGCCGATTCAATTCCATCTAATTGTCTTGCCGCAATTTTTTTATCAGAATCGAATGAAAAACGTTCTACGATCACATATGCGTTTTCGGGATCCTCAATTCGATTTCTGAGAATTCCAAGAGCCTTTATCTTATCCGGTGAAAAGTTAAAAAGATCCATCAACTCAGCGACTTGTTCCGCCGTAAAAGTGGACCGAGAAGCCTGTGATCTCAAAACGGATAACCTTTGATCCATGAAACCCTCTCGTTCTATACGTTCTTTAAGATTGTCAAAACCATCTTGTCCAAGTGCATCCACGGAAAAACATGCGACTACCAAGACAGCCATCACCACCATACGATATAAAAAATTCATCCGAACTCTCCTATAATTTTTTAAACGAATCAATCCAAAACACAGACAGTTACTCGACTGTAACTGCCCCATTTTGAATCACAATCTTATCGCTTCCTGCAGCCTGAAATCTTCCAATACCTGAAATATAAACGGAACATTCACCGCAAATACTACTTAGCTGTTTACCCGGATTGATAATCTCCTCGTGCTTCGTTCCGGCGTCATCATACTGAATTCTATAAGGCTTTTTGTCCTTATTCACAATGTCCACCGCAAAAATCGAAGTAGATGCTATCAATAGAACTCCCAAAAGTATTCTTTTCATTTCGTCAACTCCTCAATAATTTTTTGACTAAAAGAATAATATTAATTTGAACAGTCAAGATTTTTGCTTTCACTTTCTCCGAGAAATAATACTGAATTATATACTGAGACTCCCCGATTCAACCAAAAAACGATTTTTTACAACTCTACAAACACAATGGAGCGGGACTCAACTCGACTCATTGATTTTCCTCATCGGGCAAAACAATCTAATTATAATTACGGAATATTCTAAAAAACTAATTTTTCTATTATAAAAAAGATTCGCTCCGATCATTCCCAAAAAGTATCGAACGAAGCAAAGATACAAAACCAAATTGCGAAGATCCGTTTGTTATTTCATCTTTTCCAATCCCCCGCTTGATTCCCGCAACCTTGAACGATCCCCTATCTAAAATTACTTTCCCAAAAACCCGTTCCATCAAGCTCAAAGAGCGTTTTCAATGAGAATCCCGATCCCCAAAGCAGAAAATTCTTTATTAAAACGACAGAAAAGAGTGATTGAGGTTTTATCTATCCGACCTTCAAACCGACCACCAAGCCATTCCCATGGAAGAATTTGGCTTTCTCCGTATTTTTTCGAATGTTTTCGCGCATCTTAAAAGGAATTTCTTGCGATAAAAACTCGACTTAAAAAAACACAAAGTTATCGGCGAAAAGATGCCACTTCGACTGAATCCAGTCAAAAATTTCTAAAAATAACATATTAAGAATTTAAAACTGCTGAATTTTATAGGATTATAGAAACAATTCTTTCTAATTTGATTTTTTTTTTACAAAGCTTTTATAATACGAAACATTTTAAACAAAAAAGCAAATTGAAAAATTAAACCGCATTTAGACCCATGTTGATATTGAGATTTGCTCAAGATCGAACCATAAGCTAAAAAGATGAAATTTACGGACGAGCCTAAACGGAGATTTCCGTTTAAAAAAGTGAAAAAGCTGTAAGATTCTGTTCCATCAAACGTTTTTTTGACACTGCGATACAGTTGTTCGTGTCATGAGTGAGATGTTGAATTTCTCGGAATCACACGCAGAGCGGTGTGCCGGATTCAGGAAATAAAACGCTGAAGTTTTATGGGCAGATTCTTATAAAATTAATAAAAATTAGAAGATGAATATGAATCTAAACATGTTATTTACCATGTTCGCAGGAATACTCCATTTTTTCTTTGGAGTATATGTTTTCAGACTCAAACCCAGACAAAAAGCGCAAAAGATCTTTTTTTTGTTGAGTTTGCTTTTATCGTTATGGCTGTTCATACAGGCATTTAGAGGGTTGTTACCTCCGGAATATCGAAACCTTGCCCTGAATTTGAACTTCCTTCCGATGTGTTTTTTACCGGTCGTTCTCTATCTTTTATTTTCTACGATAGAAGATATCAAAAAGAAAACCCCTCTTTGGATTTCCGCAATCGGCGTTATCGGACTTGCCTATTTCACGTATGCATGTATATTCCAAAAAATGGCGAGCTTAGAAGATCCAGTATCTTTCGGTTATGAATTTAATTTAAATCATCACCTGCTCGTTTTATATTCACTTTTTTGGCTTATCCTAACCGTTCCTTCACTGATGAAAAAAATGCTTATCAAAAGAGGTGATTTTAAAGTCAGACTTTTCCTGATATTGGTCGGTGCGTTTTTAGCAGTACCGGGAACAATCGTATTTTCATACATTCTTCCGTTTCTCGGAATATACAAAGCGTATCTCTCTTCCATCGGACTCGCAATCGGTTCGATCCTATGGGCCGTCGCAATTTTGCATTACGACGCTTTTAAGATCAAAGCCGGAGTCATCGAAGGTGCGGATATGTCTTTGATCAATAGAGCGGCTTCGGGAGGTTTTTTAAAACTAATGGAAAAATTGGATCCGATGCGATTTATACAAAAAAGTTCAAAGGCAAAAGCCGAACTTACAAAACAAATTTTAATTCAGGACTACAATCTCGCTTCCAACACCGGAGAATTTTCCGTGGAAAAAAGAGCGAAAATGTTATCTCAAAAATTCGGGAAGTATTTTCGGTAGTCTTTTTTCGCATCAGACAACTTTGCCTCTGTTTCGAAATTACAAATCTTTCTCGTTGGAGAGGACGAACTGAGGCTGTTCACCAGGATACGCATGTTCGTTCTCAATCCTGCTTTGCTTCCTTACGATAAAGAAATCTCACCTGGATTCCCTTTTGGATCCCAATCGTCAATCTTGAGGAATTCTTTCTGATCCGATTTAGCAAAAAGTAATTGCACAATATTGTCGCAATAATGTTATTTATTTTAAACGGAATTTAAATAATTCTAAAATAACACGAAGTTAATTTTATATCGATTGAATTTGAAAAATTTCAGAAACAAACCGAGCCAATTTGAAATTTTTTTTTCAAAGGTTTTTTAGTACGAAACATTTGAAACGAAAAAGCAAATTGAAAAATTAAACCATATTTGAACCCATTGTAGTTACCGAGGTTTGCTCAAGAGGAAATATAAGCTAAATTTACAAGCTTGCCACCGAGTTTTTTTTTGGAAATGGCATTCCGGATTTCTCGGATCGATTCGTGTTAGAGTCAGGCAGGGAAGAATTAGACCAAAATTTTTCTGAGACAGATTCTTATAAAACCAATGTATATTAGAAGATGATTATGAATCTAAACATGTTATTTCCGATATCCGCAGGGATGCTCCATTTTCTCTTTGGAGTTTATGTTTTTAGATTAAAACCCAGACAAAAACCACAAACGACATTTTTCATTTTAAGTTTACTTTTGGCTCTATGGTTGATTATCCAGGCGTTTAGAGGATTATTACCCCCCGAATATCGAAACCTTGCTCTGAATATAACCTTTCTTCCGATTGCCTACTCACCGTTTACATTATACATTCTTTGCAAACAATTGGAACGATCCGAAAAAGGGATTCCCTTATGGGCTTATCTAGTCGCATTGATTGGACAGACTTACATTACTCTCACTTGTTTATTCCAAGAGATGGCAACTTTAAAAAACCATGAAAGTTTTGTTTTTGATTTAAATCTCAACTATCACTTCCTAGTTTTTTATTTAGTTTTTTGGATGTGTATGGCAATCTATGCGGTTGCCAGAACTATGCTCGTTCGAAGAGGCGATTTTAAGGTCAGATTATTTTTAGTATTGCTCGGAGCCGTGTTAGCCCTTCCGCTCACAACATTGTTCGTTTATTTTCTACCTCTTCTTGGAATTTACAAACCTTCGCTTTCTTCGATAGGACTTATCATTTCCTCTATTTTATGGGCGGTTGCAATTTTACATTACGATGCTTTTGAAATCAAAGCCGAGGTGCTCAAGGGAAAAGAACTACCTTTGATCCATAGGGTCGCTTCCGGAGGTTTTTTGAAACTTATGGAAAAATTAGATCCAATGCGATTTGTGCAAAAAAGCTCAAAAGCAAAAGCCGAGATTACAAAAGAAATTTTGATTCAGGATTACAATCTCACCGCAAATACCGGCGAATTATCGGTCGAAAAAAGAGCGCAAATACTTTCTAAAAAATTCGGAAAGTATTTTCGATAAAACTAAGCGCTATTTATTCTTTGAGATCGCTTGAATCATTTGATAAACAAGGTTTCTCATTTCAGGCGGAACATTTTTATAGAAAGAGATAAACATCTCCTCCACCTTATCATTGGAAATTTTATTCCAAAGAAAGTCTCGCTTTTTCATCTTTTCAACGGTCTCAGAACTCTCTTCGGATGCTACGTTGACTTCGGGATGTCCTTTTCCTTTTGTTAGCCAAAGACCAGAGATATGATGACTAAACTCGATCTCAGCGGCGATTTTATCCAGCAATGGACGTTTATCATTACAGATATAGCTGATATAATTCTGCGACTTGCCGATCGAGATCGCAAAATCTTCGTCGTTCATCGCTAATATATTCTTAATCGCGTACCGAAGCCTTTTTCCAGGCGTGGAAAAATCGATATTTTCTAATGGAATTGTGATTATTTTATTTGACATATATCACAAATTGACTAAATGTTCAATTAGTATGTATTTACCTGATTCAAGAGAAAAATTTGGTTCACTGTCTTTTTATTACAATCTTAAAAAGAAATTTATAAAAAGAAACGATGATTTTTTTCATTGAATCAAAATACAGAATCATTTTTGAATCTCTAAAACTTTTTTATCAAAGGTTTTGGGGATTCGCATCAAAGTGTAATTGTATCGATATACACTCTGACAATTGAAATCAATCGTTTTTCATAAAAAGATCCATAATAGTTTTAGAGAATCGTATACAAAAATGAAAGAAACGGCGCGTTAGATTCCCATTGAGTATCAATTAGGAGATTGCAAATATGCTAAAATGGAATTATGATCACGAACTCGAATACTTTTTAGATTCGATGCCCGAACTAAAAAACAAAATCAGAAACGCATCTTCGTGGAGACAAAAAAAAGAAAAACCTCCCAAAGAATTGAGATTGGAAATTTTTTTAGGAATCTTGATTCTGAAAAAGAAAATTCTCAAAAAACGTTATCAATGGACCCAAAGCGAATTGAGGAATCTTTTCTCGGAAAAAATCACCTTACAAAGCAAACTCATTGAAAAACAAATTCAACTTGAAATCATCGAAAAAGAAAATAGGGGTATGAAAAACGAATTGGAACGATTGAAACTCAATCAATAAAATCTTATGGACTCGAGTGGCTCTTTTAGAATCAGATCCTGTTTGACATATTAAAGATCCTGAATGATCAAATCCATAATCCGGATAAAAACCTTGCGAATGTCTTCCCGAGCCTCTTCGGAGGGCAAAACCTTATGATTCCAGATCTTGAGACCAAAACGAATAAAAAAATTGTCCAGAAGTTCGGATTCCACATGAGTTTTCATCAAAGTCCTTCCACCTTCCCTGTTCCATGATAGAGTCATCTTGGTTCCCTTTTCCGCGTTTGCGTGAACCAGGGTCTCCGTAAACTCATGGATGATCGATTCCAGATTTCCGGGAATGACCAAATTGATCGCCCACGCCGGAATTACATAAGAAAATCCGCCGGAAACTTCGAACTTTTCGATTCTATTGACTTGAAACAAAAGCGATCCACTGTCCGGATGATTTACAAAAACCCCTGATATTAGAATTTCCGGATTTTCCAATAATAAACCGTAGAGATTCGCTTCCAAAGAAACCCGAATCTGAAACGGAAAATGATTGAGAGATGCGATTGAAAAAGAATCCTCCGGAAACAGATTGCCTTTCGAATCGTAAGGAAGAATTTTCCCTTGTTTCGTTACAAACTTAACGGATATATCCGGCGTTTTGGATTGGAAACGAATTTCAGTTAAAGTTTTTCCCTTTGAATTTTCAATTTTAACCTTTAACCAACCCAAATATTTGATCGTATCCAAATAATCGCCCAACTCTTCATAGTCGTCTGCTACATTTCTGGATAACGAACCTTTGAAGTTGAACTGAGTGATCGCAGATTCCCCTTTGGGTTCTTTTTCCTCCGAAAGCACGAGAAGAGATTCCAAAACGAAATAATAATTTAAAAATTTTCCAAGATCCGGAAAGGATTTGGAAAGGTCGTTTAACACCTTTCTCGCTTCGGGGTAATTTACTTTTTTAAAAATCGCGGTAGCAGGCGCGTTGATTTGTTTTACATTCTGCGGATCTAAAAATTTTAAAGAAGTTTCCATCGCCATAACGGCGTGTTTGTGCGTAAACGGCCCCAAATGTGTGATCAGGTCCAAATTGCCGGAATACGAAGTTTCGCCATAAAGAGCATAAAGAGGTTTTGGATTGTGTTTCAAATCGAACTGAGCGCTAAAATCGCCAAAGGAAGAAAGCGAAACATTACCCACCCCTTTTTCCTCGAGATGGATCTTATAACCTCCCGAGGAAAATTTTCCTCGATACTTCACTCGGTGAGTTCCATCTTCCGTTTTTTGTAGAAATTCGGAATGATAGAGCTTTTTCAATTCAAACTTTTCCAAAGATGCTTCGATATATTTATGAAATTCCAACGCCCTTCCGTCGTATTGAACCTTCTTAGCCGCTCCCTTTAAAAAACCGAGAAACTGTTTTGAAATCGCCCGTCCGTCCGGACCGATCGAATGGGGAATGTCTTTAAGAGAAAGCGCCCCCAAAATCGGAAATACAAAAAGAATAAATACAAGAACTGTATTTAGAAAAATAAGTTTTCGAACCGAAACCTTCACCTCAGCCACCTTTTTATATAACAATCAATATCTATTACAGAAGAATTCTCCCTACTCTAAATTCATTTTTTTTAAAAGCAATATTTTTCATAGCGGTCGTTACAGTAAAAACGGGATCTCACCGACGTCTTTTTTCAGAAAGTGGGGAGTTCCCACAATTGAATCCGGTAAAATATGTCGGCCCGTCCGAAAAATGATGCGCGCAATTCAAAACGTTTCGGCCGCAACTGAAACGATCCGATTTTTGGGTCTTCAGGGCTCGATGATAAATCGAATCGGATTCCCCTTTCTTTCATCCAATGCCTCCAAACATTCATTCAATTCTTCTAATGAATGGTGGGAAGTGATCGAATGTGTGAGATTGATTTTTCCTTTGAGATAGAGATCAATCAGTTCGGGAATCGCCCTTCGATCCGACCCGTAAGATCCGGATACGGAAATCATCTTTTCGATCAGTATAAAAGGAATCTGAAATTTCAAAGGTTGTCTTCCGATTCCTACGAGTACCATTTTTCCGCCGGGATTCATCGCACGAAGAGATTCTTCGATATTGGACATGTATCCCGAAAAGTCCGCGAGAAGATCGATTCCTTTACTGACTTCTTTTAACGCCTTTCCCGGATTGCGAACCTCCTTTAAATTGATCACTTCGTCCGCTCCGTATTTGAGAGCGTTTTCCAGAGGTCCCTTATCGACGTCTAACGCGATTACCTTTCCACTGGTAAGCGCTCTTGCGACCGCAACTCCATGAATTCCCAAACCACCACATCCGAAAATGGCAACCGTATCCCCGTCTTGAATGTTTCCTCTGTATCGGATCGCGTGATACGGAGTAGAAACGGCGTCCGCTAAAATGGCTCCTTGATCAAAAGGAATCGCATCGGGAAGAGAATACAAATAACGTTCCTCTACGATATTGTATTCCGCAAAACTTCCGTCCCGATCAAACCCGAATACTCCGAGTTCTTTACATAAATTTTCGTGGCCCGCCTTACAATACGCACAAGCTCCGCAGGAAGTTCCCGCCGCGATAACAACTCGGTCCCCTTTTTTAAAACGACTTACATTCTCCCCTACCTCTTCGATCACACCCGAAGATTCGTGACCCGGAACTCTCGGAAAATGTTTGCACTTCAACGTACCGTGAATCACAAGATGAACGTCGGAGCCGCAAATTCCACAGGCTTTGATTTTTACTTTTACCTGCCCCGTGCCGACTTGGGGAGTGGCGACTTCTCTGATCTCTAAACTTTTTTTTCCGGATTCTAAAACTGCGGCCTTCATTCTTGATTCTCCCTGGATAAAACGCAACGTAGATTAAGATCCCAAAGTCAAGAGTCAAGGTGAATTGCTCGAGAATCTCATTTCTTTCAAAAAGTTCTTTGAATGAAACACGTCGCGTCTCGGATTTACAAATGACCAGTTCGTTTTCGCACTTGAATCCAGAACCCGGAATTTTTTCATGGAAGCGGAATCGTTTTTGTTTTAGAAAAAATGGATTCTTTATTTTTCGTGTCACGCCGGAGGAAAGAAAACTATGGAACCAGAGACTCTCTACCGGGAAATCAAAGCCAGCCAAAACGGCCAGGACTGGCATCATAAAAACTGCTTCGGTTGCGGACCCGATAACGCCAAAGGGATTCATGCAAGTTTCCCCTTTCACGAAAATAGCGGTGAAGTTCGTTTTCCCTTTAAGATAGAAAAATCCTTCGAAGGAGCTCCCGGCTACGCACACGGAGGAGTGTTAGCAACTCTTTTGGATGAAGCACAGGGCGTTCTTTGTTTTCATCTTGGACACTTTGTAATGACGGATCAGCTTTATATGCGTTATCACAAAGCGGTTCCTCTCAACGAAGACGTGGAAGTCCGTTGTTGGGTTACCATGGTGAGAAGAAGAAGACTTTATACAAAAGCAACCATTCACCTTTCCAAAACGGGGGAGCTTTTAGTTTCATCCAAAGCACGCTGGTATGATATGTCCGAAAGAACCATGAGAAGAATGTTTCAAGGAACCGCGTTTCCGCTCGATACCCTTTTACAAGTGCTCGAAGTAAATCAGAAACGAGGTAAGGAAATTCGGAAACGTTTGAAACTTCAAAAGACGGATTTTTCCATTCAAGAATAAACCGCAGTTAGAATTCGACGTTTATTCTGTTACAAGAAATTTGAGCCCCATTACGGATAAAATCAGAGTGGAAAGAAAAAACCCTCTCCAAAAATCCATCGGCTCTCCGTGCAATAAAATTCCGATTAAAACGGTTCCCACTGCGCCAAGACCGGTCCAAATCGCGTATGCGGTTCCCATGGGAATCGTTTGAACCGCTTTGTTTAAAAAGGCAAGACCCAATACGGTGGAAATTAGAAATCCGACGGTCCAAACTGGTTTTGTAAAATTATCGGACAACTTTAAACAAGTAGTAAACCCGATTTCAAAACCGGATGCAATGATAAGATATAACCAGGCCATGATTCCAATTTTTTTGAATAGAAGCAGAATTCAAGTCATTGTTTCAAAACGAAACCGTAATATTTTTCAGACCATTTTCAAAAATTACCCAGCTTAATCTATAAGGTTCGATCGTTTTTTAATTTTAAGTAAAAAATCTATGATAGAAGAATCGATCTCCTTCACCTTGCAATAAAGTAAAAATCGCTATCACGCCGAAATAATCAAAATTTCTCATATCGTGAGATCGATCCACATCCAAAAGCGAGACCAAAAAAAGAGAAACGGATTTTAAAAAATAAACTCAGAAAATATAATATAACTATGTTTATTGCAAAACATGATTTTCGGACAGAGAAGGATCGGGTTTCGCAATCGGTAAAATGACAAAAAAAGTCGTCCCCTGATCGGAAGTCTGAAAAAATATTTTTCCGTTATGATCTTCAATGATTCTGCGACAGATATCCAATCCCAAACCGGTTCCTGTACCGGAAGGTTTTGTGGTAAAAAAGGGCTCGAAAACTTGATCTTGAATCGTATCTTCGATTCCACTGCCGCTATCTGCAATCGAGACCTCGCAAACGATATCGGATTCCTTGCAGGAAATTTTTATTCTTCCTTTGTAATTCATCGCATACAACGCATTGCCTATGATGTTTGTCCAAACCTGAGTCAGTGCATCCGCATTCCCCCACACAAACGAAGCCTTTGGCATATCGAGAACGACTTCCACATCCGCTTTATATTTGGAATAGTATAAAGTCAGCACCGTTTCTAACTGTCTTCGAACGTCGACGGTTCCCATAGTAGTTCCGGTACGATCTTTGTATGTATATTCTTTCAAGGCTTGGATTACAAGAGACGCTTTTTCAGCAGCTTTCTCAATCATAAAACTCGAACGAGTTAAGCTCGAAAGCGAAAATGCATTCTGCGCGATCAAAAGCAAACGATCCTTGGAGGTTATATCGATTAGAATTTCAAAAATGTCCTCAGGCATCATTCCCAGATCCGTCAATATATCCGCGATACGCATCGCTTCCGGAATTCCCGCTTCGCTTAATAGAGTTGCGATTTTTTTTCTTTTGATTCTCTCTTCTTTTGTATCATAAAATTCTCTGGGTAAAATTCCTTTGGAAAAAAGATTTTCCCAAATTTTTTTTTCCTTCTCGATGAATTGGGAATAGTCCCTCAATAGACCTTCCCAAGAATTCGACAAAACGGAACGAATTCCTTCATTGGAGGAAACGATCGCTCCCAAAGGTGTATTAATTTCGTGCGCAATTCCCGCGACCAATTGACCGAGTACCGCCATTTTTTCGGAACGTATGAGTTGTTCCTGCGCGCTTCTCAATTCTTCCATCGCGTTTACTACTTGTTCGTTCTTTGTTACTAAATATTGATTTATAGTTCTTAGTTCTTCCGTGCGTTTTTCGACGATGTCTTCCAATCCTTCGTTGATCAATCGAATCTTTTGCTCGGCCGCGGTCATCTCGCTCACAAGAAAACTTTGTCTCACGCTCGCGATTATTACTACGATCACGGTTCCGGTCCAGGTGACGATCCTCACTCCTTGCGGTAATCCGGAAAGAGTTCCCGCAAGGACAATCGTAATCGAACTCGCTACTACTTCAAATAAAGGTAATAAACGAAGAGCCGCTTCGTTCCTTCTTTCCCAAACCGGATCCGTATTGAATTTTGGAAACCAAGACAAGGCTCCGTAACCTAAGATCAAAGCCGAAACGGAAAACCCCGCGTTTAAAATCGTTCCATCGGGCGGAATCTCCTTGATAAACAGAGCATTCCACAGCAGCCAGGAAAATCCCATTCCCCCCAATCCTAAAATAAACAAAAACCAAGCCTTGTCCGGTTTCAGACGCAACAACGGAATTAGCAAAATTCCCAAGGAAGCCGCCGTTAAAAAAGAAACCGGATGATTGATCAACGGAAGAAGTTGAGAAATTCCTACACCTTCCCTTTGCGGAAGATACAAAGCCAACGAGAACGTAAGAACGGCGGTCGTCAAACCAAGGGCGTCCAAAATCGCTGCCCTGATTCTTGTCACATCACATTCAATTACTATAATAGAGTAAGCGATTACAAAACAAGGAGCCACCCAGGGAAAAAGATAATCGCTCGGAGTCGGGGTTACATAATAATCCAAAGAAACCTGAATCGCCCAAGAAAGTTGTCCGAGCGCGTTAGCCGTCAGACCCAACGCAAGCCAGCGTCTAAAACGATGAATTCCTCCGTCTGCGGCGAGATAACCGATCCAAGCAAGAACGGCGGCGCAGACATAAGAGATGGTCCAGTGAATATTATCGATCAGTCTGTCGATATTTCTATCTTCATAGTAATAGTTTCCGAAAAAAGAAACGATCACCAATATCGTACTGATCCAAAATGTCCATTTCCCCGATTTGGGAAGGACCGGTCGAGATTGACTTTGAAAAATTGTCATCAAACGCTCGCAAACGACGAACAGTATTGACGCCCCGCCTCGCAAACGTCGATCTATTTTCTCGAAAATGGGACTCCCAAAAACGAATTCTTTAATAAATTCATTTCCCAATTTCCGATTAAAAAAGTGTTCTGTCGATTTTATCCGGAAGATGGGGAATTCCATTGATCGACACGGGCAGATACTTTCCGCGCACCCGACGAAATGTGCTCAAAGATGTGTTCCAGATCCAAGGCATCCAAGCAAACCCATCTCCACTTTGACCAAGAAGAAGTTTTAACACCAAAGAAATCGGAGTACCCGATGTAAAAATGAAATTTTTTTCCGTTTCCGAAGGAGTAATTAAAACATTACAAGAATGGAATATTCTTTTCTCAAAACTTTGATACGTTTCGATTCCTTCGAGAGTTTCTTTTCCCTCCCTCCAGAAATTCAGAATTTCCTCGGTCAATTTGAAAAACAAGGCGGCTGATCGGATTCCCCCTTTCAAACGAACCTTTGCAAACTGATTGAGAATTTTTTCAAACTCGGGTTTTCGAGAAGCGAGAAGTTTAGAATAAGAACCCCAAAGTTCCGGTGCAAATTCGTTCCAACCGGCGTCTCGTTGTATCAAATTATCCGCGGTAAGTCGATCCCGATCTCCGATCACTGAAATGATTCCTTCGAGAAAGAATTCTCCGGTTTCCTTATGTCGGCGCATCGTGCCTGTAACGATCCGATCGGGAATTTCACCGTTAGTCGCCATGTATTTTCCCAACGCAAAAGCCTGTTTTTTTCCAAGCGGGGTCAACAGATCATAATCGGATCCTTGAGAGTTTGCCTGCCCGTGACGGACGAGATAGACGACTGACATAAAATTTTTATTCCGTTGTAAATCGAGGATTGGTTACCTCTACCTTTTCCCTCACCGTTTCTTTGACGTGATTCCAGTATTCGGAATCTTCCAAGGATAGTTTTTCTTTTCGAATCCGATCCCTGAGTTCCAGATTCCAAGAACCCGCCAAGTTTCTTTTTTCGTTGAGAGTATTTGGAAATTTAGAATCTTTTTTGAGCAGTTTTGCGAGACGGGCCAATTCCTGATCCAGTAATTCCTCTCCGGAACGGATCTCTCTCGAAATCACTCCCAACATATTCCAACTTACTAATGTTTTATAGGACAAAAGATCCTTGTCTTTGAACTGAGGAAGAACTTCCTTCATCAGAAAATCCTGAATTGCTTCGAGTAAATCAGTGGATGTCGGTTTATCCTGCATTTTCTATGATCCTCATCGCTTCGTATTCCATCTCACAGGCGCGTCTTCCGATCGCCGCGAGTTCGATTCCCTTGTCTTTTCCGGAAAGATGTCTTTCCGCCTGACCGATACAACCGATCGCCCATCTCAGATTTCCCATGACTTCCCAATATGTCACCATCCCAGAATCCAGAGTCACACCGGACGCTTTTTCATACGCTTCGTAAAACTCGGAACGATCGGCGAAACCGCCCGCTTCCTTATTCAATTTTCCGAATCTCCAATCGCGCATACAAACCCATGTAAGATCTTCGTGACGGTCTCCCCAATGCGCAAACTCCCAATCGACGATCCCTTGAAGTCCCTCGGGTGTTACCATAAAATTTCCGGTTCTAAAATCTCCGTGGATCAATACCACTTTGTCCGAAGGTTTCGCTTTTTTTTCCAACCAATTGAGAATCAACTCCATCGCAGGATAGGCTTCCTGCATCCTTTCCAGCTCCAGACGTAAGGAACGAACCGACCCGTTGGCGACAACCTTGTCCTGAGGATCCTGTCCCATCCATAAAGTGGCTTTTAATTTTTCATCCTTGCAGTCGCTCGGTTTTACGGAATGAATCTTTGCAAGATTGTCGGCCAGATCGACGGTAAGTTGTTTTCGAATTTTGTTAAGCGAAGGATCCTTTACGATGTATCTTCCGGTCGCTTTTCCAGCGATCTTCTGCATAAAATAAAACGGACTTCCGGTTACGGAACGATCCGTTTCCAGCCAGAAAGGTCGCGGAGTTTTTACTCCCGCCTGATACGCAAGATTGCAGACTCCAAACTCGTCCTCTCGACTCAAAGAAGCAAGAAGCGCGGCTCCTTTATCCGTGCGAAATACGGTTTCATACGATCCTTTTTCCGGTCCGTCTAAAACTTTAAGCTCGGCCAAAAAATTTTCCTGACACGCCCCGCCGCTTAAGGAGACCATCGCGTTGATCGTTGTCTTTCCTTTTAGTCGATCGGTTAGATATCCTTCCAGAATATTCTTTAATTCGGTATCATTCATAAGTTTAGTATATTTTAATATTTCAAAAGTCGTGTTTTCCGCTGACGAGGTTTCTTCCGATCACCATTTTATGGACCTCGCTCGGTCCGTCCGCGATCCTCGCGGCTCTCGCGTCTCTATAAAACAATTCCAGCTTCATATCCCTGCCGTATCCGTGCGATCCGCAGATCTGAATCGCGCGATCGATCACCTTACAAAGAGTTTCCGATACGCTCCATTTCGCCATGGAGATGATCTGTCTCGCATCTTCTCCCGCTTTTAACGTATGAGCGGCCTTTAAAGTCAGCATGTATCCCGATTCGATTTCGAGAGCGGACTCCGCAAACATCCATTGAATTCCCTGATGATCCGCGATTCTCTGACCAAAGACTTCTCTTTTGAGTGCGTATTCTCTCGCGATCTCCATCGATCTTCTCGCGAGTCCGATCCATCGCATACAGTGTGTTAGACGGGCAGGACCCAGTCTTTCCTGGGACCACTTGAATCCCTCCCCCACTCTTCCCAGGATCGCCGATTCTGGAACCCTTACGTTTTCAAATTTCAATTCGCAATGCCCACCCGGACCGTGAGAGCCCATCACACCGATTTCTCTCACCATCTTGTAACCCGGTGTATTCGTCGGAACGAGGAACATTGTGGTTCTACGAAAAGAATCGGAGACCTTAGACATCACGATCAAAAACGCTGCGCCGTTTGCTCCAGTACAATACCACTTGTCTCCGTTGATGATATAGTCGGTCCCGTCCTTGACCGCGTTAGTCGCAAGAGACTGAGGATCCGAGCCCGCTCCGGGCGGGGGCTCCGTCATCGCAAACGCGGAACGGATTTTTCCTTGAGTCAGAGGATAATAATATTTTTCTTTTTGTTCTTTGTTGGCGGCTATATGAAGCAAATGCATGTTCCCTTCGTCAGGAGCGTCGCAGTTACAAAGATAAGGTGCGATCGGAGAACGTCCCAATTCGGAAAAGATGATCGCGGTTCCCACCATGTCCAAACCGAGACCTCCTTCCGATTTAGGAAGGTGCGGGGTCCAAAGCCCGAGTTCTTTTACTTTCTTTCTGAGTTCCTCGGTGATTTTTTCCGGCATTCTCCCGCGATCGTAATCGTAGTAGGCTTCGGCGGGAATCGCATACGTTTCCACAAAGTCCCGGATTCTTTTTTTTATATCTTCTACTTCTTTTGGTATCGTAAAATCCACTTTTTCTCCTTTGCAATGCAGCCCCGTATCGCTTCTATATATTTACATGTTCACACACATCGACATAACGCAAAATTTTCAGGATTCTAAAAATTTTACAACCTCTTTTAGCGTATGAACGATCAAACTTTTATCCACAGAGTAATAGATCTCCTTCCCTTCCCTTCTCGAGCTTACGAGATTCAACAACTTCATCTTGTTTAAATGATGAGAGATCGTGGTCCTGGAAATATCGAATTCTTTCGCGATATCCCCGGCTCTTACTTCCCGATGACAGGATAAAATTTTTGCAATCTTGAGTTTTACTGGATCCGAAATCGCCGACATAAGCTGGAGAGTCGGTTCGGTTTCGAAGGGGAATTTCTTTTTCTTTTTCATTCTTATAAACTTGTTTTTGTTTCTTCGATTCCTAAAACATCAAGGATTCAATTTGTATTTTCCGATCCGATCATTATAAAAACTTCCCAGATATAAAAATCCGTTTTTATACTTCACAGAAGTGATCGCTTTCAGATGTTCTCCCGAAGTCTCCTGAAAACTACGGAGCGGCATTCCATTCTCATCCAAAAGAAGAACAAAACCGTAAGGTCGCGCTTTTGGCCAAAGAAACTTTGGTAGTTTTGCGACAAACGATTTTAATACAGGATGTGGGTGCAAAAGTTTATCCAGCAAAGAATTCCGAACCGTAAACAGAGCCAGATAAAACGTTCCATTGCCATCCGTGGAAATATTATCCGGAAATCCCGGAAGATTTTCTATAAAAAAATCGCTTTTTCCAGCCTCTGGTCCCTTGAGCCAATATCTGCGAATTCGATATCGATATGTTTCATTGACCAATACAAAATCTTCGTTTTGAGAAAGCGCAACTCCATTCGCAAAGTATAATTCTTTTAACAAAACTTCCGTTTTACCGGTGGAAGGATCGTATTTTAAAAGCCTTCCGTGCGGACGCGCTTCCATCAGATCGTAAAGATAGTCCTGACTTCCGTATTTATCCGAGGCATCGGAAAAATAAATCACTCCGTCCTTGGAGATGTCCAAGTCGTCCGTAAATCGAAACGGAACAGCATCCATCTCCGTACTCAATACTTTAATCTCTCCTTTGGTTCCGATCTCCAAAAGTCCCTTGTCCGCATCCGCTAAAATCAATCTTCCATCCGAAAGAAGTTTACTTCCCAAAGGTCTTCCTAAAGTGGCCGCGTGCGCTTTGATATTACCGTCAGGCGAGATATGAATCACCTTTCCATTCTGACAAGACGCGTAAATATTTCCTGCGTCGTCCACTTCCATATCCTCTGGTCCTTGTAATTTTCCCAAACCGATGAGTTCGGATTCCAAGAGAAAATCATTAGGGGCATACGCTCCTTCCATCGGCGGAGGTTCCGGAGGAATGTATGCAAGCGGATCAATCGGAGAAGGCTTTAAAATAAAGATGACGATTCCGAGAATCAGTAGAGTTGAAACAACGGCAAGAATCCGATTTCGGTTCATGCAGCCTCCGTAAATCATATAAGAACGCCCAAAAAAATAGTGGAGGTTCGAGGGGAGTCAACAGGAATTTCCGATACAATCAAAAAGGGAAAAATCGAACAAGGGATTTTTAGTTGATTCCGGTTCCTCTTCCGCCAAGCTGGTGACATATCAAGTGTCGTCTTTCAGAGGATCTGAAAGAAACGATATATTGAGTTGCCGTTCTTCGTCAAACGTTGAACCCAAGCGAAAAAATCGTTTTTACGAAACAAAGATACACTCTTTATCAAAGTCTTCAGGGCTCGTGTCTTGAGTATCTTGAAAAAGAGTCAAGGGTAAGCTAAAACAAGGCGTCTAACTATGAAAATATCCGAATCCATGGTCCACAAACTGGGCATTGACTTTAAGGAATCCGAAGTCATTTTTGAAGAAAACCAGGCGGCAGAAATGATGTATCTGATCGTCAAAGGAAGAGTCGGGATTCATAAAAAAGTTAAGGAGGCCTATAAACTCCTCGTAGAACTCAAAGAAGGCGATATGTTCGGCGAAATGGCGTTGATCGATAAAACCCCGCGAAGCGCAAGAGCGGTGGCTAAAACGAATGTCTCTTTGATCGCGATCAACGAAAGCGCGTTTTTTAATCTCATTCAAACCAATCCAGGTTTTTCCATGAAGGTGGTAAAAATTCTATCTTCCAGACTGAGAGAGACCAACAAAACGATCGCGGCACTTTTAAAAGCGGATAAAAAGAATTTAGTAACATCGGCACTCATTACATTCTCTCAATCCAACGGAACCAAAGACGGAAATCATCATAGAATCCATCTCAATCATTTTATCAAATGGGCGATCCTTAGAGTGGGCTTGGAGCATCAAGACTTGGTGACGGCGATCACTCTATTAGTAAAAGATAAAATGGTGGAGCAACCCAAGGAAGATCCATCGACTCTGATCATCCGCGACTCTCTATTTAAATACACGGTGGATGCTTGAGCTCTCGGCAGTTTGTAGTAAAAAAAGAAAGTAATCAAAAGAGACTCTCTTACTTAGACAACCTTCGTTCTTTTGCTCTCTTATTGGGTCTTGTGTTTCATGTTGCGATCGTATACGCCGCGGAAATCAAATACCCTCTTAGAAACGAACAAAAATCGGAGATCTTTGACGTGTTTGGAGAATGGGTCCATATCTTTCGGATGCCTTTGTTCTTTTTTCTTTCGGGATATTTTACGGAAATCATCTTTCGCGCCAAATCCCTAAAAGATTTTTTAAGAATGAGAATTTTTAGAATTTTCATTCCTACGGTTGTGGGAATCCTGTTGTTCGCGCCGATGCAATCGTATGTATCTCTTTTGCAAGCGGGAGAAACCGTATCCTATTTAGATTTCTATTTTAGAATTTTCTTAAACGGAAATATTCGACCTTCCCATCTTTGGTTTTTATACTTTCTTATTCTATTCACCGTATTACACATTCTCATTCGCAAACTCACGCTGCCATTATCCGCTCTTTTAAAAAAAGAACCCAGTGAAAAAAGTTTTGTTCAAGAATGGAAAACAATCACTGTTTTTGCGTTCATCAGCTTTACCGGAACTTGTCTGATCAATCTGTTTTTTATGAAAGACGATTCCTGGTACGCGATCGAACCGGTGAACTTCGTTTACAATTATACTTTTTTTCTCTGCGGAAGCCTTCTTGTATCGAAGGAGATTCTCATCTTAGAACCCCAATCCGATCGTTTTTGGATTTGGGGAACCTTAGCTCTGCTTTGCTTTTGGGGATTTTACGAAATCAGCAGAATCGATCCGTTCTGGTCTTACTTTGGATACACCGGAACCTGGAGAAGAGTTCTTCATATTTTTTTAAAATGTACAGCAGGCTGGCTGATGATTCGTCTTTTGATCGGAGTCTTTCAGAAATTTTTCGATTTCAAAAACGCCAAGACCGAATATATGAGAACCGGAAGTTTGCCGATCTATCTTATCCATCATCCGATCTCCTTACTTTCCGGCTACTTGGTAGTTCATACTTCTTTTGGAATTACAACTAAATTTTTACTCCATCTTTTCCTTGTATTCGTTTTTACATTAGTAATTTATCATTTTATCATACGTCCTTCCCGTTGGATCAATTTGATCCTCGGAAATCAAACCCAACCTAAAAAGAATCCCTAAAGGAAGTGTCCCTTGAGCTCAATTTTAAAAAAAATCGGTTTCAAATCCAATGCATTTTTGATCATTCCGATCTTTCTCTTTCTCTTTCTCGTATGCTGCGAGAGCGGAAATTCCTCCCTAATTTCCTCCCCTTCCCATCGGGAAAAAAGCGGAACGAATCCGGTTCGTCTGAGTCTGCATCCTTACAAAGGCACCGTTGTCAAAAACGGAGAAGAGATTCTTCCGTTTAAAGTTTTGGAAACGGATAAAAACATCGCTCTTGTGGAAATGGAAGTTCCTATCTTTACAGACGGCAAAGGAATCGAATTGAAACTTTCCTCTCCGGGTTTTCAAAATTCTTCGTTTGTCGCAAAGTCAACTGCGGATCTTGGTGAAAAATTGATCGCACTCGATAAGGAAGGGGTAACGCATCGTTTTGCCGGAAGATTTAAGACGGGAGTTCAACCCAAGAGCGTACGTTTTATCGACAATACGAGATTGGCGATTCCACTTTTAGAAGACGAAGGAATGGACATACTCGATATCAAAACGGGAGAAACGGTTCGTCTTTCCCCTCCTGAAAAATACAAAAAAAAATTGGGGTTTGTGGAAACCATTTCGATTCCGGAACACAACGAACTCTGGGTGAGTCAAATGCAGGCGAACGCGGTACACGTGTTCGATCTCAAAACTCTCGCTTATAAAGCAAGCGTGGATCTGACTGGGAAATGGTCCAAGATTCTTCTTTATGACGCGACGAGAGATCTTGTCTACTGTTCCAATTGGATCAGCGAAGACATCTCGGTCATCGATCGAAAGACAAAGACGGAAGTCCGCAAAACGGATAAGATAGGCTTACCGAGAGGCTTGCTTCTTTCCAAAGACGGAAAGGAATTGTACATCGCTCAATTTTCCGCGAGCAATCAGGAATCGGGCGGCGGAAGACTCGGAATCTATTCGATGGAAAAGGAAAGGTTGATCGATACCATCGGACCTCCGGGAAATAAACGACATATCGTTCCGGGACCGGTTGAAAATAAAATCTATGTTTCGGATATGTGCTGCAGCAAAATCGAGGTTTATGATCTTAAAGAAAAAAAAGTTCAAAAGTCGATTCCTGTATTCGATAAACCGAATACGATTGCACTCTCTCCCGATGGAAAGTATCTTTATGTTTCCTGTAGAGGTCCGAACCATCCCACCGAAGGATATCTCAAAAAGGGTTTGGTTCTCGGCAGGGTTTATGTGATCGATACAAGCACCGATACGGTAAAGGAATTTTGGGAAGCAGGAAACCAACCCACAGGCTTGGATGTTTCGCCCGACAATCGTTATCTTGTGATTTCGGATTTTTTGGACAATCAGATCCGAGTCTATCGCAGGGATGGATTTTAGAATCGGATTTGAGAACGTTTTTTGCTAAAAAACTGTTGCATTTGAAGATCGAGTTAAAAACATGTCTCTTACCGGGCCTGTAGCTCAGCTGGTTAGAGCACACGCTTGATAAGCGTGGGGTCATGTGTTCAAATCACATCAGGCCCATCCGGTGTTGATACAAGGGGCTTTAGCTCAGCTGGGAGAGCATCTGATTTGCATTCAGAAGGTCGTCGGTTCGATCCCGACAAGCTCCAATATCGAACCCCCACTCCGTGGTTCGATCAAAACTTCCCTTTCTCGCTCCAATGATTCCGTAATCATAGAATCGGATTCTCGTGCCCTAATATATTCTATTTTTTGAATGTGCTAATCTTTCTTTTTCTTGAAATCCAATTCGATTGAATGACAAGTCATCGCATTGAGTTCAACGAACAAAAGTAAATGATCAAGCGAAGCACACAAGTAATTGCAATGTCTGTTAGAGTTCCCACAAAATAGAGATGATAAATTTTTCTTGAAAAAAGTTCGATTTCGTGATAGAGAAAAGTCTCTCGATTTTTCCCTGCGATACGACCCATAGGGAGTATTGCATTGAGTTTTTCAGCCCGCCTCCTCCACCCAACGAGGGTGGCCTCGCGGATTTTACAGAGGATTGCTGTACTTCCTACAAATCAAAGAGAAAGCATTTGGTCCGACAAAGTTGTTTTTTAGAAATTTTGCTTGATCGGGACTTGAAGCCCGGCAAGGTATAAAATTGGACTTTCCCTTTTCCAAACGATTGATTTGGCGGTTTTACGGCAAACATTCTTCAAATCGTTTCAAAAATCCTATATTTTTTGATTTGAAAGTCCTTGCAAACGTTTCGAACAGTCGGCAACTTCTTCGTCAAACAAAGTTGTAAGAAATGCGTTGTCAAATTCCCGCGAAACATTTTGGACGGATTCCATACAAATACAAAGAATATTAGGATTATCTAAAATACACTTGTATAAAAAATACCGTATCTCAAAAAGACCTTGTAACTTTTCAAAATTGCGAGAGAATTTAGAAAGAGATCGTTTTTTGAAATTTGAAAACTGTATAAAATCCGATTCTCAAAAAACGAGATGCCCTACGATTTTTAAGAAATCCGCATTCAAATTTTGAGATATCTAAAAAGAAGTGGGAAACGAATTTCAAACCGTCGTCTCGGCAGGAACACGATGATAAAAATTTCTTGGATTTCACGCTATTTTTCCTGGCTTCATAACAACGCCCCCGAAGGAGAAGTGGAGGTCTATCCTACGATCTCCGACTCTTTCGAAAGCTCGGTTCCCGGGATTCGAGTCATCGGAGATTTGACCGGCCTCCCACTCTTAAAATTCTCAGTGGAAAGCGGCGTCAAGGTAGTGGAGGAAATCGCCAAGCAGAATCAAAACAGAATCTATTCTCCAAAATCCGATCCTTTTTTATATGATGTTTTGATCGTCGGAGCCGGCCCCGCGGGAGTTTCGGCTGGAATTGAATTCAAAAAACTAAATTATAATTTTATTATACTAGAAGCCAACGATCCTTTTCATACCATCAAAAGTTATCCCAAGGGCAAGCCTATCTTTGCCGAGCCCGAAGATCTGAAAACAAAGTCGGAAGTTCGGATCAAAAATGGAACCAAAGAGAGCCTTTTGCAGGATCTACAAGACGTTTTGAAAAAGTGGAAACTCCCTCTGATCTTGAAAGCAAGAGTTTCCAAAATTCAAAACGAACCCTTTGGATTTTCAGTCCTTTGCGAAGACGGAAAGAAATTTAAAACAAAAGAGGTCGTTCTCGCGATCGGAAAAAGCGGGAATGCCAGAAATCTGGAAATTCCGGGAGAAGAATTGCCGAAGGTTTATCACCGCCTGATTGATCCGAAAGATTTTGAAAACGAAGAAGTCCTTGTGATCGGCGGCGGAGATTCCGCGGTCGAAGCAGCAATCGCGGTGAGCGATTTCGCAAAGACAACAACACTTTCCTATCGAGGAAAAGAACTGGTCCGACCCAAATCAGAAAACAAACAAAAACTGGAATCCTTGATTCAATCCGGAAAAATCGAATTTCTCAATGCGACGGAAATACAGGAAATCGGAGAAACAGAAATTTCAATCCGCGAATTGAATTTTCAAAATCAACAATTAACTTCCAAAAAAATTTCGAATACAAGTGTGCTGATCCAAATCGGCTCGAACGCTCCGATCGATTTTTTAAAACAGATCGGACTCAAAATCCAAAATCAGAAACGGCTCTGGGACTGGATCGGATTTATAGAGATGATTCTTTTTACAAACGTAGTCTATTTTGGTAAAGCTTCGTTTTACGGAGTTCCGACCTACAGTACGATCGCACTCGTATCTCTGGTCGGCTTCGTCCTTTTGGGAATCCCGTTCGGGGTTCATCTATTTAGAAAAAGAAAGGAGCTGTTCGCAAATTCTTGGAATACATTCAAAAACAGTTATATATTTTTTGCAGCTTTGTATTTCTGCACAGTCTATGTCGGAGGTAAATATTTTGATTTTCTACTTCTCGGAAAACAACCGGGTTTTCATTACACACTTCTGTATTCTCTCACTATTCTTACTTTTGGTCTGAGAAGAATGAAAGCCAGACCCACGAAATATATCAAAAGACAAACGTGGACCTTGATTCTCATTCAGGTGTTTCCCTTGTTTTTATTACCCGAAATCATCTTACCCTTTTTAGGACAAAACGAACTGCTCGGAGATCGGAACGGATTTTTACTTACTCAAGTTTTTCCATACGGCGCGTATTGGAACGCATACGGTTTCATTCTCGCATGGCCGTTAAATATGGGAATTTTTTACAATACCGGAATCACAACCTTTTGGCTGATCTACGGAATCACTCAGACTTTTGTGATCATTCCCTATCTCGTTTTCCGATTCGGAAAAGGTGCCTATTGCGGTTGGATTTGCTCCTGCGGCGGTCTTGCTGAAACCTTGGGAGACGAGACAAGAACCAAAATGCCTCACGGAAAATTCGCAAACCGATTGGAAAATACGGGACAATGGATCCTGCTTTTTGCAACGGTGATCACGATTCTAAAACTCAGCGAAATTTTTCTTTCACCCTGGTTTCCGTTCACTCACGTTCTCGGTTCCGTAGGTGATAGAGGTAAAAAGGTGTATGACGTGATCGTCGATCTTATGTTAGGTGGAGTAGTCGGAGTTGGGTCGTATTTCTTTTTGAGCGGAAGAGTTTGGTGTAGATTTTTCTGTCCGCTTTCGGCCCTCATGCATATTTATGCAAGATTCAGCAGATTTAGAATTCTCTCCGAAAAGAAAAAATGCATTTCCTGCAATATCTGCACAAAGGTCTGTCATCAAGGGATCGATGTGATGAGTTATGCAAACAAGGGAATTCCGATGGACAATGTTCAGTGTGTGCGCTGTTCCGCTTGTGTGGTCAACTGTCCCACCAATGTTTTATCCTTTGGCGAATTGAAATGACCGAATACGATAAATCTTTTTTGGAATTTTAAATAAAGCTCAATCCGTCGCTAACGTCGTGACCGATTTAAAAATTCGATCACTCCTTCCGTTTATTCAGAATTACTGGATCCGCTGCGTTCTTGTCCCGGGGTAATTAAAAAAGAATTTTCGAAGTTTGAGGACAATATTGTTTTAAAAATTAATTCATCGTCGACGCCCAGTCTTTTGAAAGTTCCATGTTTTTTTCCAAACGATCCTTCCTTTGACAGAGCTCGATCCTCCGTGTCCAACTCGCCTGCCGTAACACTGATCGGTGTATCTCAGAAATTTTTAAATTCCAATGAAATCGCTTTCGAAAATTCCTTTTTTCTTGATTTCCATGGAAAAAAAATTTTCCGTATCCGGAAACGCATACCAGTCGAGAGCTGATACAAACGCACTATTCATCTGGCATAAATACATTAGAATATACTGATGCGTAATTTTTATATTATTGATTCAAACTCATCGATCTGAATGATTTAATTTTTATTGTTTGATCGTTTTTGCATATTCTTGAACTTGAGAAAGAAAATTCGGATCCTTCAAAAAAATCTCAAATTCGTCGAATTCCTTTTGAAAATTGGAGTATAAATTTCCCAAAAAATAATCGTTTGCGATCCCTTTGAGGATCTTCAGCATTTTTAAGTTCCACTGAGAAAGTCGGAAAGCGGTTTTGACAGCGTGTTCCAAAATATTCCGGCCTTCGTAGATCTCGTCTATAATTCCCAAACCCAACGCGGCGGAAGATCGGATAGGATCCCCTTTTAACGTCAGACTCAGAGCGCGAACCGGTCCTACTTTCCGAGCCAAGGTAGTCAAAAGCGGCGGACCTCCGAATCGAATTTCGGGCCGAAACAACATGGACTTTCTTTCCGCGATGATATAATCCCCGCCAAGAGCAAGATCAAATCCGCCCGCCGACGCAAAACCTTTCAAAACGGTAACTACCGGCTTCGGAAAACCATAAACAGAATAATGATATTCTAATATTCTATGACGAAAAGACTGAAGATTTGTCCGAACTACCTCTTCCAAATCGTAACCGCTTGAAAAATGTTTTCCGGAAGAATTGAGTACGATTGCGCGAACCTCGTCATCGATAGCAGCGGAGTTGAAAACTTTCTCCAATTCGTCCCTGATTTTCATATTTAGCGCATTGGATTTTTCAGGACGATTGAGGGTAACGACCAAAACGTTTTGAACCGACTCGGTCAAAAGACATTCATACTTCATCATTTTATCTTCCTTATGGAAAATTCAAAACGGCATCGATATTTATCGGATCGAATCTTTTAGCAAGAAAAATTCGATCGATATTTTTTTAAGTTCCAGTTGAAATTCATTTGTTTACTCATTCCATTTTGGAAAGGTAGCGAGACTTTCTTGCGCGATCGAATCGTGCGCGGGGATCAAAACGATTTCCGGTTTGCGAATCACCAATTCGTGCACTCGAAACAGTTCTTTTCCGAGCGCTACAGGATCCGCATCCGCGATTCTCCTGGAAACCCGGGGTTTGTGCGCGGGTAAAGTAAACCCTTCTTTAATCCAAGCGATATCTCCCGTAAAAAAGTATCTTTTTTTTGAAGATAGATTGAGAAACATTCCGATCGACCCTCCGCCATGTCCCATCATAGGAACAAAAACGACGCTCCCGTCTCCGAACAAATTCAAACTTTTCGAATAGGATTCATAAGAAATATCGTCAAAGTTTAATTCTCCCCATGAGATTCGATCTCCGTCAAATTGACTTTGTATGTATCCATCCTTGATATCCGCGATCAACGCTGTGTTATGCTCTTCTCGAGAGACAAAAATTTTTGCCCAAGGAAAATCTTTGATACCGCTCGCATGATCCCAGTGCATATGAGAAAGATAGATTTGATCGATCTGTTTTGGATCATATCCCGCTTTTAGCAATTGAACCAACGCGGATTCGTGATTTTTATAGGCCATAAGAATTTTTAGATGAAACGGATTTTGATCAAATTGTTCCTGGATGTTTGTTCCAAGCCCGGTATCAAAGAGAAATTTTCCTTTTGGGTGCTCGACTAAAATGGCCGTGTGTAAAACGTTTCTTTTGACAAAAATACTTCCCCCTTCGAGCAAAAATGCTTCCGGAGTTTTCACGTTCGCAGTTCTGATGACGGAAAATCTTATCCCGGGATTTACAAAATGGATCTTCTGAATTTCAGGAAATTGAGACAAAGATTCATTGATTTCTAATTTAGGATACCCTAATAAATAAATTATCACAGAAAAAAATAAACCAATCATTGTCGATAAAATCCAATATCTCTTTTTCATGCAGCTTTCCTTGTTAAACTAACCATGTCACGTATCGAATCGGATCACACAAAACCGACTCTGAATTGGTGCGTAAAAAAACGGAGTATAAGGCCAAGGTATCTGAAATCTATTTTTTAAATTCTAAAAAACTTTAAGAAAATGGAATGTGTTTTCGTATCTGCCTTTTAACCCGCCCTTCTTCCAATTTTCAGCTTTTAAAATCCCTCCGAAAACTTCGGGAATGATCGAGGAGATGTTTGGATCGATCGTATGAGGACTTCTCGTCATACGATCATTCTCTTGTGAAAAGAAAGAAGTTTGGGCAACCATGTCTTTTCTATATTTTCGGTTGGAACCGCCACTACGATGTTCATGCAGAAAGATTGCTCAACTGATCGAGAAACGCCACGGCAAAACTTCCGGTGCCTTTGGATTCGGCCGCCGCTTTGGAGCCCGCGATCGCAAATACAGCCGATGCGGACACCGTGGCGCGTAACGGATCTTTTTGAACTCCCAAAAAAGAAGCGATCAAAGCGCCGAGAGAACAACCGACTCCGGTCACCTTTGTCATGATCGGATGTCCGCCGGAAACTGCGATGGTTTCTTTCCCGTTTGTGATGTAATCGATCTCTCCGCTGACCGCAACAATCGCACCCGTTCGCTCCGCGAGCTCTTTTGCAAGCGGAAGAGCGTCCAAGGAACGTGCGGTAGAATCTACTCCTTTTCCTCCACCTACTGCGCCGGCTAACGCGAGAATTTCCGATGCGTTCCCTCGAATCGCAGTCGGTTTTTGACTGAGCAACTCCATCACGATTTCCGTACGAAACCGCAGAGCGCCTGCCGCGACCGGATCGATCACCCAAGGAGTTCCCGCTTTGTGTGCAGCGGCCGCCGCGACTCTCATCGCTCTCGCATCCGTGTTTGTTACGGTTCCAACGTTGATCAAAACTCCCGCTGCAATCGTCGCAAATTCCGCGACCTCTTCTTCCGCGATGACCATTGCGGGAGAGGCTCCCGCAGCGAGCAGAACGTTTGCAGTCCAATTGGTAACTACGATGTTTGTAATAACGTGTGTTAGCGGAGCTTTTTTTCTAAGCTCGGAAAGATCTTCGACGATCTCCGCTGCCGGCCAAATTCTTTCATTGAGTGTTGTTGTCGACATAGGTTTTTACTCCTTTAATTTCTATCATAAGAATCGAATCTGTAAAGAATTTTGCAAACACTACTTCTACTTAGAACCCGAACTTATTAAGGAAGGTTAAAAATTTTAAATGTCTTGACTCGGATGAATCCGATTTTAAGATCACTCAGCTTTAGTCAAATCGGAAATCAAAATGCAACTCAAAACAGTTCTGCTCGTTTTTTATGTGATTCAAATCCTATTTTCTTTGGTTATGAAATATCTTTCCTATCAAGGAGACGTATCCTCAGAGTTACATGATCAAATTCTAAAATACTTTACTCAAGAAGACATTCAAAAGGGTATCGAATACTCCAGAGGCGGCTTTTTCGCATCGATCTTGTTCGATCTTCTCGATTTTGTGATCGCGGGACTTTTTGTATTTTCGCCATTTGCGGTTCGTCTCGAGGACGCACTACAGAAGAAAACCGGAAATCGTTTTTATATCACCGTTCTTTTGTTTTTTCTCATATACAGTATGATTCAACTTATCGTTTCGATTCCGTTTCAATACTACTTTGGATTTGTATTGGAACATCAGTTCGGATTTTCAAAAATGACTTTCCTAGATTGGATGGTTTACACCGGAAAATCACTTGGGCTCGGAATTCTCGGAGGAAGTATCGGCGCGTTAGGGATCGCTTTCTTGTTCAAAAAATTTCAGAAAACCTGGAAGTTTTTGGTTCCGATCATTTCTTTATTATTTGGACTTTTACTTTCCATTCTATTTCCGATCGTAATCACCCCTTTGTTTTATGAATACCAGCCGATCGAGGAAGGAAGTTTGAAAAAGAAAATCGTATCTCTCTGCGAAAGCGCAAAGATACAGGTCGAAAACGTTTATGTAATTAACGAAAGTAAGTATTCCGGACATACAAACGCTTATTTTACGGGTTGGGGAGAACACAGAAAGATATTTCTTTATGACACATTGATCCAAAATCATTCCGAAGAGGAAATCATCAGCGTTCTCGGACATGAAATCGGACATTGGACTCACAATCATCAAATCATAGACATTGCGATCAGCACTCTCGAAATATTTTTACTCTGTTTTGCGGTAAGTTTTTTATTTCAAAAAGCAAAAAGCGAAGGTGCAATTCATTTAAAGGAATTCTATTCTCCGTCCTCCTTGCCGTTTTTGTTTTTAATTCTCTCCTTGTTCGGATCGCTTACAAAACCCGTTTGGAGTACATTGAGTCGTTTTCACGAAACACAAGCGGATCGAGAGGCCTTGATCTTGACAAAGGATAAAAAATCGTTTATCAGCACCGAGATTAAATTGGCAAAGGACAATCGAAGTCGATTGAATCCTCATCCGGCTGAGGTGATCTACTCTCATTCTCATCCCACAACTTTGGAAAGAATCCGATTTGCCGAAAAATACGAATTTTTAAAATAAACAACTCAGGTAACAAGACGATTGCAATTTTATCCGTTCACAACGAACCCAGAATTTTGGTTTTACGATTTTCAAATTTCATTCCGGTTTTTGAGCGGTTGCGATATAAGCTTCCGAAGAAAGAGAAATCGGAAGTTTGGTCAATTGACCGCGAAGATGATCCAGCATAATCCCGTATTTCTCATGCCAAACCGATGTTTCCATTTTGCTTTTCATCAATTGAAGAGGAGCGCTTCCTTCCAACATCGTATTCAAAAATTCCTCCGCGCCTAAAACTTTGATCGAATTGGAAAACGGAACGATTTCAATTTTTGTAAATCCTGCCGCATCGAGTTGTTCTTCAAAATACTCCGGGTTTTCAAAACTGATTGGATTGGTTTGCGGCTCGGGAATTTCGGGATTTGCTTTCCGAAACGCCCCGAACCAGCACTGCATCAAAGGGGAATGTGAAACGGGGGCCCAACCGGAAACTGCGATCTTTTTTCCCGGCTTTAAAACCCTGTATATTTCTTTGAGACCTTGGAGTTTATCCGGAAAAAACATCAGACCAAACATGGAAAAAGCGGCGTCGAAATGATTGTCCGAAAATTTCAGGTTCTGCCCGTCCATGACAAACGGAATTATATTTTTAGAATTTATTTCCAACATCCCCTTTTTAAGCTGCGCGATCATCGATTCTGAAAAATCGATCGCAATCACTTCACGAACCGTCTTGGAAAGCGGAAGAGCCAGCGTTCCCGGACCCGTCGCGACATCCAAAACGATATCGTTCGGATTCAAATTGAGAAGTTCCATAGCCTTTTTGGAATACGCTTCTAAAAACTGTTTTGTGGATTTAACATAACCCTCTGCAACGATGGACCAAGGTTCGACTGTAGATAAAGGATTCGACATGATTCATACTTTTTATACGATCACAAGGATATTGCCAGCAAAATCCTCGATTCCGTCGGTAATATCTTCGAAATCTGCGTTTCCAAAAACTAACATCGATTCAGCGCCGAGCCAAAGCACATTTGATACGGATCTCCTGCGTTCGGAGCAGAAACGTAAAAAGATGAAATACAAGATGAGAATTTTTCACTCGATTCGCTGGAGATAAAGATACAATCTCCGAAAAGAATCCCAAGTTCCCAATTTTATCATCGGATCGCAAAAACACAAAACATCCTTGCAGTAAAAAGGTTGCGTGCCGTTCACATCCTTTTACAAAACCAATATGGACTGATCCAAATTCCTACGGTAAAGAATTCCGTTTGTCTTTAAGGATTCTCGGATCTAAAATCGAAACGATTTTTGAAAAAGGAGGAGCTCATTTTTGAAAGAATTTGAGAAAAGAATCGTTTTGATTTAAAAACGCACACAATAAAATCATTTTAAAACGACTGGATCCAGTTTCAAACCGCGGAGCAATGCCTCCGAATATTTCCAAGGTCTCTTTTTTGTAAAATCGAATAGGATACACGTGGATATGGAATCGCAAGCGACTTTTCCGTCCGACTTTCGAACGAGCTTTTGAAAGATCTTGCAGCGAGATCCCTGCAAATCTCCGAAGCTGGTGGTGACAAGAATGGATTCCGGATAACGAATTTCGGCTTTGTAATCGGTTTCGGATCGAAGAATCATGGGACCTATGTTTTCTTCCTTCATCTTGGAATAACCGAGACCCGCCTCTTCCAAGGCGACCATTCTTCCTTCGTGCAAATACACCTGAAAATTCCCCACATTGAGATGACCATTGGGGTCGCATTGACTCCAAAGAACCGGAATTTCAAAGGTAAACTCCTTGGATCTGTGATTTGTCATAAGTGCTCCTATTCTATCCTAGAATGGATTTAGGCGAATCATCGAAAACTCAATCGGAATTTTAGTTTCCAACAAACCGATTCATTTGTCGGTAAAACAAAAGAATCGGATCGACTCTCGCGGTTTTAAGGTGTATTCTCTCGATTCCCCCTTTTTTCAACACAGCTCGAATCTTTTTCCGGGAAAGAGTTGACAAAAGATGGAAATTGGATAATTTAACTAAAAGGTTAATTAACCACATGGTTCAACAAGAAACTACTTTCGAAGACCATTTAAGCCTCACTTTTGCGGCATTGGCGGACCCCACCCGTCGGAAAATCCTGGCGACTCTTCGATATGGGGACGTAACCGTAAAGCAGCTTGCGGAACCTTTTGCGATGAGCCTTCCCGCGATTACCAAACACCTCAAGGTTTTGGAAAAAGCAGGACTCATTTCCAGAGGCAAGGAAGCTCAGTGGAGACCTTCTCGCCTGGAGGCGGGCCCTTTGAAAGAAGTAGCGGATTGGATCGATGGCTATCGACAGATCTGGGAAGCAAGACTCGACCGTTTGGACGAGTATTTGCGGGAACTCCAGCAGCAGGAAAAAGAAAAAACTCAAAACCAAAGGAAATCGGATTATGAACAAGGAAAAAATTAAAACAATCGCATACTGGGTGGTGACCGTTTTGACCGCCGGCAATTACGCATTTGCAGGATTCTCCTATCTGCAAAGAGGACCCGAAGTCGTTGCGGGGATCGGCTCGCTCGGTTATCCGCTTTACTTCGTGAGTATTCTCGGAGTTTGGAAAATTTTAGGAGCCATCGCAATTTCCATTCCGAAGTTTCCTCTTCTAAAAGAATGGGCTTATGCCGGTATGTTTATCAATCTTACGGCGGCATCCGTATCGAGTTTGTTTGTGGGAAACCCGATTTTTCACATCATCGCCCCGATGATCCTTCTTGTTTTTGTGGCTTTGTCTTGGGCGCTTCGCCCCGCAGATCGCAGACTCGCAGGAGTTTGGAGTCTATCATAAAATTCGAATCCAAACCATCACTCCTATAAAAAAGCGATACAATTTAAAGGAAAAAGGATCAATACAATGGCAAACACGAATCAAACAACCGACGACTTAGTGATCACAAGATTTTTCGAAGCTCCCAGAGAACTCGTCTTTCAAGCTTGGACCAATCCGGAACATCTGATGCGATGGTGGGGACCGAAAAACTTTACTTCACCCGTTTGTAAAATCGACTTTCAGGTGGGAGGAAAATACCTCTTTTCTATGCGTTCTCCCGAAGGACAAGACTTCTGGAGTATGGGAGTTTATCGTGAAATTGTAATACCGGAAAAAATCATTTTTACCGATAGTTTTGCCGATGAAAAAGGAAATCCGGTTCCCGCTTCTCATTATGGAATGGAGAACTTTCCGGATGAGTTGATCGTTACCCTACTCTTTGAAGAAGAACAACAGGGCAAGACCAAACTCACATTACGTCATACCGGACTTCCTGCAGGCGAAATGAGAGAGATGACAAATTCGGGTTGGAACGAGTCTCTCGATAAACTTGCGGAATCTCTAAAATAAATCCGCGGAATTTACAACCGCGATCAAGCGGATCTTGGTTCGGCTCGGAAAATTCGATCCTTTCGATCGATTCAATTTTCTACAGCCGGATTGAAGATCGCATAGAATTTCACAATATTAAATTCAATACGGAGTTAAACATGAGTAGTATCATAAACAATCAAACAAGCACGTCAGATCGTGAAATATCCACCAAACGCGTGTTTGATGCTCCTCGAGAATTGGTCTGGCAGGTTTGGACCGACCCCAATCATGTCGGCAACTGGTGGGGACCCAACGGTTTTACAAACACGATCGAAACGATGGAAGTAAAACCGGGCGGAGTTTGGAAGTTCATCATGCACGGACCCGACGGAACCGACTATCCGAATACGATCCGCTACTTGGAAATCTCGAAACCGGAACGTCTTGTTTATAGACACGGTTCGGATATGGAAGACCATCCCGGAGATTTTCATGTCACCGTTACCTTCAAAGAACAAAACGGAAAGACCGAACTCACGATGGTTGCGTTATTCCAAACCGCGGAACATCGTAACGAGGTTGTTGAAAAATACGGCGCGGTTGAGGGTATGAACCAAACGATGGAACGCCTCCGTGAATACTTGAATAAACTTTAAAAAGAAGATAGGAGAATTTTATGTCTAAACTGAAGACCATAACGATCGCCGGAATCAGCGTAGTAACCCTACTCATTCTATCGATTCTTATCTATACGTCCACAAGACCCGATACGGTTCGTTACGAACGCACCGCGAAAATCAACTCGCCGCCGGAAAAGATTTTCGCTCTGATCCACGACTTTCACAGTTGGGGACTTTGGTCTCCCTGGGAAAAAGTAGATCCCGCAATGAAAAGAACCTTTAGCGGAGCCGAAAACGGCAAGGGAGCGATCTACGAATGGGAAGGAAACAACGATATCGGAAAAGGAAGAATGGAGATCGTAGAAGCGGTCTCTCCTTCCAAGATCGTCATTCAATTGGATTTTCTCGAGCCGTTCGAGGCGCGCAACACAGCGGAATTTACCCTCGTTACAAAAGGAGATACGACCCAGATTACCTGGGCGATGTACGGACCAAACGAGTTTATTTCAAAGATCATGTGTATCTTCTTTGATATGGACGAAATGATCGGCAAAGAATTCGAGACCGGCTTAAATCATCTAAAAACGATCACGGAAAAGAAATAATCATGTCCGAACAAAACTTCACCACTACACCCGAATTTACAATATCAAGAATTTTGAATGCTCCTCGCGATCTTGTATGGAAGGCTTGGACCGAACCGGAACGACTCGCAGAATGGTGGGGCCCCAAAGGTCTTACCATTGGAACCGCCAAAGTCGATCTGCGCCCGGGAGGAATCTTTCATTACAGTATGATATCTCCCGATGGCGTCGAAATGTGGGGACGTTTTGTTTACCGTGAAATTTTTCCGCCGGAAAAACTCGTATTCGTCGTTTCGTTCTCCGATGCAAACGCGGGTGCGATTCGTCATCCGATGGCAGTAAACTGGCCGGTAGAAATTTTGAATGTTCTGACCCTTACCGAAGAACGCGGCAAAACCGTTCTCAAACTTCAAGGCAGCCCGATCCATGCGAGCGCGAAAGAGATCAAAACTTTCGGCGACAATTTCGGTTCTATGGAGGAGGGATTCGGAGGAACTTTCGAAAAACTGGAAGCATATTTGGCAAAACAGTAACGTATCGGAAATCAAACCGAACCTTTGAAAACCGTCGAACAAGGAAAATCGAAATGATTGAAAAAGAAAATATTTCCGCTCAAACAACTTCGGATCGAGAAGTCGTCAGCGTAAGGATGATCGACAAGCCGAGAGAACTCGTTTTTCAGGCGTGGACGGATCCCGATCATTTGATCCATTGGTGGGGACCCAGCGGTTTTAAAAACACGTTTCAAGAGTTCGACCTACGCCCGGGCGGCAATTGGCGTTTTATTATGCATGGTCCGGACGGAACCGATTATCCGAATCACAGCGTTTTCGTAGAAATTACCAGACCTGAACGTTTAGTCTTTAATCACATATCGGCGCATTATTATCACGCAAATGTGAGTTTTGAAGATCAAGCCGGAAAGACAAAACTCACATTCCGAATGCGTTTTGAAACCGTGGAAGAATACGAGAAAGTCAAAAAATACGTGATCGAAGGAAACGAGCAAAACTTCGATCGTCTCGAAACCGAACTTTCAAAAATGGTTTAAAAAAATTGAATATGAGAAACGTAATTTTTCAGATGATGTTTTCTTTCGACGGATTTTTCGGAAGATCCAACCGGGAAAAGACATCGCGATTTTCGGGAGCTCCGATTTGACAGTTCCTTTGATAAAAAACGGACTCGTCGATGAATTGAAAATTTTTATCAATCCAATCGTATTGGGAAACGGAAATTCCATTTTTCACGGGATTCAAAACGAAATTAAGTTGAAACATGTAAACACAAAAGTGGTCCAATCCGGAAACATTTTACTTATATACAAACCAATTTAAAATAAACACAATGAACAAAGATACAACAACGAATACAACTCTCGCGGGACGTAAAGAATGGATCGGCCTTGCGGTAATAGCGCTCCCCTGTCTCCTCTATGCGATGGATCTGACAGTCCTCTATCTCGCGGTTCCGCATTTGACCGAAGATCTCAAACCGAGCGGTTCTCAACTTTTATGGATCGTGGACATCTACGGATTTTTAGTCGCCGGTTTTTTAGTCACCATGGGAACATTAGGCGATCGAATCGGAAGACGCAAACTTTTGATGATCGGAGCGGGAGCTTTCGGAGTTGCATCCGTTCTCGCCGCGTTCTCAACGACCGCGGAAATGCTGATCGCAACAAGGGCACTTCTCGGAATTACCGCCGCGACACTTGCACCTTCGACTCTATCACTGATTCGTAATATGTTTCTGGACTCCAATCAACGCACTGTTGCGATCGGAATCTGGGGAATGAGTTTTTCGATCGGAGGAGCGATCGGTCCGTTGGTGGGCGGTATTTTACTCGAACATTTCTGGTGGGGATCGGTATTTTTATTGAGTGTGCCAGTGATGATTCTCCTTTTGATCGTCGGCCCCAAATTGTTACCGGAGTTCAAGGATCCAAACGCGGGTAAACTGGATCTTCCGAGTGCAATGCTTTCTTTGACAGCAGTTCTTGCGATCATCTACGGTTTAAAACAGGTTGCGGAACACGGTTGGGAAATTTTTCCCGTTCTTTTTATCGTCTTAGGTTTTCTGATCGGAATCTTGTTTGTAAGAAGACAAAAGACGTTAGCCGATCCACTGATTGATCTCGAACTTTTTAAGGCTCCGGCGTTTAGCGCCGCATTGATCGCAAACACTCTCACTATCTTTGTGGGTCTGGGCAGCTTTTTATTTATAGCGCAGTATCTGCAATTGGTTCTCGGCTTATCACCTTTAGAGGCGGGACTTTGGACTCTTCCGTCCGCGATAGGAAATATCATCGGTTCGATGACAATTCCTATCATCGTAAGAAAGATACGCCCCATCTTCGTAGTCACGGGAGGATTGGTTCTCACCGCGATCGGTCTCGGATTGTATTCTCTCGTCAATGAGACCAACGGACTCGTGTATATAGTCGCCGGCTCCATCATTTTATCCTTGGGAATCTGTGCGGTAGTCATTCTCGGAACCGATATCATCGTCGGAGCCGCTCCACCGGAAAGAGCCGGAGCAGCAGCGTCCATTTCGGAAACGGGCGCCGAATTCGGAGGAGTTCTCGGGATCGCCATTCTTGGAAGTATCGGAACCGCGGTGTATAGAAATCAGATGAGCAACGTTGCACCCGCCGGAATCGCAGCAGAATCGATAGAAGCCGCCCAAGGAACGTTAGGCGCTGCTGTCGCAATCGCGAAGGAACTTCCGGATCAAATCGGATCCGCCCTCCTCATACCGGCAAAAATAGCATTCACCGATTCTCTACAAATCGTAACGATCATCTGCGCGCTGATCTCGATCGTTCTCGCGATCACGGTTTTAGCGATGCGTAAGAATTTGGAAAAAGAAGAAGAATCATAAGTCGACAGTAAAATAAAACGCAATGGGTATCAAAAGAGCGATCGAAAACTCGCTCCTATAAGTCTAAGAATTCGGGAGAAAATATGAAAAAGAGAAATATACTCATACAAATTACGAAAGAGTATTTTATAGAATCGGATTTCAAAGAAACGGGTCGTGTCTTAATCCACCCGGTCCTCCTAGAAAAAAAAGAAAATTCTTCAAAATATACAAAGAGAAAATTCGGTTCCAATCTTACAAAAATAAAAAGAGATTCGATCAAAAAGGCGGGACTTTTTGTAAAACCGAAAAGAAGCGTAGAAAAAAAGTTGAAGGTAGAATACCTTACAATGATACAATCATTGCTGTTTTAAAAACAGAAAGCAGGTTATAAATATGAAAGATAAAATATTGGGGATTCAGCCCTTAAACACGGACATCGCAGCGCTTTTACTCCGACTTACTTTCGGCGGTTTATTCGTATATCACGGATTTCCAAAACTCTTCGAATTCGACCAAGCTCTTGCAGTATTTCCGGATGTGATCGGAATCGGCTCCAAAACCTCCCTGATTCTCGTCATATTCGCGGAATTTTTTTGCGGATTTTTTGTGGCATTCGGTCTTTTGACTCGCCTAACAGTGATTCCGATTTTCATAACGATGACAGTCGCTTTTTTTATCGCACATGCAAACGATCCGTTTCAAATGAAAATGCTGCCGTTTTTATACTGGCTTTTGTCTTATGTGATTTTTGCATTGGGCAGCGGAAAGTATTCCATCGATCGACTGATTTTTAAAAAATAGAAGATCACCAAAAACAAATCGATCCAAACCAAGCGGTCGAATTCTAAGATCTCTTGGTGCGGCTCCCGCAACCGATCCGTTTGAGTAGAACCGAAATTTCCCTCAACAAATCACGGGGTCCACTTTTGAAAACGAAAAACGACAGTCAAATATCGGACCCGATCGAAGATCCGTATCTCGGAATTTCGGAAATCAGTGAACTGATTCGGGAAAAAATTCTTTCTCCCGTAAAAATCGTAAAGAGCTGTCTGAAAAGAATCGAACGATACAACGCAAGGTTCAACGCGTTTATCACGATACTCGCGGATCAGGCAATCGAAGACGCAAAAAAAGCGGAACAAGAAATCAACGGCGGAGAATGGAAGGGTCCCCTGCACGGAATTCCAATCGGAATCAAGGACATGTATGATACCGCGGGAATAAAAACCACCGCGGCGTTCGTTCATTTTCAGAATCGGATTCCCGCCAAAGACGCGGACGCGGTCTTGCGATTGAAAGAGGCCGGAGCTATCATCATCGGAAAAACCAACATGCACGAGCTGGCGATGGGTACAACTTCCACGATCAGTCATTACGGATGCGTTCACAATCCGTGGAATCGGGCACATATCGCAGGCGGATCTTCGGGAGGCTCCGCCGCTGCAGTGGCGTCTGGTTTGTGTTATGCGACCATAGATACGGATGCGATCGGCTCCTGCCGTCTTCCCGCGGCTTGTTGCGGAATCATCGGTTTTAAAGCGACATACGGTTTGATCGATATGCAAGGAATTTTAGACGGGGAACCCGTGGACAAAAACATTCTTCATCTTACACACTCGGCCTTTTTGTGTCGTAACGTAAACGACGCAAAAATTTTATTGGAAGTTCTTTCCGATCAAAAGAATCGCCAAACGGGTAAGTCGTTCAACGGTAAAATCGGAATCGCACGCAATTTTAAAGCGACGGATGAAATTCGCGTCGCATTTTCAAACGCAGTCGATACGTTTCATTCCTTAGGATATACTTCCATGGAAATAGAAGCGCCGCTTTCCGTTTCCTTTGATACAAAAAATATAGAAGAGGATCGTAAATCTATTTCCAAAACGCTTTTTCAAGACCTCGATCTTTTGATGTTACCGACCACAACCGAAACCGCCCCAAACATCCAAGAAGCCGATGTTAGAGGTCCTTTGGCTTTGTCTCCAAACAATACGTTCTTTTGCAATTATTACGGACTGCCCGCGATCAGTATTCCTTGCGGATTTGGCAAAAACGGTCTCCCGATCGGTTTTCAAATCGTAGGCGAGCACGGATCGGAAGATATTATATTCGAATTATCGAATCTATTTGAAAAAGCGACCCAATGGCATCGAAAACACCCGCTACTCGCTTGAGTTTAGAATCCGAAGACGGAATCCGAATTCTAAACCGCTTCCGATTATTTTTCCAACAACGACTTCAGATTCTTCAAACTGTCGTCCATATTTTGGATGATTTTCTGTTGTTGATCAAAACAGACATTCACGATAAAACTGATTACATTGATAGGGAACGACATTCTGTCCGACATACCGATAATAACCTTTGTCTGATTCTCTCCTACCGAAGTAGTCGTCAGATATGAAGAAAAACTTCCCTCAAACGGTTTTTTAAAACGAATCTGAGTGTCCAATTTTTCTCCCTCAACAATCGATTTGATCTCCTGTTCCGCGGTTCCCACTTCTTCATTCTCGCTTTCCCAGGAAGAAATAAAACCGACGGTTCCATCCGTACCCTTAAATTCTTTTTTCATCTTGGGATCTTTTTGAGACCAGGCATTCCACTGTTCGTGTTTTTTTAAGAATTTGAGCTCGTTAAAAACCTGATCTTTGGCGCGATTGATCACGATATTTCTTTCCAACAGAAAATCTCTGGGCGCAAAAATTCCAAGCGCGGCGACAATCGCAACAAGACCGCCAAGGATATATAAGAATATCTTCATTTTTATTCTCCTCTTTTTTTATAGGGAATCTTTCAAATTACATCTTGTAAATTCAAAAGAATCCGAGAAGAATGTTTTATTTGCCGGATTCTTCCGGAGTTCCAACCTTCTTCCAAATACATCATTTCTGCAAATTCTTCAATTTTAAAAATTTCCGGAATCGGAAAACGACCTCCATTCTCCTCTTAAAATGTGCAAAAAGGAATTTGACACAATCAAATGTGACAAGGATTCTCTGCATCGAAGAACTGATGCTTCGTCTACGAAGCATTGATACAGAGTCATCCAAGAAAAATTGGGCAAAACCCCCGGTATCAAAATTACAGTGGGAGACATTTTCAAATCGGAAGAATTGATTCCGATCTTTCAGGCCGCAAATGTTTCCTATCAAGAGATGAACAGTTATTAGGTGAAAGTGTGACGTCGGCAACGGAAACAACCTCGAAAAAAGTAATTTTTATAGACAGACTCAAAATTACGTTAGATGTGATTAGATCGAATTCTAAAAGACGAAAGAATTCTTTTTAATCGGAATTGGATCCGAATATCAATGCACAAATAATGCCCCTGGTTCAAGTAAAGGGAAAGGAGCAGCAAGTGCAGGTATACAAACTCGCCGCCGAATGATCTTAAAATAAATTCTTAAAATTGAATATAATAGAATTTAAGAATGAAATTTTTAGAACGCCAGGGATTGAACCCTTTTTTCCAAAGCTTTAGGACCGACCAGTTCCCATTCGGGAATTAATTTTTCTTCCTGACCGATTTTTACCTCTCGAATCCAAAGCTGCCACCGTGTAGCGCCGGATTTACGCAATCCGTATAAAATCGCTTTTTCATTTGGAGGAAGATTGGGAAAAGAAACTCGCTTGTTCGCATCCGAATATGCTGGCATCACCGATCGAATCGAGGGAAGAATCAAATAATACCAAGTCTCTTCCTCTAAAACGGGATAAGGAGCTTCCACGTTCAACGGAATCAACTTGATTCCCATGTATAAAAAACGATCACAGTTGATCCAACCTAAGGAAAGAAGAGGTAAAAATACCGCAGGTGGCTTTACATTGTTTCGCACGGATTCAGGACCGCCTTCCATACCAATCATATAACGCATGTTAGTCGATTTAGTGGCCGCTTGATTCTTTGCTAAAGAAGGAAGAAAGGAAACATTGCCGTGATTGGAGATCGATTTCTGTTTGGAAGTTTCAGTAGACCAGTCTAAATTTCCGTCACTTGTCTTGACTCCGTAAAAAACTTCATATCCCTGTTCTATCGGAGAAGCAAAAGAAATCTTAGGAGGATTTTTCGGATTTACCTGAGCCTTAGTTCCGGACTCCGAGTAAGCATTCAGGAAAACCATCCCTTTTGTCTGAATCGGTTTTCCAGCGGATGCGGTCGACAATCCCGAAAGTAAAATATCTCCACCTTTATAATATTCTGAAATTTCAATACGAACCGGAGAGGTGATCAGACTTCCATCCGTTCCGATCAGACTCCCGGATGGAAACTGAATCTGAGTTCCCTCCTCCGCTTCAATTTGAGAATCCTGTTTGGGATCGATCACAAACGTTTGAGTGGATTTGTAATTGGCGGACCCAATCCAACCCCAACGCTGTGGAGACGTCACGCGCTCCCAACTCGCACAATTTAAAAGTACAAAAGAAAGAAGAATAAAATCAATCTTACCAATCATAAATACCTTCACTGTAAATTGTTATCTTTCATAAATCAAATACGGACAACAGATTCTTTAAAATGAAACAAGCAAGAAATTTCTTTCCATTTTTGTAAAATCGTATTCATTTAACCGGGGCCCGAAGATTTCCTAAATTTAATAGCAACCATTTTTTAAAACGAAGCAATTGGTCCGACAAACGATTCGCAGTAAAAAACTGCTTGATACCGGACTTTAAGTCCGCCTTGAAGTAAACTACGGCAAAGTATGCGTAAAATCCGATCCGGTTGCATTTTTGCAGATATCGCAGTTCCCGCAGCCGGGAAATTCAGCATCGAAATAAGTGTAAACGAATTCTCGTCTGCACTTTTCGGATTTGAGATAGAGCAGCATCTGATACAAACGTTTGAGGCTTGTTTTCTTTTTCAGATCCAACCCTTCTTTGGAACAAAGCGCGTCCGGAAGTTTGTTTTCAAGGGTCAAAGAATTTTTTTCCAGATCTCCGGAAGTGACCCCATGACGATCAAAAAGATTCAGAACGGTTTGCAATCGATGATCCCCGCGATTTTTATGAACGACCTTGGACTGTAATTCCTCATAGGTGAGAGACGATAACTTTTCACCGAGTTGCTCCATCATCTGATACACACGAGCGATAAAGACCTCGTCCGGATTTTGCCATTCTATAAAATCCATCAATACAGTAAGATCGTCCTGGTTGTAAAACACATGACAATCCGAAGATTCTCCGTCCCTACCCGCTCTGCCGATTTCCTGATAGTAACTTTCTAAAGAAGAAGGAAGTTCGGCGTGTATGACGGTCCGAATGTTTGGTTTGTCCACGCCCATCCCGAACGCATTGGTCGCGAGAAGAATCGTGTCATCCGATTTTAAGAATCGATTTTGTATCTTTCTTCTCTGATCCGGCGGCAGTTGACCGTGATAGATTTTATGAGAAATTTTTTGAATGTCCAATTTCTCGCTGAACTTTTCCAGATTTTGAATCAAATTAAAATAAACGATGGTGCTTTCTTTTTTTTCTCCGAGAAGTTCGAGAATCGCCTCCGCTTTGGAGGGCTCGTCCACAAATGTCTGAACGTCCAAATACAAATTCGGACGACAAATCCCCTCGTTGTAAACGTTGATCTCGTCCTCATTCAATCCGATCTGACGAATGATATCCTTTTGAATCTCGGCGGTCGCAGTTGCGGTTAACGCGATCGTGGTCGGCCATCTTAGAATTTTTCGAAACTCCGCGATCTTTGTGTAATCCGGTCTGAAATCATGACCCCATTGACTGATGCAATGTGCCTCATCGATCGCCAAAAGAGAAATATTGCGGTCGCGGATGGCTTCCAGAAAATCCTCTTTACGAAACCGTTCCGGTGAAACGTAGATCATCTTGTATTTGCCCAGTTTCAAATTCTCGTAACTCTGAAGCCGATCGTGTTTGGAAAGAGAAGAGTTGATAAATCCCGCGTCGATTCCCAGTTGTCTGAGTCTGACGACTTGATCCTGCATCAAAGCGATCAAAGGAGAAATCACGATGGTCAAACCTTTCATCTTGAGGGCGGGAATCTGATAACAAAGAGATTTCCCCATTCCGGTCGGCATGATGACCAGACAATTTCTTCTGGAAATTACGTCGGAGATGATATTCTCCTGAGATGTTCTAAAAGACGAAATACCGAAAAGGGCTTTGAGCTCCGTAAGAGAGGGCATTGAGATGAGCTTCCGTGCGGTGCTTTTGATAGCAAGGGAATTCTACGCGGATCCCATTCTTTCCGAACAAAAAAACAAAACTTTGGTTCCGATTGCGGGAACAAAAATCAAATTACTTGCCAATGTAGTAATTTCTTAGAATGCTCGTATTCATTAGCAGAATGAGAGGGATCGTTTGCCAATAACGCATATCACCAGTCTATCTCTCGAAGATATCGCTCTCGAACTTTCCAAAAATATTTTCGAGGAGCAAAGACGTTCTCCTCTGCGCTCCCCCGTCGTAGTTGTCCCGAGCACGAATATGAAGCTCTGGTTGAATCTCAATTTATCGAAGATCAATGGACTTTCCGCAAATATTCGTTTTTTATTTTTGGAAAAGACTTTTGAAGAATATTATCATGCAAGAGCCGGTTTGGATTACGATCCTTTTCGTCGTCCGTTTCCGAGCCATGAGGCGAATCAGAGAAAAATTCTAAACTATCTTTTGGAAAATCGGAACAATCCGGAAATCAGATTCCTAAATTCATTTTTGCAGAGTATACCAAGAGCGTTTTCTCTGAGCGCGAAGCTGACTTCTCTTTTTAAGGACTATGAGTTAAACCGCTCCTCCTGGATCCAATCCTGGGGGAAGGAAAAGGGTCTGAAAATTCCGATGATTTCTCGTCGCTCCTCCCCTTTTCCCAAGGAAGACGATTACTATCAATTTGAAAAAGAACTCTATCAAAACGTATTCTTAAATTCTAAAGAACCCAGCACTCTAACTCAGTTTTTATTGATAGAATCTCAAAAAAAAATCCAACAAACGTCTAAGTCCTTTCCATCCATTCATCTTTTCTGTTTATCCAATCTCGCGGACACATATCTTGGAATTTTAGAATCCATATCGGAGAACGATCAACTTCCGATCTATCTTTATCAATTCCATACCGGTCTGAATACAAAATACGACCGCGCAAACGAGCCGGGTCCTGAAAGATGGTCCAGTCCGCAGATTCACATCGCCGAAAGAATGGCGTCCATACCAGGATGTGTTTTTAAAAATAAAGAATCATCCGGCTCCTATCCAAAACGGCTGAACATACTCAGGAATCTGCTCAAAGGAGATACGTTAGACGATACTGAATTAAAATCCGTTTCGGATTCTTCCGTACGTTTCTGGAACGCTCCTTCTGCGTATCGGGAAACCGAAGCCGTGGGTAATGATATTCTCCATAAAATGAGTCGGGATTCGAAACTGACGTATTTGGATTTTGCGATCCTGGTCACCGATATGAAAACGTATCGTCCCTGTGTGGAATGGGTATTTGACGGAGGTGTTCTTCTTCAAACGGAAAAAGAAGCCGATTCATACGGATCCAAAAACCCGGTTCCAATTCGAAAAAAAATTCCGTATTCGTTGACGGATATCAAAGCAAACGAAGCGTCTTTGTTGTATAGAGCTTTGATGAACTTTTGGGAAATCTGCACCGATTCTTCCATCCAAAAAGAAAGCCTGCTTCATCTGCTTCACAATCCGCTTTTGCAAAAAAAAATGCGGATCGATTCCGAAAAAACCTCAGCGCTGGAAGATCTGATTCATTCTTCCGGAATTCGATACGAGGAATCGGGAAGAGAAAACGACTTATTCCAAATTTCAAACGGGATGAGAAGAGTCAGACTTTCTTCGATTTTATCCAAGGAAAACGCTTGGACTCAATACAAAACGGTTCCAATTGAAATCGAATCGGATGAGACTTCTTCTAAACTTACGATTTTTTGGGAAACGATTTTAAAATCAAAAAAGGACGTTCTTTCTTTTTTAAACGGAAAAAAATACGGATGGAGTTTAGAATATTTCAAAGTTCTAAAGTTTTCTTTGGAAGAACTTTTCGAATTCACATCCGAATACGAACAGGAAAAACAACTCTTCCAAAGTTGGTTTGATTCTCTTTCCGATTGGGAAGGGATCGAATTTCAAAACGAAAAGGAAGGCCTGGAACTTTTAAAGTTTATCACGCAACAAATTTTCGATCAAATTCCGTATCAAAAAGGGGCCTATCTCATAGGAGGAGTTACGATTTCCCTCCTGCAACCGATGAGACCGATTCCGTTTAAACACATCTATATATTAGGATTGGGTGAGGGAAAATTTCCCGGCTCTCCAGACCGATCCCAACTCAATCTCAGAAAAGACGTAAAAGAGGAATGGGATATCTCTCGAAAAGAAATCCAAGAATCCTTACTGTGGGAGACAATTCATTCCGCAAAGGAATCGCTTACCCTAAGTTACGTCGGAGAGAATTTACAGGAAGACAAAACGTTCGAGCCTTGTTCTCATCTATTTGAGATCATGGAATCTTTCGGCGTTCGGGAAGCGATCCAACTTCCGTTACACTCCTACAGCACAAAATACGATCACTCTCCGGAAAAACTCGAACAAGGTCTTGTGAGTTACGACTTTGCCCGGGTTTGGGTAAACGGGAATCCAAACGATCACAACATATTGAACCGATTTCAGGATCCGAAAACTCTAGAAAAAGATTCGAAATCCGTTCAACCTTCGGTGATTCCTATCAGAGATCTTTCTCAATTTTTAAGTGATCCCTTGGATACGTATCTCAAAAAAAAACTGGGTATGTATTTGGACGAAGAGGAGATTTTGGATGCAGAAGGAGAACCCTTTGATCTGGATGCAATCGCAGAAGCCGCCATTCTAAAAAAAATCCACAACCGGATGATCCCGAGCTTAGTCTCTCAAGAAGCCTGGGAATGGAATGAAGAAAAGATATCGAAAGTTTTACTTCCGATCTTAGAGCTGGAAAAACATTCGGCCCGGTTTCCACAATCCGTATTCGGAAAACTCCAGCAAACGAACTTGTTGAATTATCTGAATACTACGAGCCGTCTTCTTGCAAATTGGAAACCGCTTTTTCAAGGAGGAACATATTATTCCTATCTCAGCTTGGGGGATACCGGTCTTCCGGATAACGTATGTAAAAAATTACCCGAATTAAAGATTTCTTTGGACGGCGAAAAAACGTTTCGAATCCGAGGAGAATGGGAACACGTCATCGAAAAAGACGGGAATTTTTACTGGTTGTTTTCGAAAAGTTTGGAAGAAAAACCAGAAGACGACAATTACGGCTATAAAGATTACTGGAAAACGATGAGTCTCCCGTTTTTATCGGGAATCGCATTCGCATCCATCAATGAGAATTTTAAAATATACTCATTTAAGTCCAGACCATCCGAAGATTCCAAAAAAAAGAATTCCCTTCCGTTTTATTATGAGCTCGAAAGATCGCAAGCGGGTCTAACATACTTTCAAAAAGTCCTTTCATCCTATCTTCAGGACGAGCCCGTTTTTTTTCCGAGAAAAGCGTTTTTAAACTATTACGTAAAAAACATACAAGGCGACACCGGAAAAACGGCAACGCCGGACGATACGGCAAAATTCGAAGATGAAATCGGCTGGGAAAATTATCTCAGAGAAGAATTGGGCTCCGTAAAGGAAAGTCTCTCTTCCTTGGTTAAATTATATCCTACAACTCAGAATCTAATTTTAAAATCTCAAATCTCTTGGGCGAAGGATTTTTACAAACCCTTTCTCGACTGGAAAAGGAATCTATGAGCGAATTTTTACGTCCTTATCCGCTCAAACATAGCTTTATCGAAGCTTCCGCGGGAACCGGAAAAACATATACAATCATGGAAATCGTGGGAGATCTGATCCAAGAACATAAGATTCCTCTGTCAAACATCCTGATCCTGACATACACCGAAAAGGCAGCGGGAGAACTTAAAGAGAGACTTCGTAAAAAACTGATTCAATCCGATCTCAGAAACGAAATGAGAGAATTGGATCAGGTTACAATTTCAACTATACACGGATTTTGTAATATGATTTTACGGGAATATCCGGTAGAAACGGAAACTCCGGAAAACTGGATTCTAACCGATTCCAAAGAAAGACTCGGTAAAGCTCTTTATCGACTTCAACACGAAGAATGGAAAGGTTGGGTGAATCCTCAAGATCTGGAATCGTTTCTCGCCGAATCAAAATACTTTGCCCACAGAGATCAGATTCTCGAAGCGGGAAACAAACTTCTCGGAGGAAGAGAATATCCGTATCAAAACGAAAACACTCCGATGAATGCAAAAACCTTTAATCAAAAAACCGCTCTGATCGCAAAGGAAATGGTGGAAATCGAATTTAAAACCTCCGAGTGGATGAGTTATGATCGGATGATTTTTAAAACAAAAGAAGCTCTCAAAAATCAGTATCTAAAACGAGCTCTGCAAAATCGATATCAGATCGGAATCCTTGACGAGTTCCAAGATACGGATCGGATGCAATATGAAATTTTCACACAGCTCTTTCTCGATTCCTCAAACGAAGAACCACAAAGAGCCCTGTATCTAATCGGTGATCCGAAACAAGCGATTTACGGATTCAGAGGCGCGGATATCGGAACGTATCTCAACGCCAAAGAGGATCTTAAAAAATACAAGGCGCAAGAAATTCCGCTTGGAATCAATTATCGATCCGTTCCGGAGCTCATTCGCGGATACAACGGAATATTCGAAGGACATATCGGTGAAAAAAGTTTTTTCCCGATTGTAGAAAGGGGTTTTGAAACACAACCGATCGAATACACGGAAGTCCGTCCTCCGCAAAAAGACGTCAAAATTCTTCTCAGCGAGAAATACAAAGAAGGTCCGATTCAAATCATAAAGTTTGAAGGAAAAGAGACTTGGAAAGCGGATGACGCAAAAAAAGCTTGGGGACAATTTATCGCGGAAGAAATTCTAAAACTCACAAAACCGGGGTCTCACTTTCAGTATCGAGTATTGGAAGAATCCGACGGAAAACAAAACTTTCGAGAAAAGAAACTGAACTTTCGAGAAATCGCGATTCTCGTAAAAAGTAAAACCGAAGGAAAACTTGTCGAACAATCCTTAAAGCTGAGGGGAATTCCTTGTTCCTTTTACAAACAGGAGGGAATTTATCAATCGCCGGAGGCTGTTCAGATCTGCAATATCTTAGAATGTCTCGCGGATCCCAATCGACCTTCTTCGTATCGAAAACTTTTATTAGGAGATCTTTTTCAAATTCATCCGAACCATCTTTCCTTCTTTGATGAACATTCTATCGACTCTTACGAAAAAACCACGTTAGACCGCTGGAAAACTCTGGCGATCGATCGCAAATTCGCGGAGTTATTCCGTTCGATAGAAGAAGACAGTAGAATTTTTCTAACAGAAGCGGACAAAAACATAGACTGGGAAAGAAAAAGAACAAACTACAGACAGATTTTTCGAAAGCTGCTTCAATTTCAAATTTCCAATCAAGTGGGTTTGGAAGAAATCCTGGAAGAATTGAAACGACTTCAAATCCAAAAAAGAAACGAAGAAGAATTACCCCTATTTGAAAGAGAAACCGAAAAAGACGCCGTGCAAATTTTGACGCTACACGCGTCCAAAGGTTTGGAATGGCCGGTCGTATTTTTGTTTCATCTTTCTGGAAACTTCACTCCGGACGTTTATGATTATCCTTACGTAAACGAAAACGGTAAACGAACCTGGAAATTGAGCCTATGGGACGAAGAGATAGAAAAGAAAATTAGCAAAGAAGAATATTCTAATCATTCTTTAAACGAAAGTAAACGACTTTTATATGTGGGAATCACTCGCCCCAAGGTCCGTCTTTATCTTCCGTTTTACACTCCCGGCAAAAACTGGAAAACAAGAGACTCTGCATATTTTAAAATTTTATATCCGAGGCTTCACGCGGTTTTGGAAAATAATCCGGATCCGACTTTGTATCATTGTGTCCGATGGACACCCAAAACCTTGGACCAAGCCGATCCGAATATTCGAAACCGCAGTTCATCGCAGGAAATTCCGTTACGTCCTTTGATTTTTAAAGAAGTGGAAACCCAAAAGACGATCTGGATGCATAGCTATTCTTCTTTAAAAACAAAGGCAAGCGCATTGATAGAAAACGGGATGCTTTCCATCCTGGAAGAGAAAATGTCTCTCAAATCGGACGAAACGGAAGATCCCCCTTTGAATCTCGAAGATCCTCTGCCCTCCTCCGCCGAAACCGGTTCTTTTTTACATTTACTTTTGGAAGAATTGGATTTTACACTCTTTCAAACCAAACATTCGAAAGACATTTTATCCGATAAAACAATTCTCTCCAGAATGGACTCGTATTTGGATCGCTTTTATCTTTCCAAAAAAAATCAGCGCAACACGTCGCTCGAAAAGGAAACGTATAAAAAGAGGACTTCGGAAATTCTTTGGAACTCTCTCAATGCAAAAATTTCTCTCAAGGATCACACCTCGTTTCGTCTTGTCGATATTCCGAAAGAAAATAGAATCGCTGAGATGGATTTTCATTTTGATCTGGATCCGGAGAGAACCGGTCCCGGAATTTTTTTAAAAGGGTCCATCGACTTGGTCTTTCAAATCGGAAATCAATATTATTTAGCGGATTACAAATCGAACCTGCTTGAAGACTACAGTCCGGCCTCTCTCAAAAAAAGTATAGAAAGTCCTGAAAGCAGATACGATCTGCAACGAGACATCTACGCCATGATCCTATTTCAATACTTAACAAAACTGTTCGGCGAAAAAGAAGCCCTTTCCAAATTAGGCGGGGTTTTTTATTTCTTTCTCAGAGGAATGAAAGCCGATGAAAACTCGGGAATCTATTCCGATTTTGACTGGTCTGGAGAAAGGCTTCGTGAAATTTACAATACCGTAAAACAACTTACAGTACTGAATTGGGAGGAGACACTTTGATGGAAGAATCCTTCTCATGGCAGATCGAAAAACTCAAAGAAGATATTTTCAGTCTGATGGAATCCGGCGTCGGAGCGAAAAAAAAGAACGTTTCGCAAAAAGATGAAAACTCCGCGATTGCATTAGATATTCTGAATACACTTTGGAAAACCGGAGAGGAAGGAAATCTTTGCGTTCGTGTAAAACCGGAATGGAAGAATTTTCTAAAACTAAAACCACCCGCGTTTGTCCTGGAAAAATCCGGAAATGAAGAGTGGGTCTATTTCGAAAAAACATTCAAAACCAAAACCGAATTGGAAACGCTTCTACGAGAAAGAATCGCCAGCGGATCCAAAACGGAAATAGATCTTTCAAAAGCGGATTCTATCCTTCGAAATCTCGAAACAAAAAGTTTTGCTCTAAAAAAAGGACAGGCCAAAGCGATCCTTTCCAGTCTTTCCTCCTCCTTTCAGATCATCAGCGGCGGACCGGGAACGGGAAAAACAACTGTGGTCGCATTTATATTACAAATTTTGAAAGAACTCGGACAACTCCCATCTCCGGAAGATATCGCCCTCGCCGCACCGACCGGAAGAGCGGCTCAGCGTTTGACGGAATCCATTCAGGAAAATCTAAAAAGGCTCGAAGATTCGGATGAGAATCAATTCTTGCGCGGTCAGACGATACACGGTTTGCTTTCCTACAAACCTTCTCTCAACGGATTTTATTACAACAAGGACAGATATTTACCGCATCGTCTTATCATCGTTGACGAGGTTTCGATGGTGGATCTCAATCTGATGTTTTCTTTGCTGCAAGCGATTCCTAAAAATCAAAAGTCAAAGGGGGACGAGATTCCGTTTCGATTGATCCTCATCGGAGATCCAAATCAGCTTCCTTCTGTGGAAAAGGGGGCGGTGTTAAGCGACTTTCTTACCGTACTAGAACTTCAAAAAGGAAACTTTGTTTCCAAACTCGAAGAGAGCAATCGTCAGAAGCCCAATAAAAAAGGTCAGGTTTCAAAGATCGTAACACTTTCCGAAGAGATTCTAAGATATTCGTCTGAAAATCTAAATCTCGGAACGAGGATAGACGATTCCTTTCCAAAAACCGATCAAATCGGCGAAAACACAAACTATCCGAGCGAGGTTGTCTGGTTTCAAAATCCTTCGGCAAAAGATCCGAACGTTCTTTCGAGAGACGAAGTGATCGAACAACTCTGGAATCGATTTTTTTTTCCGCAAATCCTAAGAATTGCAGAATGGAAAGTGGATGACCAAAAGGATTGGAACGGTTCTGAATTTTTTGATACGTTTCAAAAAGAACTCGGAAAGTTTCGATGTCTCACGGTGTTTCGAAACGGATACTGGGGAGTAGAATCGATTCAGTCCAAGCTTATGAATTTTGCCTCTCAGGATTTGTATCGAAAAGGTCATTCACCCACTGTCAATTCCCTCCATCCAAAACGTTTAGCAAAAAAGCTCTACTTTGCAGGTCTTCCGATTTTGATCTCACAAAACGATAAGAGCAGAAAGTTATTTAACGGAGACATAGGAATCGTTTTGAGAATGAAAAACACGGGAGAACTGAGAGCCGTGTTCCCGATCGAAAACCGGCTTTATCCTTTCGCCTTGGACACATTACCGGAACACGAACCGGCATTTGTGATGAGTATTCACAAAAGTCAGGGATCAGAATATGATACAATTCTAATTTATCTTCCCGAAGGCCCCGATTCGGACGAGTCTTCAAAGTCGGATCGACTTCTAAATAGACAAATCCTTTACACAGGAATTACTCGCGCAAAAAAACAAGTCATCCTTGCGGGTAACCCTTCAACTTGGGAACTCGGTTTACAAAACAATCAAATTCGAAACACCGGTTTTAGAATTTAAATTTTATCGAAGGGTTCAAAACTTTCCTTTTCGGATTTTACGGATTTTACGGATGTTGCGGAAAAGGATTGCGGTTTACCTGATTCCGGTTTATGAATGGAACTTATGATTCGATACCAAAGACTCTTTCATTCGGCTTTTGTATTGTTTCTCATCGGATTCGGTCTCGCTTTGATCCGTTGTAAACCGACTCCGATCCCCGTATTTCCAAAAGCAAAAAACGGCATTCTCCTCGTAGACTCCGATCTTTTAACAAACGGAAACATTCTTCCCTTAGAAGGAGAATGGAAAATTCAAGAAGGATTCGGTACACAATCCGAAATCGGTTTGATCGCGGTTCCGGGCTTCTGGGAAAAAAGCACACAGAGTCGATTTAACGGAAAGGCATTTGGCGCGGCGACGTATCAACTGAGAGTTCTCGGACTTTCCCCCGGAGAGTATGCGATCAAGTTTCATGAAATTCACAACGCATATCGGGTTTATATCAACGGAAAACGTCTTTTGGAATTCGGGAAACCTTCGCAGATACCCCAAGCGGAAATTCGTAAAATCGGGAAACCGATCATACATTTTTTTGTGGAGGAAAAAAATCCGAATCTGGAAATCACATTAGAAATATCGAATTGGTTTGAAGGCAAAGGGGGAATTCGAAGAACTCCCGAGTTCGGAATCTTTGAATCCGTTATCGCCTTGGACAAGGCAAAAAGAAATCTGGACTTTATCACTTTTGGAGCGCTTTTCTTTTTTGGTTTTTCCAGCTTTTTCTTTTATCTCATGACCAAGGAGGAATCCTCTTCTCTTTATCTTTCCTTTGTCTGCGCAACCCTCGCACTGAGAATCTTCTTTACCGAAGAACATTATATTTTTGAAATATTTCCGAATTTCCCTCCCTTATTGGAATTCAGGATCGATCTCGGAAGTCTATTTCTGGTATCCGCATTTTTTTTAACATACATACGCTCCTTATTTCCGGAAGAGTTCAAAACGACTCCATTTCGAATCTTTGTGATTCCAAACTTCATCATACTCGGAATCTTTTGGCTACTGAAAGGAGACACGCTGGAAACTGTCTTTGAACTCTATTTGATCTATATGTTTGTTCTGATCCTTGTTGTTTTTACAGTGATGATTTTAGCGGTAAAAAATAAAAGAACGGGCTCCGGAGTTTTTTTGATGTCCTGTCTTTTCCTTCTTATAGGCGCTATCAACGATACCTTATCGAGATTGGCGATCCTGCCGACTCCGTATATCGTTCCTTATACATTTTTACTTTTTATCGCTTTTCAATCCGTTTTGATCTCTATTCGATACAGGAGTTTATTAAAATTTGCAGACTCTCTCAATCAAGAACTACAGATCAAATTTAGAGCGATTTCGGCTACCGTACAGGAAGCGATCTTAGTTTCCGATATATCCGGTAGGATTCTTTTTTGGAACGAAGGGGCCGTAAAAATTTTCGGATGGCAGGCGGAAGAAGTTGTAAATTCTCCCTTAGAAATCATTCTCCCCGAAAAAGTTCGCAAAAAACACAGAAGCGCTTTCCTTCTTTTTTTCAATTCCAATCGAATCAAGGAAACCACACAAACCATAGAGATGATCGGTCTAAGAAAAAACCAAACCGAGTTTTCTTTGGAGCTGTCTCTTACAAATTGGATGATCGAAAAGGATCGATATATCGGAATCATCCTTCGTGATATCACTCAAAGAAAAATTTTAGAAACACAAAGAGACAAGGCGCTTGATCTTTTGCAATCGGATCTGCATACCGCGGAAAAGTTGCAGAAATCGATGTTCCCAAATCCGAATTCAAAAAACTGGCCTTTTCCTTGGTTCGTTTTATATAAACCGATGGGACCGATCGGAGGAGATCTTTACGACATACGAAAAACAAAAAACGGAACCTGGAGATTTTTTATAGCGGATGCGACGGGCCACGGAACTCAAGCGGCGCTTTTGACGATGGCAATCAAAGCGGACTATGATACCGTAGAAGAGTCCGATTCTCAACCGGGAGTCATATTAGAAGAGTTGAATTTAAAAATTCACCCCATGTTTCACAACCTCAACTCCTTATTTAGTGCGTTTATTTTGGATTGGAATCCGACAACCGGACAAGTTCAATACGCTTCGGGCGGGCATCCCGAGCAGATCATTCTCACAGAAAATACAAAAATTGTTTTACCAAAAACGGGGCCAATCCTCGGACTCAAACGGAACGCAAAGTTTAGAACTCAGAATTTCGAGTTTAAAAATCCGTTTCGTCTTTTTTTGTTTTCGGACGGAGCTTTCGAAGTTTTTGATAAGAATCTGGTCCATCTCTTCGGAGAAGAGAATCTTCATTCTTATCTGTTTGCAAATTTACATACGCCGATTCGAGAGATTTTGGATTCCCATCTTCAAAACTTATATCAATTTAGGGAGTCTCAACGATTGACGGACGATCTCACTTTTCTGGCAGTTTCTTTGGGAGAATCGTATCGGCCTCGTTCCACAAAAGAGAAATCAGAATAAGGTTTTGGGATGCGCTGTAAAACAAAATACTCTGGAAATTTTTTAATTCCTAAATTCAATTGAAAAATCATGAAAAATCCCGGCTTTCGTTTTCTTTTATCTGCGATCGCGGCAACATTCACGCTTTGTTTTATCGTGATCGTAATTCCTCCTTTGATTTCCGATGCGAGCGTAATCAATGCATTTTTAGGAGGGTTTGTAAATCCTTACTCCACAGGATATGCGTTAGACGTCATCTGTTGTTGGTTCGTATTAGCAGTTTGGATTTTATACGAATCGAAAACAAAAGGAATCCGTCACGGATGGATCGCGCTTGTTTCGGGAATAGTTCCGGGTGTTGCCACCGGTTTTGCCGTTTATCTTTTATTAAAACTGAAACAAGAAAAATAGAATAAATCACGAAGGGACAAAACGCAGAAGATACGGAACAAAATCCACCAAATTTGTTCCAAATCGATCCAAACCGTAAAATTGATGCTGGGCGAGGAAAAGGATTCTATTATTTTAGGCATTTTATAAATCCTATTTAACAAAATCAAAATGAAGAGTATGAAAACGAAATCCTCAATTGTATCCATAAAAAGTCTTTCTAAATCGTATTCAAATGGCTTTCAAGCGTTGAAAAACGTCTCTCTCGAAATTCAAGGAGGCGAAATTATCGCCCTACTCGGACCCAATGGGGCCGGAAAGACAACCCTCATTTCCGTCATTTGCGGAATCGTAAATCCGACCGAAGGATCCGTCGAAGTTGCGGGAAAAGACATTCTCAAAGACTTTCGTTTTACACGTTCTCAGATCGGACTCGTTCCTCAAGAATTGAATGTGCACGCGTTCGAATCGGTATGGGCAACCGTAAGTTTTACTCGAGGTCTTTACGGAAAAGCGCCTAACCCCGATTATATTGAAAAACTTTTAAAATCCCTTTCTCTTTGGGAGAAAAAAAATCAAACGATCATCACTCTTTCCGGAGGAATGAAACGCAGAGTTCTCATCGCAAAGGCATTATCCCATGAACCATCGATCCTATTTTTGGACGAACCGACTGCCGGAGTGGACGTTGAACTCCGAAAGGATATGTGGAATATCGTTCGATCCCTACGCGAAAGCGGGGTTACGATCATCCTTACAACTCACTATATAGAAGAAGCGGAGGAGATAGCGGATCGGATCGGGGTTATCAACAAAGGGGAATTGATCTTAGTGGAAGATAAGAAAATTCTCATGCAAAAACTCGGTAAAAAACAAATTATTTTGGACTTAAATCAGAGTTTGAAAAAAATCCCGGCGACTCTGAAGACAAAAGGTTTGGAACTTTCGAAGGACGGAAAACAACTCGTTTATACTTACGATTCCCACGCGAAAGAAACCGGAATCTCTTTATTGTTACAGGAATTAAAGAAGGCAAAAATCGAATTCAAGGATTTGAATACAACTCAGAGTTCTCTTGAGGAAATTTTTGTTCAACTTGTAAAGGAATCACAATGAATCTACACGCAATCAAATCGATCTATATTTTCGAAATGTCCAGAACCTGGAGGACTCTTTTTCAAAGCATCGCGTCTCCGGTAATCTCCACCTCCTTATACTTTGTAGTATTCGGCTCGGCTATCGGATCCCGAATTCAAGAAGTGGATGGAGTCGGTTACGGATCGTTTATCGTTCCAGGTTTGATCATGTTGTCCTTATTGACGGAAAGCATATCCAACGCCTCTTTCGGAATTTATTTTCCAAAATTTACCGGCACTATGTACGAAATCTTAGCCGCTCCGATTTCAATGATAGAAATTGTAATCGGATTCGTAGGAGCGGCGGCGACAAAATCCATGATCTTAGGAACGATCATGCTCGGAACGGCTTCCTTATTTGTTCCGGTTACGATCTCTCATCCTTTTGTGATGATTTTATTTTTGCTCTTAACTTCGGTCTCATTCAGCTTATTCGGATTTATCATCGGAATCTGGGCGGACAGCTTCGAAAAACTACAGATCATTCCGATGTTGATTATCACGCCGCTCGTATTCCTAGGAGGAAGTTTTTATTCCGCAAGCATGCTTCCACCGTTTTGGCAAAAGGTGACTCTTTTCAATCCGGTTCTTTATTTAGTGAGCGGATTTCGCTGGAGCTTTTACGAAATCGCGGACGTGAGCGTTAGCATCAGCTTAGGAATGGTTTTTTTATTTTTATCGATCTGTATGGTTTTGATCTGGTTGATATTCAAAACCGGATATAAAATTAAAAAGTAATTTTCCATGAATTTCAATCGTCATGATCTGATCGGAAAAAAAGTCTTTATTTCCGGAGGTTCCGCAGGAATCGGAAGAGGCCTCGCGTTGGAGTTGGCAAAAAGAGGTGCAAGCGTGGTGATATCGGCTCGCGGCAGGATAGCGCTTCAAAAAACGGTTTTGGAGTTGCAAGGGACCGGAACTTCCAAGGCCGTTTTTGATTTTGTAATCGCAGACGTATCCGATTTCAAACAAGTTCAGAGTGCGGCAAAAAAGGCGCTCAAACTTCTTGGAGGATTGGATCTTCTTATCTGTAACAGCGGTTATGCGAAGGTCGGAAAAATTTCCGATCTCGATGGGTCGGATTTTAGTAAGCTGATGGATGTGAACTATTTCGGACATGTAAACGTAGTTCGCTCCTTTCAGAAACATTTTATCAAACAGGGATCCGGGGACATCGTTTTGATATCTTCCATGCTTGCGACATTTTCGATCTATGGATACGGTGCGTATTCTGCAAGCAAATTTGCGATCACAGGTTTTGCACAATCTCTTCGTCAAGAAATGATGATGCATAACGTGCGGGTTAAACTGTTTCTACCGCCGACCACGAACACTCCGGGATTGGAAAAGGAAAACCAGGACAAACCCGCTTTGGTAAAAGAGATCGAAATGGGATCCTCTCTCAATGCGACACATTCCGTTGAAAAAGTGGTCGCTGCATTTGTAAACTGGCTTCCAAAACGAAACTTTATCGGATACGCGACCTGGGACTCTTGGTTTCAATATTTTTTAGTAAGACATTTTCCGGAATGGACCCTGTTACTCGCGGACGGAGAACTAAGATCCGCCCAAAAAAGATTAAATCAAAACGAAAAAGTCATTCGATGACCGATCCGTTTTAAAAGGGGTTCAATCGGAATATTTTTGGGCGTTCCCGCCGCGCATCCATTCGTCTTGAATATTAAAATAATTGAATATATAAAAATTCTATGATCTGCGCGGCGGTCGGGCCGCTGCGAGCTCCGCATTCGCTTCGGCTCTGCAAAATCACTCGGTAACGAAAATTCTTTGTATTTAAAAAGAAAAAGATTCAAAAGGCAGGAGCCGCTCCGCGCTCTTCGCGTCCCTAACGCAAACTCTGCTTTTAAAACGGAATTCCAATTTGGCAAACTCGGATCATATCGAAAATATGGTTTCTTAGAGAAAAACTTGTAAAGATCCTTTTTCTAACGGACGATTTTTTGATATACACTCCGCTTCCAAAAGATTTTCGAATCGAAAGAAATAAATCATTGTTTCTTCGGGAATCTCAGGAAATTTCCACAGCCCATTTTTCACTTATGGACTTTGATCCCAAACTTTTTATTTTAAAAAACATTCAACTATCCTATTTTAATAAATTAGATTTTACTAATTTTCTATAAAACCAGAAACATTCCACCTGATCGATCGTCCAAATGGATTGATTTTATTTTCCACTTTTTGGAAAAATGGAAATGGGATAGAAAAACCTATCAATTTGACACTCAAATTGATTCTCGTTATAAAAAAGATCAAATTCGGAAAAAAAACAAGAACTAAATAATCAAACTTGGGAATAAGATTGAAGGTTGGGGAATGAAAAATCGATCTAAACCATACCTTCCCGAAAAAGAGAGTGCAGCCTGATTTTCTTTCGAAAACATAGCCTTCTAGTCTTATCCTAAAATGATTGCGAAACATTCGTATCAACGTTATGATTCTTAGGGTAGGCTTTCAGAGGACTCATGCCTTTTGCAAACACACTTGAAATGATTGGAAACACTCCCCTCGTGGAGGTTACTTGTTTTGATACTGGAATTTCGCGTTTATTTTTAAAATTAGAAAATCAAAATCCGGGTGGATCCATCAAAGATCGAATCGGTTTATCAATGATTGAGGTAGCCGAAAGAGAAGGAAAAATACGCCCCGGAGACACCTTGATTGAGGCAACTGCCGGAAACACAGGACTTGGATTGGCTTTGGTAGCTTCTAAAAAAGGATATCGGTTGCTACTTGTGATTCCAGACAAGATGAGCCAAGAAAAGATCATGCATCTTAAAGCGCTCGGGGCTGAAATTATTCTCACACGTTCGGATGTTGAAAAAGGACATCCAGAATACTATCAAGATTACGCAGCAAGACTTGCCAAAGAAATTCCAAATTCTTTTTTTGTGGATCAATTTAATAATCCAGCAAATCCATTCGCTCATGAAACCACAACCGGTCCTGAAATTTGGGATCAGATGTCGCATAACGTGGATGCGATTGCAGTCGGGGTCGGCTCCGGGGGAACGATTGCCGGTTTGACTCGGTTTTTTAAAAAAGCAAAACCTTCTTTGGAAATAATCTTGGCGGATCCCGTTGGATCCATTCTCAAAGATTACATTCAAACTGGTAAAATTGGAACCGCAGGTTCTTGGTTAGTCGAAGGAATCGGGGAAGATTTTATCCCTGCTCAATGTGATTTCGATTTGGTAAAGGCGGCTTATTCCATTTCAGACGAGGAAAGTTTTGAAACTGCAAGAACACTTTTGAAAAAAGAGGGGATACTGGCTGGGTCTTCTTCCGGGACCTTAATTGCCGCGGCGGTTCGTTATGCTAAGTCTCAAAAGATTTCAAAAAATGTTGTAACGTTTGTTTGCGATAGCGGCAATAAGTATCTTTCTAAAATGTACAATGATTATTGGATGATTGACAATGGATTTATTAGAAAAGAATCCTATGGAACTATCTTAGACCTTACAACTCGGAAATATTCAGAACGAGAAGTCGTGACTGTAAAAAAAGACGATACAATTCTTACTGCATATTCTCGGATGAAATTGTATGATATTTCTCAACTTCCCGTCTTAGAGAATGGGCAAATTATCGGTATCATCGACGAATCCGATATTTTACTTCTTGCAACGGAAAGTAAGGATGGAGCGTTTCAATCTAAAGTTGAAAGTTGTATGACCAGAGATCTGGAATATTTATCTCCGGATTCCTCCATCGAATCTGTATTATCAATTTTAAAAAAGGGCATGGTTGTAATTGTAAAAGATCATAAAACCTTTTACGGTTTAATCACTCGAATTGATTTTTTAAATTATTTAAGACGAAAACTTTCTATATAAGGATCATTTTGTGAACCAAAATAAATTTGGAATTAGAACGAGGGCGATTCACTCCGGTCAAGGACCGGATCCACACACCGGAGCCGTTATGACTCCAATCTATGCCACTTCTACTTTTGCCCAAGAATCTCCAGGAGTGACCAAAGGTTACGAGTATTCTCGAAGCGGAAATCCAACTAGAACAGCCCTGGAATCCTGTCTGACAAGTATGGAAGAAGGAGCCAGCGGATACGCATTTGCTTCTGGATTGGCCGCTGAGACTTGTTTATTAGAACTTCTTCCTAAAGATTCTCACATCATTGCGTTGGATGATTTGTATGGCGGAACATTTCGTCTTTTGGATAAAGTAAAAAGAATTTCCTCCGGTTTAGAAATTACATTCTTAGATTTAAAAAATCCTAAAGCGATCTCAAGTGCGATTCAAAAGAATACAAAAATGATTTGGGTAGAAACTCCGTCCAATCCTCTACTAAAAATTATCGATCTTGAGATGATTGCTGAAACAGCAAAAAAACATGGTCTGATTAGTGTTTGTGACAATACATTTGCCACTCCAATTCTTCAAAGACCGTTGACTTTAGGATTTGATGTTGTAGTACATTCTGCGACCAAGTATTTAAACGGACACTCGGATATCATCGCGGGTGCCTTGATAACGCGCGAAAAAAATGAACTTTCGGATCGGATTGGTTTTTTACAAAATGCAACAGGAGCAATTTTGTCTCCTTTTGATTCGTTTTTATTATTGCGAGGTCTAAAAACTCTTCCTTTGAGAATGGGGGCTCATACGGCTAACGCGACCGAGATTGCTCATTTTTTAGAAGCGGATTCGAGAATAGAACGGGTCATTTATCCGGGATTATCAAGCCATCCCGATTATCAGCTCGCACAAAAACAAATGGAAATGGCAGGCGGGATGATTACTTTTTTTATCAAAGGCGGGATCGAAGAAAGTAAATTGTTTTTGCAAAGACTAAAATTATTTTCCCTTGCGGAAAGTTTGGGCGGAGTGGAAAGCCTTGCTGAACATCCTGCAATCATGACTCATGCGTCCATTCCAGCAGAAATGAGAAAAAAAATCGGAATCGAAGACAACTTGATTCGCTTGTCGGTAGGAATCGAAGATGTCCAAGATTTGAAAGACGATATCTCTGCAGCCTTAGATTTTAAAAACAAATAGGATCTATTTTTCATTTTTAGAGTTTAGAAATTTCTAAAGTAAAACTTGAATTTGATTCGATTTATCCTTTTTTAACAATTCCGCGCGAAGTGAACAAAACAGCAAGTTGATCCGAATCCCCCTAGGAAAGATTATCCTCCAACCTAAGTATGGATCGTATCGATAATGAAGCTGATGATTTTACGGCAATGCAAAAAGATCAAAAGGAATCTTATAGATAAAAACCGGTAAGATTATATTTGAGCCATAGTTTCATTTTTCCAGATCATTTTAAAGGCGGTCTTTCGCTAATCCAAAAATATAGAAAACGGGAATGATTGATAAAACGCCAAAAAACATCCGCAAGCCTTCAATTAAATTTGATTTTGGATTATCGAAAATATTCCTTTTGCATTAAAAAACTTAAAGTTAGAAATTATAAACCTATAAATACGAATTCATAATTAATGTTTTTTTAAAGTATTTAAAGTTACGAGACTCTTTTCGAACTGGCAAACTTCAAAAAAAGTTTAATATAATTTCAGATGCACTGATATCTTTGTTTACATTCCCAAACGTTTAGGCCAAAGAAAAAACTCGAGTTTGGATAAATGTGACCTTCATTTTCGATTCGAATATAAGTTACCGAATTTCCTCCTTTTTTACAATCATATACGCTCTGGGAAATAGTAGAGTCGTCTTTGGGATTTAAATTTGGATAAGAAAAATGTTGAACGGATTTAGAGTCACAATGATTCACATCCAACCAATACTAAACCGTTTGATCTCCAGAGAGTAGAGGACCTCGTTTTGGCCATCTCCCACATTGGTTTCCCCACCATCAAAAGGATTGATCGGATCCGATGTATCATTCATTTATGATCAAAATCGGTATTGGAATTTTTATTTGTATAGAGAATTTAATGAATTACAATATTTCGTTTATTTTTATAACTCCAACTAAACATCCATGGTTTTTTTATTCTATAATTTGAATTCTAATATTCGGAGAATTCAAAAATTAACGATATGCTTTTCCAGAAATATGCGGGATGATTGGAAGAAATATCGTTTTCATTGAATATTTATTTAAAGCTAAGGTTTTAAATCCTGCGTCCTCTAAAATTCTTGCCGTATTTCTATTTAAATTACATCCTTCAAAAAACCAATGCCAAACTTTATGAAGTTTTTTTTGTAAAAAGGCTAATCCACTCTTTTCTTTAGCGGATACATGTTCTAAAAAAGCAAAAACACCGCCCGGTTTTAACACTCTTCGAATTTCCGAAACTGTTTTTATTGGATCGTTTACGGTGCATAACACTAACGTACAAACAATCGCCTCAACGCTTGCATCAGGAAGATCCAAAAGTTCAGCGCTTGAATTACGTAAATCCAACTCTATCCCATAATATTTTGCATTTTTTTTAAGTAGCGAGTGCATATGGGGATTGGGTTCGAATGCGATCAGTTTTGTGTCTTTTTTATAATACCTCAAATTTGGACCGACTCCCGGCCCAAGTTCGACCACTATTTTTGGAAGTGAACCGAATAATTCGGATTTTGTTTTTCCATATTTACGATGCATATAACTTTCCATCATCTTAAAGAAATATGCGTTAATCCTTCCACGAATTGGATTTCCTTTTAAGCTCATTTTATTATATCCTACTATTTCAATACCTCTTTTATATTATTAGTTTTCTTTTCTTTGGTTTTCAGAGTTCCAATTTCCTGGAATCATCCAAACACCTTCTGAATAAGCCACACAAACATCGTCCTGGCTTTGAAAGATAGCTGTACCGGCCGTTCTTGCTCTTCTGTTTCTATGAATTTCCCAGGAAAGGATTCGATACGATTCCTCTACACGAATAGAAGAAAGAATTCGACCGGTTAATTTGACTAAAACGATCATTTGAGGATCTTCGGTTGAAACCGCAAAACCTCCGGGACAATCCAGCGCTGCCCAAACGATTTCTTTACGGACAAATCCGGATTCATCACCTAACTCTCGCCATGGATCCCAATTGGCCCCATGCAGATGTTTGAAACCAGGCTGATCTGTAACTTTACCGGAAAAAATTCTCATTCCATCTTTATCTTTTCTTTCGGGTCCGCAAACAAAACAGGATGGGAATGGATGTTTGATAAATCCAAGATAGTCTTTTGAAGCCTGCATTATTATCTCCTGAGACATTGGTTTAGGTAGATCTAATTTAAAATCAGGTGCGGGCTCTGCTTCTACCGCGACAACTCCTGAAGAAATATCGATTAATGCGGAATAAAAGTCAGGATCGAAATTTACTTGAAGTTCAGAATTCAAAGGAACCGGAGCTTTAATTTTTACAATAGAAGACAGAGAATTGAGTTTTTGCGCAGCGCTCCCGGCCGAAAATCCACCGTTTCCACTGAGAGGAGGTCCACAATACTTTGAAGAAATACTCATCGTTTCATTTTTAAGTTGAATCATAAAATAACTCCTTATTTCTTTTATCCGGCATTGATAAAAAAAAAGGTCAATCTATTCTATAATTTTCTTCCCCTTGATTGACAGAATTTGCTTTGCTATCAAAGTAATTATGGTATAATGATCTAATGCATCATCCTGATCGAATCGCACATATCATTAGCGGAATTAGCGACAAGATATTCTTAGATCTTTCTTTAAATTATAAAAAAGAGAATGTTAGCATGATTACTCCTCCTCAAGGAGCAATATTATGCGCAATGATTCCAGGGAAAATATTTTCAATGAAGGAGTTAGCCCGAAAAATACTTAGGGATCCTTCTACGGTTACTTCGATTGTAGTAAAGCTGGAAAAACTCGAATTTATTAAAAGAACTAAGTCATCAAAAGACGCTAGAATGTTTGAGGTAACACTCACACCGCACGGAACACAAATAAGATCTTCCGTGATTCGTGCCTCTCGTAAAATGTTTGTGAAAATATATAGAAACACATCGTATAAAGAACGAAGAACTTTAATGAATATTTTAGAGAAAATTGATTCTGGAATGTAGGAATCGAAAATTTTTCATCTTTAATAAATTTTTATTCAGATTGAACTGATTTTTAGTTAATTCGCACAGAAAGATTGTCTTTTAATTTTTTTGTCAAAGGAATATCTACTATTTTTAAAAACGCACTCCATCATATTCGAGAACGTTAGTCTCAATGTTAAAAGCGTAATTAAATTTCAGAATTCTTGGGAATATTTAGAAAACAATGTGGGTTTAGAGTAATTTTTAATAACTGAACCGATTATTATACATATTGAAAGAAAACAAAAAACTTAAATAAATATTATATTTTTCTAATAATATTACCTATGTTGGGTTTTAAAAATAATCAAAGATCAAGCTAACGCAGCGGTAATCGTATATTTTACGACCTGGGTAAGATGACAGTTTATAGTTTGAGTTCTTTTGTGATTTTGGCTTGGTTTTAGTAGATAGAATGCTCTATCGTCGTCCAAAGCGGGTTTGGATTAAACTCGATCCTTCGAGTGATGCTGTTTTTGGTGAGATCGAGGTGCCAGATATAACTGTAAATATTGTGGAAGGTTGGACATCCCACATTCAAGGCTTGCTCGATAGAATCTCCGACTTCGGAATTGTCCAGCCACAACAGATAATTCACCATAAAACAACGGGAAACACCGTGAGCAGCCGAAATTGCACCGAGAATCGCCCAAGCACCGGTATTGATTCTCATATTGACCCGGACCATTCCCTGCGGTTTTTGATACAAGGTTTTTCCAGCCTTGGAATTGATTCTCCTTTGGGACAACATCAACTTCTGATATCGTTTCAACAAAGGTAGAATCCGTTTCGGAAGCGCTTTTCTTTGTTCCAAGGTCAATGCGTTGAAATACGAATCCGGAAACAGAATGGTCTCGACCCTAGTTCCGGATTCGACCAAAGCCGATTGAATCTTTTGTTCCGTATGTAAATAAATCTTTCCCATACTCAGATACGGTTCCAGGCAAACGCGGTAAAAGCCTCTCAATTCAAAAAAAATTCAATTTCCAAATCAAACAGCGCAGAGATATCTTTTCTTTTAAAATCGTTTTCCTTTTCTGTTACAAAACCTAAGAAGTCCCGATTTCTTTTCAATCCGTTGAAAGTTAGAATCAAAAGATTCATCTCTGAACAAAAAAGAGAGACCACGGGCCCCAAGTAAATTAAACATTCACTGATTCGGAATCACTGAAAATCATGTCAAGATAGAAGAATTGGAAAATAAACAGGGATCGATCCTGATCTCTATGAACTCATCAAAATTCAAACTTCCCAGATCAATGCATGCGCGTATTGATCTATACAAAAGATTTAAGAGCAATGAGAGAAGATCTATCAATTCAATGCATAAAAAAAAGCATTCTACACAGTAAAGAAAAGGCAGATTTAAAATTGATCGAGGCAAATACGAAAATTCTCAGAACACAAAGTTTCGGAATAAACCAATTAAAAAGTTTGAAAATATTTTGATGAAAAAGAATTCATAGTTTTAGTAATTCTCATTTATAGAATCAATTCCTGGAACCCGATCACAAACTCGATCGAAATGTTGGTAAAATAATTTTCTGTTCCAAAAAAAATCCGAGAATTTCACAACTGTGATTCGTAAAAATCCAAATGAACACAGGTTTTAAATCTTTGGAAAAAGAAAACGCGATTCGAAAATTTTCTGCTAAAAAAACAATCCGATTTTACTTGAAAATGGACTTTAAGTCCCATTTCAAGCAAAATTCTTCTTGCAACTTTCTCGTCGGAACAAATTTAAACCCAACCGAGAAAGATCATTTTATAAAAACAAAAGATGCATTATAATATTCTAAAATTTAAATATTTTTATTTGTAATAGTTAAGAGTTGATCTTACACTCCTTAAAATAAATAAGGAGAAAAAAGATGACAACGGCACAAAAAATAATCAAGAACAAGGTAGGTCTTTTGAAGTTAGCAGAGACCTTAGGGAACGTCTCAAAGGCGTGTAACGTTATGGGCTATTCACGGGATAGTTTCTATCGTTTTCAAGAGTTATATGAGAAAGGAGGCGAACTCGCTCTCCAGGATCTGAGTAGACGTAAACCGAATCCTAAAAATCGTATCGAACCTGAAAAAGAAGAAGCGGTAAAAAAAATGGCGATCGACTTTCCTGCTTACGGTCAACAGAGAGCATCGAATGAATTGAAAAAACAAGGAATCATAGTAGCACCTGCGACCGTTCGTAGTGTATGGGTTCGTCACGATCTGGAGACCTTTCAAAAAAGACTGAAGGCTTTAGAAGCATTCATGGCTCAAGGGAATTCTCCCGTATTAACCGAATCACAAGTGCAGGCATTAGAAAGAAGAAAATTAGAAAAGCAAGTTGAAGGTGAGATAGAAACAGAACACCCAGGATACTTAGGATGTCAAGATACGTATTACGTGGGCACAATCAAAGGCGTAGGAAGGATTTACCAACAGACCTTTATCGATTCCTATTCTAAAGTGGCGATGGCAAAACTTTACGATAGAAAAAATGCTTTAGTAGCAGCCGATATGTTAAACGACAAAGTGATTCCTTGGTTCGAAGAAGAAGGCCTTCGCTTGTTGAGAATTTTAACGGATAGAGGGACCGAGTATTGCGGAAATAGAGAACACCATGAATTTCAGTTGTTCCTTGCTTTGGAAGATATAGACCATTCAAAAACAAAAGCAAGGCATCCTCAATCTAATGGAATTTGTGAAAGATTTCACCGAACCATTCAAGACGAATTTTATGCCATTGCTTTCAGGAAAAAGGTATACAGCTCGATTGAAGATTTGCAAAAAGATTTGGATCACTGGATCGATTCTTATAATAACGAACGAACCCATCAAGGCAAGTATTGTTTTGGTAAAACTCCGATACAGACTTTTCTTGACACGAAGGAATTAGCTAAGAATAAGTATCTCGACAACTTACAATTTTCGTAATAAACAGGAACACGGAGTGTCAGATCTTATTTTGGCTATTACATTTTATTCAAATATTTTAATAATCTTCGTCAGACCAACCCACGTCGTTTAAAAAATCTTCGTAAGAGCCGTCAAAAACCGTGATCGTATCGTTATCAAAAACGATCAGCTTGGTCGCGACTGCTCTTAAGTGCATTTCGTTGTGAGTGACCATGATTACAGAACCTTCAAACTCGTCTATCGCCTCTATGAGAGAATCGCAAGACTGCATATCCAAGTGATTGGTGGGCTCATCCAAATAGAGAAGATGACAAGGAGTCACGAGAATTTTTCCAAGAAGAACACGACTCTTCTCACCGCCGGACAATACCTTGATTTTTTTGAGGGCTTGGTCTTCCGAAAACATCAAGCCGCCCGCGATATTTCGAGCCTGCCATTCCGTACAGGATTTATCGGAACTCATAATCTCTTCGACAACGGTCGCATTCTCATTGAGATTGAGCTTATTCGTCTGCCCGAAATAACCTTCTTTAAGAATCGGGTGTTTTTTAATCGATCCTTGGGAGGGAACATTTTCACCGGCGAGCATCTTCAAAAGAGTGGATTTCCCCTTCCCGTTTTTACCGATGATACAAATTCGATCACGGTTTCCAACGCTGATCGAAAAGTCTTCAATCAAAAAGGGTTTCTGCCCGTTATACGAAAAGGACAGACCTTCGGAAGAAAGCATTTGACTCGCCGCAAAGGGAGCGCTGTTAAAATACAATTCCATATCTTGAATTTGTTCGAGGGCTTTCATCTCGCCTTGTTTTTCCAACTTCTTGACTCTGGATTGAGCGCGGCTTGCAAAACTCGCTTTTGCTTTAAACTTAGCTATAAAGATCTCTTCTTGTTTGCGTTTTTTTGCTTCGTTCAAACGGGTTTTTTCATAGATCTCTTCGGATTGATTGATCTGAGTATAAAGTTTTTCGGTATCACCCTGAACCTTAATTGCCTTGGTTCTGTGAATGGCGACGGTATGAGTGACGACCGCATCCATAAAACTTCTATCATGGGTTACTAATATGATTTCCCCTTCCCATTCGCGAAGAAATTCCTCAAGCCAACGGATGGTGACAATATCGAGGTAATTGTTCGGTTCGTCGAGCATGAGCATATCCGGGCCCGAAACTAGGAGTTTGGCGAGATTCATACGAATCTGATAACCGCCCGAAAATTCGGAGGGATTCCGTTCCATATCCGATTCCGAAAAACCCAAACCCGAGAGAATTTTCTCCACCTGCCAAGTTTCGTATTCTTCGCCTTCCGGAAGACCAAGGGCGCATTCCTCCAGAACGGTCGGTTTTGTAAAATGAAGATGTTGTTGCAGATGACCGATACGGTAACCTTTGGGAACCGAAATAGACCCGGAATCGGCTTCCACACTTCCCAGAATCATTTGAAAGAGAGTGGATTTACCGTGGCCGTTACGACCGACGAGACCGACTTTTTCACCGCGGTTGATGCTCAAACTTAAATCATCAAAAAGAACTTTGGAATTGTATGCCTTGTTTAGGCCCGAAATTTTAATCATTTAAAAATGCACTCGTCGTTTTTATAGGAAAGAAGTTCCTTCTTGCCAAATTTATAGAAGAGGCCTTTATTTCACTCAAAAATAGTCCGTTTTGCTTCTTTTCGACAAAGGAAAGAAGAATGGAGAATTTGTTGGTTGTATATCCTTTGAAAAGGCGCATAATTAGAGTATGGAAAATAAAAAAAGATACAATCGAATTTCCGAAGAATCAAATGACAAAAGACTAGCCCCTTCCAAATCCCTGCTTTCCATTGATGATATTCAAAAGATTTACGAATTTGACGGAAGCGAAAAAGTCACTCCGAGAAAAGTGAACACTTTACTTTTAAGTCGATACAAAAATCAAAGCATATCCGGCCTGATCGTTAGACGCGGAAATCATTGACAAAATCAAAATCCATTTAATAGAATAAAAAAATTAAATTTTCATATAAAATACATTTTATTTTTTGAATGTTTTGTATATGCAGGATATCCACTTCGGGCGTTTCCCGCGCCGCCGCCTCTTCTCGCAAACAAGTTTCAAAAGAAAAAACAAACCTCTAAGCCTGGCGCGGGCCGGGCTTCTCCAGGCTTCGCTTCGCTCCGGCCCTTCGGGCCGCTTTGCGCCTTTCGTATCCCTAACGCGGTGATCAAAATAATCTTCCACTCTATTGCAATGATCTTTGAGATAAAAACGCCGTTAGGGCGACGGAAACGCCGCAACTTTGTAAAAAAGAAGGGATGAATTTCTCCCAAATCAATCAAAAACATTCTTAAATTGTAATTTAAAAAGACTTAAAGTTTTTTTCAAAAAAATTTAAAATAAAATATTGATCTGAAAATTTAGTGCATTCATCCCTGCAACAAAACAAGTCCTCACAAATGTCATGACAGAAAGTTTTTTCAGTCGTAATTCCTCATTTTTCTTTTTTGAAAAATTTCATTCTGTGTCCTTTACGCCCCAAGCCCAAAAAATAAAAACGAGTTGAAACGGAAGGCGGACATACAGCGCCCAAATAGGAACTCCAAAATCGGTACCGGCTAGCGCGGCTTGTAGCATATATACATTGGCCGGAAGAACTGCGATCAAAAGGGCAATGATTCCGTAACAAGCCAACTTACGAAGGGGTTGTAAAAAAAGGGTCAGACCCAAAACGATTTCGGCAATTCCGCTCACATAAGTGAGAAGAGAATGATACGGAAGATAGGGAGGTATCATTTTCAGATAAAACGGAGAATTTAAAAAATGATTGAGTCCCGCAAAAATATAAAAAACGGCCATCCCATACAAAAGAATTTTTTTCATAAAATCTCCAGTTCAGAAGAGCATTGTATGAATGGACTGAAAAGAAAGAGTTTTTGCAAATAAAATCGGAAATATAATTTAATTTCTGCCCTCCATTAAGAGACCGCCAGATCAAGATAAAAAAAAGAGGCCGGCAGACCCGGAAAGAATTCACGAACCTGCTTGCAGTGTTTTAAAACGGAATCCTAGGGAACGTTCCGTCATCTCCAGAACAATACATCCGAGTGTAATAGGCTTTCGCGTTCCGAACCGCTTCCCCGCTTGGGTTCGTTCTGCCAGTTAGCATTCTGCAGGTGGACATTTCTTTTCCATCGGACCATCGTCTATCAAAACGATGACTACACAAAGAAGCCCTTTTGAAACAGGAGGACAAACCAAGGGCTCAAAGGCCGGACACGTCATAAAACATTCCGCGGCGAGCGGGGCGTTTTTCTCATGTGCGGAAACTTTATTCAGATCCGTTTTTATGCTCTCGATAAGAATCCAATCCGTCGTTTCAAAGAAGATTTGAGAGTAACTTTAGTTTTCGATTTATCTGCAAGAGAGCAAGCAATACGCCGTTACGACCCACAACAAATTGTCGCGAATATTTTTATGTTCAATCTTCGCATTCTTCGATTGTCAATTTTGAAAGTTGTAAATTATTTATTTTATTATATTCAAATATTATTTTACGAAATCGATCAGCCAAAGCGAAATATATTTAAAAATAAGAATACACATTTTTCAAAGAAAGAATCATCAAAAATGAAAACAATCCGCGCGGACAATCAAGTTACAAAAATAAAGCGTAAAGAATTTACTAAAACCGATTTTAAGATTCAATTCCGTATTTTCAGGAATAAAAAAGAAGGCGATATTTGTTTTGTGGAGCCGATTCCAATCGTTTGAATTCAATTCGATCTCCTGATTTCATCCAACCTTGGTGAAAGAGAAAATTTAAATCCGACAATATCCAGGAAGCGGAAAAATTAGCGTGGAAAATTGAGACAAAATTGCTGGATCTCGTTTCATTTATGACGCATAACAATATCGAAATCCAAAAATCTGAATCGGAAATCATCCAATCCGGCAAGTTTCAAGAGCATATCATCCGAGGTTTAGAAAATCCCTTCAAACTGTCTCATGTGAAGGAATTTATCGGCAAAGTATTCGCATCCAAGGGTTACAATAAATCTCCCTATGCATCCGTGGATCTTGACCCTTGGTCGATTTGGTTTTATGTAACCAATTTTTCCACCGGGGAAATTCTTTCCGCGATGCGGATTGTGGAAAAAAAACCGAACAACTTTATTCCCATCGAAATGGGAGTTATCTATGGGTCGCAACCGCAGAAACGTTATGTGGTTATCGAAAAGAATGTCGCGGATTGGAATAGCGTTGCATTTTTACGAACCGCGGGCAAATTCAGAGTATGAAAAACCAAAGTGGGAATAAAGCAACCTAAAACTGCAGGCTCTCACTCTAAGTCCGAAAGGATAAAAAATCCCAAGAATTGCCGCAAATTTACAAAGAGAGTGAGATTCAAAGTGAACGATCAGGAAACGAAAATCGACCAGCCCTTCTTCCTCGGTACCGAGGAGCCTTCTATTCTAATTCTATATCAGCAATTTTGGATTGAAATTTCGGAGGACAGATGCATTCGCAAATTTGAAAGCAGTTGAATTGAATGAAAGTGATTTAGACGAACACGAAAAACGCTTCGGTTTTCGCCTGAATCGCAAAGAAAGAAAAGCGATTTTAAAATTTACCGGCTACAGAACCGCGTTGCGTTTTGTAAAACTGAGAGATACAAATATCGTCACTCCCTTTCGCACAGAAACAGAGGATTCCGACTTCGAATCAGCATAAAAGATACGTGAAATGATTATTCGACAACCATCCATATTCTAAATTTAGAATATTCAAAATATACAACCCATCTTGCTCATAAAATCGTCAATGTGAGGCATTGCTTTTTTCACTCTATTTGTAAAAGACAATTACAACATTGAATCAATGCAAACTATCGCGTTTATAGGTTTTCTATTTTGCACAACAAAAAGAAAGAACCTCTTCTCTATCAAACGCAATCATTTTGTGTAAAGTTCGTGCGTCGATAAAGGGAAGCGGTTCTTTTGGTTTTGCCCTAATACAAGGTTAAATATCCGACTTTCGCTTTTTTAATTTTCTAAACAGAATGGGACTTCACCCTGAACCAGCATTTTAGATCGGCTGGACAAAATAAAATAGCGAAGCCCTCCGCTTGATCCTCTAATTACGAGCTTCGTAGACAATATTAAAAGGGGATTCTGCAGCTCGACGGAAACGAGTGAAACCGCCCTTCGTCACGACCTCCCTCATACGCGCTTCACCAGCCTGGGCACCCAGACCTAATGCCACTTCCTGACTTAAGGAGCTAGGTGTACAAAACATGGTTGATGCGGCATAATAAACACGCCCAACAGGATTCAAATTTTGTTCGAGGTGATCATGCGCGAACGGTTCGACAATAATCACGGCACCGTCTTTGTTCAGGGATTTGCGCGCGTGTGTAACAGCACCAACCGGATCTCCCATGTCGTGAAGGCTGTCAAACATCGCCACTAAATCATATCCTCCTGCCGGATAATCCTTTGCAGTCGCAACCTCAAAGGTTATGTTCTCAACGCCCGCTTTACGTGCAGCGTCACGTGCCTTTTCAATCGAAGGTGCATGGGCGTCAAATCCGTAAAAGTGAGAATTGGGAAACGCTTGAGCCAGAATGATCGTAGACGTACCGAAACCGCAACCCACATCCGCAGCCTTAGCTCCTTTCTTTAACTTGTCCACCATGCCATTTTCAAGGGAAGGAATCCATACTTGAGTGAGCTGAGAAAGATACGTAGGTCTAAAGAACTTGGCAGTGGCACAGAAAATATGTTCGTGTTGCTCACCCCAGGGAACACCTTCACCGGTTCGAAACGCGTCGGCCAGTTTGGGAACAGCTGCAAACATAGCAGAAATACCGTAAAATCCTCCCATCAAATACGCAGGACTGTCCTCGTTGTTAAAGATCATCGCTTGCTCCGGTGAGAGGGAAAATTTCTTTTCCTTTGGATCATACTGAAGATATTCCCCAGCCGCTTGTGCAGACAGCCACTCACGCGCATAACGTTCATTTGTGTTGGTAGCCTGAGCAAGTTCGGACGAGGTAAGCGGGCCGTTTGCGAGAGCCTTGTAATAACCAAGTGTTTCGCCAAGGAGCACGAGCGCACCACTGTATCCGGCAGAAATCTCGCCAAAAAGCTTCCCAACGAGTTGCTCTAGTTTTTGTTGATCGATTGTCATATAAATCTTCCCCTTATTCCTAATTCAATATTAGTTTAATTAAAACTCAAAGTAGTTTCTACTTACGTCTTTTGACAGATTACCATCTCGAAAAAAATTCGTTGATCGCTTTTCGGAATGTACATGTCTTTGGGAATAAACGTATCAAAAAGGGAAACGAATCACGCGTCTTTTTCAGAATCATATTGTTTGCAACACAAACTTTAAAGGTCCTCGCTTTATAGATCGTTCTTTTTCCACTGGATCAAGAAAGATCCATCCGTTTTGCATGAATCGTATGGGATATGGTCATTCCTCGAAATATGTCGATGATTCTACAAAATCGTAAAATTCTTTGGAAGTCCCTCGACGCAAATCTTAACAATTAAAAAGCAATATGAATACGCGTTGGATTTGGGCCTCTCTTGCTTCTCTTTAATTCGGCTTAGATCCGTTACGCGTCTTTCAAAATCCTGAACGAATTCGTAGAAAACAGTATTCTGAGTTCAGAAAGCAAAGCAAATGGACACGGTAGATTAGGTAAAGAAGATTGCATCACCTGTTTTCCGGTTTGCAATAGAAAGATGTGAAACTCAAAAATTTACGGTGCTAAGCATATTAGAAATATGCCCGTTCCAAGAACAAGCTTTTGACAAGAACCAAAACCAAAAATCAATCGACCCAGGAAGCCCTAATTGTTGAAAAATTAAATTTGTGATTTTCTTATAAAAGTATTTGGAACGAAAATCATTCCAACCGCCTAACAAACCACCAAGTGCATACGACACTTTGATTTTGTTTTTATCAATTGGAATTCCTTTTACATCCTTGGTGGTTAAATCCAGTTCAACAGAATCCGCACCTGCAAAAGTTCCGATCCACATTGCAACCCCTTGAGAACGAAATCGCGCGTCTTGAAATTGAATATCCAGAGTTTCTTTGGCCGTATCGGAAAAGGACACACCTTTCTTTTGCAATTTCGTTTTAAAATACTCGATAAAATGTCCCGCAACAAAAGTCGGAGACTCTTTTAAGAACTCCGCTTCCGGCGCATAGGACACAACCAATTTTTCATTGAATTTAATCGCTTTATAATTCGGGGTCGAAAACTCACCCATTCGATTCGAGTAACACTCGAACTGCAGCTTACAACAAGCTGAATCGAAAACGCCAAAACAACCAACATCACCTTTCTTACATGGAACATACATTTACACTAATAAACACATTCATAAAATGATATATTATGAAAACAACATTTTATTAATAATGATTAAAAATAAACAAAGTAAATCGTCCCGCAGAATTCACATGAATCAATTTTTTAATAATAAATTGCCAATCTGATACTTTATAATATGAATTAATGCTATAAAAACAAGTCCACGAGCGGCCACGGATTCCAATTTCTTTCGCAAAATGCCTCTTTTTGCAATGGCTTCTCGATTCAGCGCGAGAATTCGATCCAAAAAAAAATCGATGCTCTTTCGGGAAAGAATGCGTTCTAGATACTCTATCCGCGTGAGTTTGTCTTTCGGACTTCAAAATGAGTTTTTTGATTTATTTTCCGGTGGTCGAAAGTGACGATATTGGAAAAAAGTGGGTGGCAAGAAGTTTCGGAATTCTTTGACGAAAGAAAGAAATTTTCAGCTTAGAATTGAATCTTATAAGTAACGAAAAAATTGGAGATGTTGACGGATAGTTTGCGGAGGAAAGACAAAGAGAATGAATCAATTTTCAATTATTTTCGAAGATTGATTGAAATTGGATTCTTTTGAAGATGGTCATTTACACAGAATTGCTGGCATCTGCGAAACAATCCGAAACCTTCCTTAATCTCGAATTATTTTTCATTAAAACGATTGAAAACCTTTAGTAACATCCAACTTTCGACTTCTTTTTTAAACTCGGAATTCCCCATGATTTTATCAAAAATATCCTGATTGTTATCCATTCTCTCAATCAATTTGTTAATGAAAATTTCATCAAAAGCATATTTGAAATTTTCAATGGGATTATTTTGAGCCCTTGTCTTCAGTTGATCGTCTTGGTACAACTCCTCTTCAACTTGATTGAAGAACAATTTATCAATTTCTCTAAAATCAGTTCCGAACTTTTCGTTTAGAATTCGAATAATATCAGATAATTTTACTTTTTCTTCTACATCTTTTCCACCAGCGGATTCCTTCTCTCCATCCAAATTGGCCTCCCCCTGTATTTTCAATACGAGATCCGCTTCTTCCAATTTCTTTAATCGATAGAATTCCAAGGCAACATCGTCGTCCAATTGTAACTTCTCAATATAGCTCGTTTTGGGAATTTTTAAAACTAAGTATCTACCAAAACTATATAATTTTTCCAAATCAACATCCTGAAAGGGCATGATCTGAGAGAGAAAACCGTAACCCCTAAGATACGCTATGAGAGCCTTTTTGAAAAGATCTTGTTCCTCTTCATTTTTTCCCTTGAATCGATCTATACTAGGATCGATAAAGCTGTATAATCTACTCTGCGATTTTGCAGTTTGATTTCCCTCTCGGTAAAATACTTTTGCAAATCCGTCCACTTCGGATTGATAATATATATAAGCTGAATCTAATTTGGCTTTTAGGTCGTATAATCGATTCGGATCGCTCGGTTCTTCCAAACTCGTTAATTCGTAATACGGCTGGAAGGAATCTAAGATCGTCTGCCGTTCATTGGCAAAATCGATTACGAGCGCATCTTCTTTTCCCGGATAGGTTCTATTTAAACGAGATAAGGTCTGAACCGCCTTGACTCCGATGATTTTTTTATCCACATACATGGTATGCAATAAGGGTTGATCAAATCCTGTTTGATATTTATCCGCGACGAGAAGAACTCGATATTTTTCCCCTTCACCGAATTTTTCCGGAAGCTCTTTTTCCCCGAATTGGTTCAATTGCGCTTCTCTGATTCCCTCTTTGTATAAATCATGATAAAGGACTCCCGAAAATGCAACGAGAGGATCGATTCCAGTATAACCTTTTTCTTTGATGTATTCTTTAAATCTTAGATAGTATTCCAGAGCATGCCTACGCGAGGATGTTACGACCATTGCCTTGGCCTTTCCTCCAATTCGAGGCATTATAATTTTTCTAAAATGTTCGACGATAACTTCGATCTTTTGGCTGATATTATGAGGATGAAGGGAAGCAAATCTTCCAATCGCCTGTAGAGCTTTTTTCTTATTTAATTCGGGATCATCCGCAATGGTTTTCGAAATACGATAGTATTCTTTGTAAGTTATATAATTTTTTAATACGTCCAGAATATACTTTTCTTCGATAGCCTGTCTCATCGAGTATAAGTGAAACGGGACAAATTTACCTACTTCAGTTTGGATTCCAAAAACTTCCAAAGTTTTAGCCTTTGGAGTCGCCGTAAAAGCAAAGATAGAAAGATTTTTTTGGGGACCTCGTTTTAAAATCGCCTCACGGATTAGATCGTCGTCGTCCGATGAATTCTCCTCAAACTGCCTTTCCATTTCCTCCGATTCCTCCAAGGAAAGATGATTACTCGAAAGAGCCTCAGCCATATTCTTAGAAGATTCTCCACCCTGGCTGCTATGAGCTTCGTCGATGATGACTGCGTAATTTCGATCCGGAAGATCATTTAAATGTTTTAAAGCAAATGGAAATTTTTGAAGAGTGGTGATTATGATATTCGTACCGAATTGGATCGCGTTTGCTAACTGTTTGGAATCGTCGTCGATCCTTTGAACGACTCCTTGTTTGTGTTCGAATTGATAAATCGTATCCTGCAATTGTCGATCCAGCACCGTTCGATCCGTAATGACAATCACGGAATCAAAAATCTTTTTATCAGCATCATCGTAAAGACTACTCAGACGGTAAGCCAGCCAGGCGATGGAATTACTCTTTCCACTTCCCGCAGAATGCTGAATGAGATATTTTTTTCCGGGACCGAAACGTTTTGCATCTAAGGAAATTTTGCGAACTACGTCGATTTGATGATATCGGGGAAAAAGAGTGGATTCCTTAGTATAGTTTTTTCCATCGATTTTAAAAACTTCCTTACGCAAATGTAAAAATCGGGAAAGCAATTCCATCCAACTATCGGGAGAAAGAATCTCTTCCCAAAAATACGAAGTTTTATATCCATTTGGATTGAGTGGATTTCCCGCCCCAGACCCATTGCCTTTATTGAACGGTAAGAACTTTGTATTATCGCCGTCTAGTTTGGTAGTTAGATGCACTTCGTCGGGATCGACTGCAAAATGGACCAAAGCCCTTTTTTTCCATTGAAATAATAGCTCTTTCGGATCTCGGGTGTTTTTGTATTGGAGAATCGCGTCCTGAATCGATTGTCCCGTAAAATGATTTTTGAGTTCGATCGTTGCAACGGGAAGACCGTTCAGAGAAAGAAGAAGATCAATGCTATTATTATTTTTTAAAGAATAGTGGACCTGTCTCGTTACGGAGAGTTCATTTTTTTGGTACTCTAAATATGTATCCGGATTCAATTTGCTATCCGGTTTAAAATACGCTAATTTGAATTTTACACCGCTATCCGTAATCCCGTGACGGAGAACGTCCAGCATCCCTCTTAAATCCAACTCTTTGTACAAACGCTGAAAAAATTTATTCTCCGTATCTTCTTTATAATAAACTTTTAGTTTTTCCCATTCCTTTTCTTGAGATCGGACAATGAAAGATAGAATCGTTTGTTTATCCAGAGCGAGTGATTTATCAAAATTACCGGCGTCCCCTTCTTTCCAACCGATCGAAATCAGATGTTCGATGATTGCGGTCTCAAAGGTGGCTTCTGTGTGGATGGATGATTTCATGGGTTTCTCGTTTTATTTCAGGTTCGAAATTCGTTTCAAATCATTTATTTTTTATATTCTAAATTTACTATATAGGATCGATTTGCCGAAGTAAAAGATCATAGATGGCTCTTAAAACAATCCAATTACACAACCTTCACCTTGCCTGTCACTACTTCCGAAATCAAAGCGGTGCGATATTCGGAAAGGAGTTCGATTTCTTTTTCGATTTTGGAAATGGTGGAGTCAAGATGAACCATTTTTACCTGAATAAAATTCTTAATTTCAGTCATTTCTTTTTCAGGGGGCATAGGAATTGATAAATTTTTGATTCTATCTACCGAAAGACCAGGTTGAGCCGAGGCAAGAGAATATTGGTTCAAATTCATGGTTCGCAACAGCTCACCTAACCAAAGAAGATCTATTTTTTTTAATAAAGTGACTACGACAGCATGCTCAGAAGCAAAAAACATATTAGATGCGTAATTTATATTTCCGCATAAAGCACCTTGTCGACCAATTAGAATAAAATGTCCTTCGTGAGTATATCGAAAAGTATATCCACGCAAGCCATTCCCACCATATACAGGATATTCTCCTTCCGGCCGAATGTCTTCTGATGTTATAGATTCACCACTTCGGAGATCCGCCACCCACTTCAACTTCTTCACCTCCCAGTGCTCTGGAATATCCCCTAACCATTCCACTCCGCTCGGTTTCAGCTTTACACTGGGATCGATCCCCCTTGTGACTGCTTGATTGATAACGGCGATTCGTTCTTCCTGGAGGAGTTCGATGAGTCTGCGTTTTTTTTCGATGAGAGAATTGATCTGTGCAGTCTTGCGATCCAAGAAGTCGGCGATTGCTTGTTGCTCGGAGAGAGGAGGAAGGGAAATGGGAAAATCTTCTACAAAATTAGTCGGAAGTCTCTTTTGTCCCGCAGAACCAGACATGAGACCTTCCCCTACTTTCATAAATAAATTTGTTTTTGTTTGATAAAATGCGAATCGTGAATTCAGACTTTCTAATGCTTTAATTGTGTGAAACTCTGTCGATCCAAACCCAAATGCCGTTTCTAGATTCTTTAAATGAGCACCCTTTCCATTTTCAAAGCAAGGAGTAATTTTTGCTAAGATGATATCACCTTTATCAAAATATGTGAAGCCGGTACTAACGTCTTTTATTCTTTTACGTAATTCTTGATTGATTTCACCATTTTCGGAGACTTTCTCCATTGGTAGAAACACAACTTCAGCATCTAAATTCTGATTTTGCGTGTAATTTCGCTTGCTGTTATTTATAAGGGCGACTCTCTTCAGCCTCTTAACCTCCCAGCCTTCCGGAATTTCTCCGATCCATTCCACACCCGAGTCTTTGTATTTCTCGTAACGTTTCATGATTCGATGACTTCTCCGATCATTCCTTGGGTCTCTTCTTCTAACGCTAAGATATCCCGGCGAATCTCTTCCAAACTGCGAAGGGGTTTGTATTTGTAGAAATACTTGGTGAAGTTGATTTCATAACCGATCTTTGTTTTTTCGGAATCGATCCAAGCATCGGGAACGTGCGGAAGCACTTCTCTTTGAAAGTATTCTTGGATATTTTCTTTGAGGGGAATGTTTTCGAAATCTCTGAGATCGGAATCCGCTTGGATATTTCCTTTTTTATCTAAGACCGGCTTTCCGTTTTCATCCAGCTTCGGTCTTTCGACCGTGATTCTGGAATATCCGAAATCTTCGTTATCAAAGATTTTAGAATATTCGTTTTCTTGAAAGTTTCCGTAGAGTTTCGTGATTCGTTCGATGGCGGACTCGTGGATTTCTTTTCGTTTGTTTCCAAGGCTTCGAAGCATCTTAGAATAGAACGGATTTTCCTTGTCTTCCAAATCGCCGCCGGTTGCATTGATGAGTTGAACCTTTCCTTTTCTCGCCTTGGGCTTGTGATCGGTTACGATCCAGATATAGGTGGAAATTCCTGTGTTGTAAAAAAGCTGATCGGGAAGAGCGATGATGGCTTCCAACATGTCGTTTTCGATGATCCATTTTCGGATATCGCTCGGACCACTTCCTGCAGAACCGCTAAAAAGAGGAGAACCGTTGAATACGATTCCGAGCCGAGTTCCTTCCTCTTTACGTTTCATTTTAGAAATCATATGTTGGAGAAATAAAAAGGAACCATCGCTGATCGCAGGTAAACCAGCTCCGAATCTTCCATCCCAACCTCTTTTCTCTTTTTCATCTTTGATGATCTTCTCGGATTTCTTCCAATCTACACCGAAAGGAGGATTGCTTAACATATAATCAAACTTTTCTTCCGCAAGTCCGTCTTGGGTGAATGAATTTCCGAACTTGATGTTGGATGGATTTTGTCCTTTGATCAACATATCCGATTTGCAAATCGCAAAAGATTCCGGGTTCATCTCTTGTCCAAAAACTTCCAGTTTTGCATCGGGATTGAGCTCGCGTAAAAATTCTTCTGCAACGGAAAGCATCCCGCCGGTCCCGCAAGCCGGATCGTATAAGGTTCGAACGATTCCTTTTTTCGTTAAGATATCCTTGTCATTGACAAAAAGAAGATTTACCATCAACCGAATGACTTCCCTCGGTGTGAAATGTTCCCCCGCAGTTTCGTTGCTTAACTCCGCAAATTTCCGAATCAACTCCTCGAAAATATATCCCATTTCTAAGGAAGAAACCTCTTTGAATATCTCACCTGCTTCCGCAAATTTTTTGATAACCATATAGAGTAAATCATATTCCTCTAATTTTCGAATTTGGTCTTCAAAACTAAAATACTCGATGATTTCCTGTGCGCCGATCGAGTAACCCTTGATATAATTTTTTAGGTTTGCCGCGATTCCGTTTGGATCATTTGCCAATTCGGTAAAATTAAATTTACTACGATTGTGAAACTTAGCCTTCGCAATATTGTTAAGAATCGGCTCCAATATTTCCGGCTTTTTCGCTTTGTGTTGTGTATATGCTTCCAAAACTTTCTTCTTGGTCGGTTCTAATATAGAATCAAGACGTCTCAACACTGTGAAAGGAAGAATTACCTTTCCATAATCCGCTTGTTTATAATGTCCACGTAATAGATCCGCGATGGACCATAGAAAATTTGCTTTTTCTCTAAAATTATACA
>NZ_CP162131.1:0-42500 GCF_040833975.1 Leptospira sp. WS92.C1
TGATTCTACCTTATATACTATTGTCGGACATCCGACATTGAATCCTTATCAAGACTGGACTTTGAATGCTAAGAATTTCGATTTTTGAAAATTTCTATGCCTGAGTGACTTCAAGAGAAAAAAGCTAAGCGTTGTAAATCTGTCTTCCGCAAAACGTCGGAGTCAAAAAAGATTCTTCTTTTTCAGAATTTCGGTTTAAAAAACAGAAGAGCGAAATTTTTTTAAGCTCCGATTCCAAATAGAGTGATGGTTTTTTATCTTCAATCATTTATCCAAAATTCGCACATTTTTGAGAAAAAAAACCGATGCCTCCGCTTCCTTGTCGGACGTCCGACAAGGAACCCTGTACTTGGTTGACAGGATGCTTAATTTTAAACATCTTCCTTTTGTGCAGACGTCCTTGATTCATCGATTGCTTTTAGAGAATTCTTCTTCCAAAAACAAAAAAGAAGAATTTTCCAAAACATTTGGAGAATGGATTCGAATTTGTGATGGGCTTTGCGGAGTTTTGACCTTGAGTTTTGATCAAGGCCAAAGTTTGGATGAAGTGGCCAGCTTGGGCTACGACGAAGACGGCTTTTTTTATTCATTCTTATCCCGTGCGACTGGGAATTTGGACAAACTCAATCACAGTGATTTTCCTCTCTGGTTTTCCTCGGAAGAATACGATTTATCCATGCCTCATTCCGCCGGTTGTTTGGTCGCGGGAATTCGAGGCGATTCTTCTCTCGAAGGTTTTTTTCTGGTTGAATTTTTAGAAAAGCCTTCCGATGCAATGTTTACTTTTTGGGCCTTGGCGGCCCAAAAAATTTCCGAAAATTCAGAATCGAATCTTTCGATTTTAAAGGCCAATTCTCCGGTTTCAAAAGTTCGCCCGGACGCTGTTCGAAAGGAATCGATTGGAGAATTTTTAGCGGAAATTTGCGGGATTTCCGACCTTCCGGATTGGATCGCAAAGGGAAAATCTTGGATTCGAATTTTGGGTGCTCCCGGTGTCGGCAAAAAGGCTCTTGGCAAATGGATTCACAGAACCCTAAGTCCCGAAAAGGGAATTTTGGTTCTTGGTTTTTTACCCGAACAGATTTCTAAATTAGATAAGTCTTTGGAAGAATGGGTTCGGATGACAAATTCCGGAACGATTTTGATCGAAGGGGCTCAGAAATTTACAGGGGTTCAACAAAAATTCTTTTTTAAAATTTTATCCGAAGGACTTGGAGATTTTCGACTCATTTTTACCGAAACTTCCGAGTCTGAGCCGACCGAGATTTTTAGACCGTTCCGGGAATTGCTCCTTCAAAAAACCATCTCGCTTCCTGAAATTTCGGAGTTGAGTCTTTTTCAAAAAGAATCTTTGGTTTATTTGATTTTGGATGAGCTGAAGGAATCTTCGGGTCGCGAAGACCTTCGTCTTTCGGAAGAGAGTTTACAAAAGATTTTGAAAATGAATGTCGGGAACAACCTTTCTGGCTTGCGCAATCTTTTAGAGGAGTCGATTTTAAGTTCCAACGGTTCTGAGATCGGAATCCAGGAAAAAAAAGAGCGGAAAGATAGAATTTTGACCATTCCGGATTCGGAGGATTTGGATCTCCGCCGGGCGGTTGAGGCCGTCGAGAGACAAAAAATTCTTTTGGCCCATAAATTGTTCGGTGGCAATCAAATTCGAATGGCGAAGGCTCTTGGAATTTCCAGGGGCTCCTTGCAATACAAACTAAAACAATTGGAGATAGGTTAAAAAGTGGATTTAGATTCCTTATACGAAGAACGGAAAACTCCCGGCGGTTTTTTGGTAAAAGTTCGGCTTGCGAAAATGACCTACGTTGTTTTTACCCAAAAAGGTCCTGAGGTTCCTCGAGGGGCAAAAAACAGCTCGATCGTCGTTGCCGTTCCTAGAGTTGTTTTTTTAGGTTCGGAGTTCAATCTTTCTCACTTTCGTTTGGGTGAGCTCAGCTTTGTAAACGTAAAGCAGGGGAAGCTCGTAATTCCGTATCAACACTCTAATACCGGAAATGAGGTCCGCACTATTTTTTTGAGTAGCGGAAGCGATTGCGACGTTCTACCCGTTGTGGTCTATCATTTTCAAAATAACGAGGATCTGATTCGTTCCCGGGACGAGGGTGTGGAAATGCATCATTTGGTTTTGGACGAAACCTATCCGCGGCAGGACTTGATCACCCTCAAGATTCGATTCCCAGCTTTGAATATGTTGATCGTGCGCAAAAAAATTGCGGCTCACAAAGAGGTTTCGGGGGAGGCGGCTCCTGAAGGCGGCAAGACAAAAGAATCCGGTGTTGTGGATTTTAACAAGGTTCGCGCCGCTGATATTTTGGATTCCGGAAATCTCAACATTCATTCCGGAAATCCTGTTTTTTTAGCCAGGATTCATTTGAGAAGAATGGATCTTGAAAAAGTGAAACAGCTTCTTTTGGATTTTCAGTTAAAGCAAGAAGAGGTTTCTTTTATTAGAACTTTTTTTTCGGTGATGATCCGAAATGAGTTTGAAAAAGAAGAACTCAAACAAGCAAAACAAAAGCTCCTCAGCCTTGACGAAGGATTTCGTTTGGCGGAGTTGATCTTAGAAATGAAAATTCCTGAATTTGAAGTGGAGCTTGAGAAAAGTTTTTCTTCGGAAATTGCGAGCATGTGTTATGCGCTTTTGGAAAAGGAGCAGGAACGCGCAGATGAGGAAGAAAAAGGGATCATCCTTTGGGAATGGAAGCTTAGGGTAAAACGTCTTTTCCGTAAAAGTGCCTAACTAAAAATTTCGAAAAATTCCCTAAAAAAGATGAAAAAACGCTTCCTTTTTCTCGAAAAATAGGCAAATTATAGAAAATCGCTATGTTTTTCGGACCAAAAATAAATTTTCTGGCACAGTTCTTGCTAATCGGATCCTTGGGGTTCGGTATGTCCGGGGCTTTGTCTGCGGCCGAAGAAGACACATTTGCGAAGTCTGATATTTTGACGCACCAAGTAGAAGTCGATCGAGTCCTTTTAACTCCGATTGCAAAAACGATCGATTTGGATTCGGAAGATTGGCTTGTTTCCAATTCTCAGATGGTAAATAAAAAAGTCTCTCAGTCGATCCGAAAAAAAAATCAGCCCCAGAAACCTGAAAATTTGATTTTGGTTTTGAAAGATTCGAGAAAAAATTCAAACTACATTCTTTCTTTTTCGATCGTTGATTCGATTTCAAAAGAGAAGTTTTCTTCTGTAGAGAAACTTCTTTTGTCCCAAATCCGATCCCAATTCCAGAATTCAATTCGGGGTTTGGGAATTTTGACGTCATTCGTTTTTGAAAACGGCGCGGAGCAGAATTGTATTTGGGGCTTCTTAAATTTTGCGGTCTCCTCCTCCTCATTTTGTTCGAAAAATCCGTCCTGGGCAATCTCTTTTAAAAGTGTTACCGATCCTGCGGAAGAAAAGATGTTTCACGTTTGGGAACACGCCTTTTCCAAAAAGCTCTTTCTTTCTTTGGATTCGTTTTTTGGTAAAAGGGGAGATTCTTACGGCTTATTCAAAAAAGGGAAACAGATTGCTCCGGAATTAGGCCAAAGACGGCATGCTTGGCAGATAACATTATCGTCAGGTGCTTTCTCCGCCAATTTTCAAAAAGTGGGGAATGGAGCCAGTGTCTCCCGCTCCCGGTCAACAAAAGCGAGCTTGGAATTCAAGTTTGCAAGTCCAGAAATCGATTTGATGAGTTCGGAATTTCGGAAAACAAGTTCAACGATCCACAAGGCGTATTGTGCGCGCACCTCTGTAGATGGTTCTCATTTTAAATCGTATGTCTTTTCTTCTGATCAATATTTTTCTTCCTAAAATTCTCTGTGTTGATAAAATCTAATTTTGTTTGTTTTTCAGCCCAAGGTTGAAAATCTTTGTCCATGGCTTCCAAAGTGAAACGGTCCTCTTTTCAGAGATTGTTAAATGCAATGAAAAAGATGTCTCTTGAAGTAAATGATTATGAAATTTGTAAACGTCTCGAGACGATTATGATGACCAGTAAGGAAGACTTAAGCCAGGTAGTAGTAAAGTCGCTTTTGGATAATCCGACGGATTTTGATCCGAAAACGCTTCCGGAGCCATACGGACAATACATCCGACATTTTGTATATATGGTCAAAAGAAATCGAAAACAAGGAATGGATACAAATTTCGATTCCCCATCCGGTTCTAAATCGACGGAAAAACAAAATCTTGTTGCTGCGGAATTCTCCAAGCATACCGCGAAAAAAAAATCTTCTAAAAAAGCGCAAAAACGCTAATTCTTTCCTGTGCTGCGCACAGGGCAAAAAAATAAATTTTTAAATGTCGGATATCCGGCGCTTAGGGACAAATCTGAAACCAAAACGCCCAATTATCAAAGGGGATGCCCTGGTCTGGGCAATTTTATAACTGCTTAAACTTGGGCGGGATGGGAATTGGGCGATTGACAGAGATAGGACACGGGGCCGATTTACAAACACTCGTTCTGGCAAAAAGATTGAGACCGGGCGTGCGAGGGGAGCTCCGTTCTATATTTACATGACTAAATTTGGACCTTCTTATTGATGAAGGGAGTATTTTTTAGCCTTTCAAGAAAAAGAAGGATTCCGGTGGTTAAACAATTTAGCGCTGCGGAAGGCGTGAAATTTGTCCTTTTTACATCTGCGGCGGATAGCGAGCAATTTTATGGATAGGGTATTTGGCACCCGCTTCTTGCCTCCTGTCGGCACGATTGAGCGGACCGTTTTTCGGCAACCAGGAAATTCATCAATCCCTGTGGGCGCCTGACGCAAAAAAAAGCGAGATCCGCCATTCTGAGAGCCCGCAGCAAGCAGATTTCGCTACGGCGATTCAGCCAATAGACGACATTCTGTCATGTGTAGGAAAAATTCCTGTGCATGTGAACTTGGCAGGAAAAGTGTTTTACGAATTTTCAAGGATTGAAAAGGTTTGAAGGACCCGTATGGCCGAAGTAATCAAACTCCGAGTTCGTTGCCACGCATGCTCCGCTATGATTGAAGGTTCCGCAAAATACGGTGCCGGACATTATGTCGCAGAAGGGGTAGATTTCGAGTTTGTCGCCCTGGGAAAGATAGAAACCCCAAAAGGCAGAAGGGTGAAGGCTGAAATTTCAGCAGTTTGTCCGAATTGTGGGGTTAGAAATAAATGGATTATTTAATTCATGAAACTTTGGATTAATTTTAGTTAATATAAATTGATTTAAAATGGACTTTATTGTAAATTATGATTAAGACTAATCAATACGGGTTTTCTGTTTTCGATCCGCCTCTGAGTTTTAAGAGACTCGTTTCAACATTTTGAGCAATTCTCTCACGGAATAGCCTTTAGCCTCGTTTCCCTTGTTTATCGACAATAAGAATACGCTCGCCCGGAAAGTTTTGCTAAGGGTTACGGGGTTCCTCCTCAAGGGGGCCCGGTGAAAAATGGCCAGCCCGGGGCCGGCCTTCCTCGAATATTTTGACTTCTCGTTCTTTGTAGCTGAATTTCAGGGAGACTCCGGGATCTGCCTGCTGGGAAAGGCAAGTGTAAGCTCTTTTGTTATAATGATTAAAAATGATCTATTTATAATGCCTAATATTAGGCATTTGATTGTTTTCTTTTTTAGGCTTAGATAAACGCAGATCTCGATGATGAAATTGTCGCTCCATTTGTCGTAAGGATCGTCGTTGATCTTCCGCATTCACTTGCCCAGTTTTTTCCAATGACCCTGATTTTTCTCAAATCCGGATTTGAGGGGATCGGAAAAGGTGCAGCCCCGATTTTATGACCGAATGTGTCGCCAAGGAAAATGTCGTATTTGCTGCCGGAAACTCGGCGGATGGCGTAGATGTCTTGTCCGATAGGTAGAACCGGCTTGTAGAGAATTCGTATCTGAACCCTTTCTTTCGATCCGCGAAGGTCTGCGTCTGAAAATTCACGCCGGAAAACATTTTCTATGAAAAATCGATCCTATCGTCTTTTGAGAAGCAAAAAACAGCCTTTCTCCATTCGTGCGATCGATCTTGCAGATTCTTTTCCTTTCGGAACTCTTCTTAAAATCAAAAACGACTGGAGGATTTCCGTTTTACCGAAAACTTGGATTCGGACATCCCTTTTGATTCAATGAATTTTACGACTCCACAATACTTTCTTTTTTTTGCAATCGTTTGGTGTGTCCGCTGGATTTTGGCGGCGATTTACCCAAATCGAAACGTTTTTGTACTTTGGTTTTTACTTTTTGTAAGTTATGCATTTTATCTTTCTTGGGATTATCGTTTCGGAGCTTTGATTCTCTTTACCACGGTGTTGGATTATGGCGTGGGAAGAGCCTTGGATTCCCAAGAAGATCTTAAAAAGAGAAAAATTCTTCTTTTTCTTTCTTTGATCGGAAATCTGTCCGTTCTCGGGTTTTTTAAATACTTTCATTTTTTTACGGATTCGTTTTTGGGACTCTTTCATTTGATAGGATGGAAGGTCTCGGCTCCAACTCTAAAGATCATTCTTCCAGTGGGGATTTCGTTTTATACGTTTCAGTCCTTGAGTTATTCGATCGACGTGTATCGAAAACAAATTTCTTCGGAGAAGAATTTTTTTCAATACGCCCTATTTCTTTCCTTCTTTCCTCAGCTCGTTGCGGGACCTATCGTTTCGGCGCGGATTCTGTTGCCGGCGCTTCGTTCTTTGTTTAGCTGGGAAAACGTTCCGATTCGCGAAGGGATCTGGCTGATTCTGTTGGGTTTTGTAAAAAAAGCGGTGATTGCGGATCGGATTTCCGTTATTTCCGATTTCGCTTATCAATTTCCGGATTCCGTTTCCACAGTATTCGCGTGGATGGGAGTGTTTTCCTATTCCATACAAATCTATTGCGATTTCTCGGGTTATACGGATATCGCGATCGGTTCCGCGCTTCTTTTGGGAGTTCGGCTTCCTGAAAATTTTCGACTTCCTTATTCCGCGACCAGCTTTTCCGATTTTTGGAGAAGATGGCATATTTCGCTGTCCGGATGGTTGCGGGAATATCTTTATATTTCTCTCGGGGGAAATCGAGTCGGCGCTTGGGTCACGTATCGAAACCTTTTGGTCACGATGCTTTTGGGAGGGCTTTGGCACGGCCCAAGCTGGAACTTTGTGATCTGGGGATTTTTACACGGAGGCTTCTTGGCCTTGGAACGATGGTTCCGCGATCGCGTGCGATTTCCTTGGAGTGAAAAATCCGGTATAAACGGAGTGTTAAAATTTCTATATCAGGTTTTTGTAATTCTTTTCGTTTGTCTGATTTGGATTTTTTTTCGTTCTAAAAACCTGGAGAACAGCTGGCAGATTTTGGGCACCTTGTTCCGTTTTTCGGGAGGGATCGAACCCACATACACGATGCAGACCCAATTCTTGAGTATTTTGGCGATTCTCTGTTTTGCGACCTACATAGGTAAAAAGGAAGAATCTTTCGGTTCCTTCTCCAAATTTAGAGAGAATCTGCACTGGATTGTTTTCTCGTTTTTGAGCGCCTTGGGTTTTATCGTGGGCGTGGTTTTGACGGTCGAAACCAAACCGTTTCTTTATTTCGTTTTCTGAAACGGCCTTTTCAGAGCTTCCAAAATTTTAACGGGATCGTGGTAGATCCATACATTCGTTGTTTCGCAGTGATGCTTTTGGGTCGGAACTCCGTACACGTCGAGGATTCTACCCTCGTCCAAGCCATGGGTCGCTACAGCAACGGATCCGAAATAATCTTTTAGATACCAATCCCTGTTTGAAATCGTATGAGAACCTTCTAATGTTCCATACGCGACGTGAATCGCCGGAATTTTGTGTTCCGAAAATACCCGGATTCTTTTTGCCGTCCAAAAATCGGCGACCACCAGCGAAATCGGCTCTTTTTCGGAAATTTTGTCCAAACACACTGCTTCCTGTGGTATGGACAGGGCGAGGCGTAAAATCGCATTTTCCGGTTTTTCGGGCAGTTTTTGAGCCGTTTTCAAGAGCAGGAGGAATAACAGAAAAATGGCAAGCGTTAGGTTGCGTTTGGGAAACCCGGCTACAAATAAAAGGAAGAATGGTCCGAGTATCAACGCAGGCGCCGCGTAACGGATGCTGTATTCGTCTATGTAAGCCCCGTTTGCGATCGGTAGGAAAAACAAGATGACAAAAAAGAAAAAGAGAAACGAAGTCGATCTGGTTTTTCGAATTCTTCCCAAGCTGAATACGAGCGCGATCGCAAAAACGCAGAGCAAGATCGCCGGCACGGGAATCGTTTCTCTCAAACCCGATCGGATCCAAAGTGAGGCTTCTGTAAAAAAGCGGTTTCCGTCTTCCGTCGCCCGATGCAGAGAGACTAACGTTGGAATTTTTCCCGGCCTTTCGATGTATAAAAAGGATTTAAGAATGGAATGAAGAATCAAACCGGCAGCACCCGCGCCCAAAACGATCTTGGAACTCTGCGGAAAAAAACGTTTCCATCCGGAATTTTCTTTCGAAGGATATAAAAAGCCGGAAAAAACCGCGGGCAAAACCAATTCCGCAAATAGAATCCGATCGGCGGCGGTTGTGAGTAAGATCCAGAAAAATAAAATTCCTATTTGACGATTTTCTAATTTTCTATGAATCAAAGGCCAGATGTAGAGACAGACTAAAAACGCGCTCGCGTGGATCGAAGGTAAAAATAAGATATAAAGAGCCGGGAACTGCCTGGCTCCTAACAACAAAAAGGAAGTCAGAAGCAGTACCCAGGATTTTACCATTTGGGATTCAGGACCGGTGAGTTTTTTGCGTTTTCTTTCCTCTCTTGTGTAGATCCAGAAGCGTTCCATCAAAACTGCAAAAAGAATCGTTTGTAAAAAAGCAAAACACAGAAGGGCCTTTTGCGCGTTTCCAAAAAGAAGAAACAGAAGCCCAATCGCCGGGAAGTCCGGAAAAAAATAAGGGGACGGAGTATAAGACCAGGATAAAAAATTTCCGCCGTCCCGAAACAGATCGAGGACTACCGTCGGAATGTATAGAATGTCCGAGTTGAGATAAATTTCTTCCGGGCTAAGCGCGAGGGAAAAAAAGAGAGAAACAAAAAACACAAGTAAACTGATCGTATAGCGGAACATTCTGTCCGAAATGTTTTCCCCTTTGCCATTTGGGTAAAGCTAAAAAAAGAAGAATCCTCGACAAGCAAACCCGGATTCGAAACCATTCTTCTTGAGATGGGACAAACTCAGGGAAGAAAGAATTGGATTTTATTAGGAAGCGCGGTCTTCTTTTTATTTCTTTTGGATTTTCTTTTTTTCCGGGTTTTGATCTGGAAGGTTCCGAACGAATCTCCCTGGAGTTCCAATCATTTCTATAATTTTTTATACGAATACTTCTCTCTCCACGAAAAGAAAAAACAACATCCGCGGGTTCTTATCGTCGGTTCGAGTATCGCCCACTATTCCTTGGATCGGGAGCTGCTCCGAAAGGACATTTATGCAAAAACCGGAAAGGAAGTAGAGGTGGAATTTCTATCCTACGCAGGGATGACTCCTCTGGATGCTTGGCTGTGTAGAAAAAAGATTCTTGAGCTGGAACCGGACTTTGTGGTATTCCCGATTAATTTTATCGATTGGAGGTTGCATCGTGCGTATTTATTGGATGCAAACTTCAAAAACGAATCTGTAGATTCTAAGATACTTCTTTTGGACGCTTTGAATTTTTTTGAGGCACCTCAATCCCGTTTTATCTTTCCTTTGGAAACCGCGATCGAATTTTTCCCGGAACTAGGATTTGCTCGTAGTGCGGAATACATCGCTGCGTATCTGTTCGGATTTTACAGATATAAGGATGTTTTTTGGAAAAACCTCCGTTCTCTTTATGATCATCGATACGGAAGAAATACGAGTTATCACGGATACAATGGAGTTCAGATTCCGGAAAGAGTGACCTCTCTGGGATGGACAGGAAAAACATTCTCCTTTCGTCCCGTTATTGGGATGAAGAAAAACGGATTTCTAATTCAGATTGTCCCTGAAATTCTCGCTTTGGGTCCGTTGCGAATCACATTCCGAAAAAAGAATGCGATTCAGGGATTTACATTTACGGAACCGGGGTGGAAAAAGATCCTTTTAACGGAATCCTTTTTTATGAAATCGGATGATACGCTCGTTACGGCGGAACTTTCAAACACTTGGACTCCGTTTTATGCCGAAGGGGAAAACAAGGACTGGAATTACGATCGTCTGGGAGTGCGCCTGCAGCAGACATTCGGGATGGATGCGCCCAGAGACGGAATGCAATACACTCGAGAAGAAAGGCTGGAGGATATTCGTTTTATCGGCATGAGTGATTTAGAATATTCTAAATACTTTAATTTTAGACTTTTGGACGATTATCCGCAAAGACCGGGGATCGGATATCTGATCGCGCTTAGAAACGCAAAATTTCTAATCCGAGAAGAGAAGTTTGTCCCCATTCTTCACTTTCAATATTTGAAAAAATTTGCCGGATTCTTAAAAGAGAAGCGAATTCCCCTCTGGATTGTTAACAACCCTGAGAATCCGATCAGTCTGAGTTGGTATGCGGATTCCGATTGGTATCGGGGGCATATCGCATTCTTAAAAAACTTGGAAGGAGATAATGTCTACTTCAGTGATCTAAAAGATTCTCTCCCCATGCAAGATTTTAGCGACTATCATCACTTTACGTATCCGGGTATGGTGGAGATGAGTACGATTTATGCAAAAGAATTCGTCAAAATTTCTGAAAGACAGGGTGCGAAACCTGTAAAACCTTGAAAAAGAAGCCGTATTCGGCAAATTCTAATCAATTAGCGAGGGCGGGTTTTTCCCGTTTATTTTAAGATATGAGCAGGGTCAAAGTTGCCGTTTTAGGCGCCACCGGTTCCGTAGGTCAGCGATTCATTCAATTGCTGGATAATCATCCTTACTTTGAGGTTACACACCTCTGTGCTTCCGAAAATAGCGCAGGAAAAACATACGGTGATGTGATGAAAACGAGATGGAAGATCTCTTCTGAAATCCCGGCTTATGCAAAAAATATCGTGATTACAACCCCTGATCCGGAAAAAACAAAAGGTGTTGTGTTAGCATTTTCCGGTTTGGACTCGAGCGTTGCCGGTGAAGTGGAAACCGCTTATGCTACTGCGGGTATACACATCATTTCCAATTCTAAAAATCATAGAATGGATCCGGCCGTTCCTCTTCTTTCCGCGGAAGTGAATTCCTCTCATCTTGAAGTTTTAAATTCTCAAAAAACAAAAGGAAAGATCATCACCAATTCCAATTGCACCATCATGGGAGTTACGATTTCTCTCAAACCTCTCTACGATCTTTTCGGGATCGAATCCGTTATGCTCTTTTCGATGCAAGCGATTAGCGGAGCCGGTTATCCGGGTGTTCCTACTATGGATATTTTAGGAAATATCGTTCCGCATATCGGAGGAGAAGAAGAGAAAGCCGAGATCGAACCACTGAAATGTCTGGGAAAGGTGGAGAATGGAAAAATCATCCACGCGAATTTTCCGATTTCTGCTCATTGCAATCGTGTTCCCGTTTTTGACGGACATACGGTTTGTGTTTCCGTAAAGTTTAAGAAGAAGCCGTCGAAAGAAGAAATTCTTTCGGCTTGGAAAAATTTTTCCGGCGAACCCCAGGTGTTGGGATTGCCTTTGGCCCCCAATCCTCCGATTTTTTATCGGGAAGAAGAGGATCGTCCTCAGCCTCGACTGGATCTGGAAACCGGTAAAGGAATGACCACAGTGATCGGACGTTTGAGACCGGATCCGATTTTGGATTGGAAATATGTCGTTTTGAGTCACAATACGATTCGAGGCGCGGCGGGAGCTGCATTATTAAATGCAGAACTTCTTTACAAAAAGAATTTCCTCGGATGATACTGGCATTCCATGTTGGAACCTCAAGCCCCTGAACTTAAGGTAGCAGATTATAATACTGCATTGCAACTGACTCAGTCGCTTGAGTCCAGAGGTGATTTCCAATACAAGGGAATTCATAAACTTTTACTCGTGATCGGGGATTGGACGGATAAATACGTCGCGAACAAGATTCTCCCTAACGTGGATCAACTTTCCAGAGAGTTGAATCTCGAAAAAGAAAAGATAAATCAATATCTTAAAGAACTGAGTACCAAATACAATCCTCCGATCGTTAAAAAAATTTGTATGGTGGATTTCAATCCAACCGGAGATGCTTCGGACGGTAAGATCGAATCCTATTTGCGATTGAATCCCGTCTTTGCAAGACCGCAGCCGGCGGATGCGTCTACGAGTCATCGATATGTGGACGGGGTCAATCAGAGTACGTTTGCTTCGATTCAGCGTTGGGTTAGGGAAAAAAGAATTTTCCCTGGGAAAGAGGACTTTATCAAAAAAATTCATTCCGCGATCTTAAATAACAAACTCACTGATACCTACGCCTCTACGGAGATCGGTAATCTTTTTAACGATCCGTTGGATGCAAGTCCGGGTTTGAAACAGATTACCGTAAACATTCATCTCAAACCGGTTTTGAAAAAACTAGTGGAACAAAAAATCCTATTCTTTTTTCGAAATGAAAATGCGCTCAACCCCGGAAATCGGTCCGTTTTTTATTACAATGTCCAAGAAGAGATTTTGGCAAGAATCGAAGCTTATAAATCTTTTTTAAACGATCGCCTCGTTCCCGAACTGCAAAAGATCGGAGCCATGGGGCAATTGTCTTCGGAAGAAAAAGAAAACACCCGCTCTTTGGTCAACGCGATCATGCCTTACTTGAGTCCCGCTTACGGTGATCAAAAAACCGCAATGGACGAACTTTTGGCTCTCATCCATTTTGAAGAAGAAGATAAGGAAAAAAAAGAGAAGGAAGAAAAAAAAGTCAAGTTGGGAGAGATCCTGGATTATATCAAGTCTGCCAATCGACTTGTCGATTTAAATTTTCTTCGTTTTCGAGGTCAGCAAATCGACGAGGACATTCGTGTTCTCGTGGCAAATCACGAACAAATTCTTCATACCGAATACGCGGATAAAAACGCTTTGTATAGCTATGTTCTTCACAAACTTTCGATTTCCGGTGCGATCGAGGCCGCGAGAAGGGTGTTCGCTGCCACAGGTAACGACAGCGAGATTCGCATTTTGGATCGTATGAAGGTAAGGGATTTTCTCGAGAATCGGGACGTGACGGCGGCTTTTGATACACTGGAGTTATCCAGTCTTTTTAAGTATCTTCCTTTTTTTACTCGTCTTTGGAGAAATATCTTCGGGAACGCGGCGGTCCATAAGTTCGAAGCGGAACAAATTCGAGCTCACAACACCGTGGAGTTGAATAAACGCGTGATGGAGGCTCGGACTAAAAAAATTCAGGAAGACGCTTCTAAACTCGCCGAAAAACGGGTAAAAGAAAAAGAAGCAAAGGAACAAGAGGAAAAAAACAGTCGTAAACAACATTCTACCCAAGGTTCTTCTGGCAAAGAAGACAAGATTCCGGCCGCGGCGCACAAGGAAACGGTGGATCCCCTCAACGCAAAACTTCTGGAACGTATCCTTGATATTTTGGATGACTATTGGTCCAGTCGCCAATATCCGGACCGTAACATTCTTCTCTATGAAATGGAAGGAGAGATTAACGAAGAAAGTTTGATCAACTTTCTCAAAAAATTCGGAAAGAACGAGATCTTCTCGTTTATGGTTCGGAATCAGGAAGAAAGGTATACGTTTCCAATTCTTGTCACCAAACGTTATCTCAAAAAACACGGAAGAGATTTGATGGAAAAGGCATCCGCGATTATCAGCGAACAAAAAGATGCGAGTATGCCGGATCAAGATCTGTTTGACTTCTGTATCTCCTTGGATGATTTTCTGAAGAAAACACTGTCTAAAATCTGATTCCAGATTGTCCTAAGCCCCGCTTTCCCGAATAAAGGTATTACATGAAGAGCGAATCCTCTGTTTTTAGAAAAACGAAAATTATTTGTACCATTGGACCCGCGACCGCTGATAAAAAAATGATTCAAGCGCTTGCCGAAGCGGGAATGAACGTGGCGCGATTAAACATGTCCCACGGAAATCATGACTTTCACAGAGCCATCATTCGTAATATCAAGTCCCTCAATAAGGACGTTCTCAAAAACCCGATCGCAATCTTACTCGATACGCAAGGACCTGAAATTCGCACGGGGGATCTACAGGTGGATCACTTGGATCTCAAAGTCGGCGAAACGTTTACGTTTCATATCATTCCCGGCGCTGAATCCGAGGAACAATCCGTATTTGTGAATTACAAGGATATCGTTAAGGACTTGAAAGTGGGAGATCCGGTCACCGTGGACAACGGACTGATCAATCTCGTAGTAGAAGAGATCAACGATTCCGCTCTTAAGTGTAAGGTGTTGGATGGCGGAAGACTCGGTTCCAGAAAACACATCAATCTTCCCGGAATTCGGGTCAATCTTCCTTCGATCACGGCTAAGGATCATAAGGATATTCTTTTCGGTTTGGAAGAGGATGTGGATTTTATCGCTCTTTCCTTTGTCCGATCTGTCGAAGATATCGATCAACTTAAAAAGATCATCGAAGAGAACGAAGGACACGCACAGATCATCGCAAAAATCGAAGATCAGGAAGCAGTTCGTAACATGAAGGAAATCGTAGCGGCTTCGGACGGGGTAATGGTGGCGAGAGGAGATCTCGGAGTCGAAGTTCCGATCGAAGAATTGCCGATTCTACAAAGAGCGATCATCAAAGAATGCGCGTTGCGCGGTAAAAGAGTGATCGTTGCGACTCATCTTTTGGAATCGATGATTAGTAATCCGTCTCCGACAAGGGCCGAAGTGACAGACGTGGCAAACGCAGTCTATGAAGAAGCCGATGCGATCATGCTCTCCGGGGAAACCGCCGCGGGAAAATTTCCCGTTCGTTGTGTGGAAATGATGGATAAGATTGCGCAACGTGTTGAGAGAACGGGCGGTGTGGACTATGTTCGGGAAAAAATTCCTCAAGATAAAAAAGAACAGATGGCGAAATCCGCTTCGGAGCTCGCGGATTCTCTTAAATGTTCAGCAATTATCGTAATTACGAGAAGGGGAACTACGGCGCTTAACGTAGCCGGATTTCATCCTCACTATCCGCTCATCTATGCGTTTACGAACATGACCACAGTGCGTCGTAAACTCTGGCTTACGAGAGGAGTGATTCCATATCGAATCGATTTTTCAAGAGACCCCGAAAAGACGATTCGTCTCGCGATCGAAACCCTAAAAAAAGCCGGAAGGCTTCAGGATGGAGACCAGGTTGTAATCCTTTCCGACATTATCGCCGGCGAGGATCGTGTGGAAACGATTCAGATCCGCGAAGTCAAGACGTATTCGGCGATCGAGATTGAAATTGCTTCTAAATCAGCGTTTTGATTTCGGAATTTTGAATCTTTGGCGATGATTTTTTTGATTTGAGGACCCGTAAACGTTCGGTAAAACCTTATACGTTGGACAAGCTTTTGAGGTGTTCGACTATTCTTCCGAAGATATATCCGGGACTTTGAGAAAGGATTGTAAAAATTCCCCCATACCGAGCTTTTCCAGTGCCTCCACCACCATTCCCGTATAGTTGATTGATGATTGGAATTTTTCAAATTCCAATCGAACTCTCAATTTTTGGATATGAAGATAGAGTTTTAATTCCTCCATGCTCATGTCAGACGGATCCTTTCCGAGAAATCGATCGCTTCCGTCGAAAGGATTGATATCCGGAAATTCCTTCATGATCGATCCTCCGCTTTCAGAGAAGATGCTGCCAACCAGAGAAAGATCAGTCCAAGAACGAAACTCACCCCGCCGGTGCCTAAACTCGAAAGAAGAAAATCTCCTCCGGTGATTTTATGTAACAAAAAGAAAAATGCACCTAAAAAGAAAATCGAACCGAATGCGAGAAAAAAGAGCCCGATTTTTAGAAAAAGATAAGCTTGGATTCCCGCTTGAAATCTTCTGAGTAAGAATTTTTTTCCGTATAAAAATAGGGTTTGGAAATATTCCAGGATGGAATCGAACAAAGAGAGAAAATGCGATTTGAGATCGTTTCCTCTCTTTGAGTATTCGGAGTCATGAGATTCCGATGAGAAACCTGATTTTCTTTTTTTTGCCATCGTGTTTCGCGGATTATTTTCTACGAATCAGCATTCCGACAAGAAGTCCGACCCCGAGACCGACGCCAAGTCCGATCAAAGTAGCTTTTTGCGGATTCTCTTTAATATAAGTCCCCGTTTGATCGATGATTTGTTTTGCTTTTTCGGAAGTGTCGCCGCCGATCTGTTTGATCTTTTCTTTCAAATCGGTTACGTGCTCTAGGTATTCTTCTCGGGCTTTTCCGGTGATTCTTTTGGCTTTGTCTTTTAAGGATTCTACTTCTTCATTGAAATCTTCCGATTTGGCTGTCATGGATGATTCCTCCCGATTCTTTTTCTAAGTTTTATGTCTATAGAATCAACTACTTTCATTCTTTTGGAGGCATGTTTTTCTCTCGAATTTTGCGGTCTAATCTAAAGAATGGAAGAATTCGAATTTGGAGATACGATTTCGTTCACCCCTTTGAAATAAAAGGTAAAATGTCCGGAATTTTCGGGGTTATTGATCGGTCTCATCAACGACGAGTGACGGGTTGTCGCAAAGTGAAAATTTTCTCTAAAAATCATCACGATTAGGATAAGAATATGAAATGGGTCAGTAAGCTGATTCGCCTCAGAAGAACTCAAAAGCAAAGAATTTTTAATAAGGCTTATCGCCAAGCTCTGAAATTGATGAAGAAAGAATTCAAGGCGGAAAGGGATCGTCATCTTCAGGCAGAAAAAGAACTTGAAAAGTATTATAGAAAAGACGTGGATACCGAGGCTAAAAAAACTCGGAAAAAAATTCAAGAATTGGATAATTTCAAACTCTTACTCGAAAGAAGAGAGATGGAATTGGATTCTAAGATCGCGTTTTTGAACGAACAACTGCAAAAGATCGAGGAGCTCAAGGCGAGAATGGACGGTGCCGTCAATTTGATGGCGAGGGCAGGATCGCTTTCCAACGGTGCGGTCGACGACGCCGAAAAAATCAAACAAACTCTCAAGAGAGTTTTCTAATCCGCGATGACTTTCCAGGAACTGGACAATTTGAAAGGAAAAATTCCTTTAGGTTGGGAAATTCAGTTTCGGGAGGAAATCCCATATCTCACAAAAAAATATTCGTTTGAAAGTTATCTTTCCGGTGTAAGGTTTGTGAATGCGTTAGCCGAAATTGCGGAAAAAATGGACCACCATCCCGATCTCATTTTGACGTATAGAATGGTCTGCGTCGAAATTCATACTCATTCCAAAAGAACGATCACTCATCTCGATGTCGAATTTTCTAAAGCCGCCGAAGCAGTAAAGAAATCGTATCTTTGATCAAGTGTGCAGCCAATCCCGATAAGTGAAGATATGTTTGAATGGGTTTGGTTCGAATTCTAATTTTCGGATGATCTTATTGTTAAGAAGATCTAGGAGGAGAGTATATCTGTAGTTTTCGTGGAATGTTGGAACTCCTGCGTTCAACGTGTCCACGATAGAATCTCCGACTCCGAGGTCATCTAACCAAAGTAAATAATTGAATAAATAACATCGAGATACTCCATGAGCTTGAGCAAGGGCTCCCAATAAAGCCCAACTTCCGGTTCTAGTTCGAGCGTTGATTCTTTTCATATTGTTTTTGCCGGTTTTGATTTGATACAGAGTTTTGCCGGCCTTTTTGTTTAATCTTTTCGTTGAGGCAATGTATTTTGCATATTTTTTCAAAAGCAGAGGCAGTCTTTTAGGAAGTTTTTTTTGATCTTCCGGGTTTAGTCGGTCGAGATAACTTTTAGGAATGAGAAATGTGACTACTTCTGAATTTGGTTCCTGCAAAGGGGATTGTATTTCAAAGTTTGTATTTAAGAATAAAGTTTCCATACTAAAGACGGTTCCTGAACCCTTTGAAGGAAACAATTTGTTGTTAAAAAATTTAAGGTTTGAAAAAAAGTATTACCCAAGCGAAACATTCCACTTTATTTTCTATCGATTCCGCTTACCTGTTATGAGTTACGAACTGAGTTATTTTTCCTGATAGATTTGGCAGGATTTTTAAAAGAATTTTACGTATGAGATCCTACATTCGATCCGAACGTCGGATGATTTTTTATAAAATTAGGAGGAATGATTATAAAAAAGGATTCAGTTGAGAGACTGAGAGGAAAAAGAAGATTCTATTTTCGAATCGGCGGATTGCGGTTGCCCCATTTGTGGGAACTCCTTCCAAACGGGGCTTAGGCAATTCATTAGTAAATAAATTTCTTTTAATCAGGAATAACAATATTATCGTAGTTGTCGGTAAAACGATAACCAATTCCCCAGATTGTCTCAATCCATTCAGGTTGAGCTGAATTTTTTTCAAGTTTAGAACGAATTCGTTTCACATGAGAATCGATCATTCTTTCAAAGCCGTCCCATTCCATTCCCCAAACCGCTTCCAAAATCATCTCTCTTGAAAAAACCTTCCCAGGAGAGGCCGCCATGAGTTGTAGGATATCAAACTCTTTTCTGGAAATATTCACAATATTGTCTTTTAAAGTAACCCTTCTTCGGACCGGGTCAATTTTCAGAGAGCCGCGAATGATTTCTCCGCTTGCACCGACATTCGGCTTAATTCCTGCTTTTTTATCCCATCTGCGGAAAAAAACGTCCACTCTTGTCTTGAGTTCTCGAACTGAAAACGGTTTCGTAATGTAGTCATCCGCTCCTAATTCCAGTCCCATAATTCTGTCGATTTCTTCATTTCTAGCTGTAACAATAAAAATGGGAGTGTTTTCGTCATTACGCCGGACGGTTCTACATACTTCAATTCCATCGACGTCAGGAAGAGAAAGATCTAAAATAACCATGTCAGGATGATTTGCTTTGTAGAATTTTAGACCTTCTTCGCCACTAGTTTGAAGAGTGGTCGAGTAGTGCGCCGAATCCAAGGATTTGCGTATTAAATTTCCGATATCCGGATCGTCTTCAATCACTAAAATAGTTTTCATAATCAAGCCCCCGAGAGAGATTAGAGGATAAATTTACCTTATCTGCAACAGATAAAACCGATGAAATGTTAATAAAGGAAAATTTTTTATCCGACACAATTTTACCAGATTCTTCCGCTATTTTATCTTTTGGGATTGTATCAAGCCTTGGATAACGATGATAAAACTGTGAATTATGTTATTTTGCAATAGGAAAGTCTTAAAAATAAAATGTGTGTAAAAAAGTCATGAATACGAATCATCCGCTTACATGGGCGATTCTTTCTGTCAACGAGGATGGCTTGGATTCCGAATCCGTGACGCGGGAACTGGATCTCAAACCTGATTTTAGTACGTCAAAAATGGCCACGAACAAGGAAGGTAAGTCGCTTGGTTTCGGGCACTGGCAGTTGCATTCCACATTGGATGCACAGGCACCTTTGGAAGAGCATATTCTTCAGATTCTGGAAAAGGTATTACCGTCCCGACAGAAGGTAAAAGAATTTGCTTCAAAACATTCTCTTTGTCTTTATGTTTCCGTGGAATTTGCGGATCATTCTCTTAGAGAGACCGAGATTTCTTCTCGTCTGCTTTTGCTTTTGGGAAGTTTAGGAATCAAGCTCGTCTTTCAGCCTTGGAGTCGGGATGAAAAAAGAAGGCGTTTAGAAGATTAATAGAGCTTGGTCCATTCTATAAAATTGAATCAGCTTTTTAAACGCAGGACTTGCGCCACTCAAGACGAGGGTCCGATTTTTCAATCTCAAGTCGAAAGCAAACGAAAGCAGTTTCATTGCGACAGGAAGAGGTAAAATTTTGACCCCGCTCAGATCGATTTTCACATGAAGACTGGATTGATAAAAAACAAGAGCCAAAACGGACTTCAATTCATCAAAAGAAGAATCGTCAAAAGACGCCATCAGGGGAACCACTTCCGTCGATTGACGGCTCTTTCGAATTTCAAAATGTTCGTATCTTTGGATTGGGTTGTCCATATTTCGATCTTTCCGAAGAATTTTTTGCGTATGAGATCCTACATCCCAGGGAAATGAATGTCATCACATTCTTTTTTTAGAATGGAATCAAGAGGAAAATAAAAATCAAATGAATGAGCTGAGTAAGGAGATATTAATCCGAAGAGCCAAGTTTTTATCCGTGATTCGAAAATTTTTCGAAGAAAGCGGTTATCTGGAAATAGACACCCCATGTCTGAAATTGGTTCCGTCCATGGAGCCATATCTGGATCCGTTTTTAGTCCATTCTCCGTCCAAAAAGGAAAAGGGATACTTGATTACGTCTCCTGAATATTCTCTGAAAGAGGTTCTTTCCAAGGGATTGGAAAAAATATACGAGATCACTCATACATTTCGATCCGGGGAGGAAGGGAGCCCGTTTCATAGCGCCGAATTTTTGATGTTGGAATTTTATGCGATCGGTATGAAACTCGAGGACCTCATGGATTTTTGCGTCGAACTTTTGGAAAGATTGAATCGGGACTTTCATCCATTCGGATTTGATCGAACACAGGTCCGTCGATTCACGGTTCAGGAAGTCCTGAAAGAATACGCTCAGTGTGGGATCTCCCACTCGGAGTTGGATCGGGTGATCTCCGAAAGAAAACTCAGTCAAATTCCCGCGGGACAAAGAAGCTATGAGGATTCCTTTTTTCTTGTATTCTTAAATCTTGTTGAAGCGCATCTCCCGAAAGGTTATACTTTTTTATACCGATATCCGCCCGAATTGGCCGCTTTATCCAAAATAGAATCCGGTTTTGCAAATCGATTTGAGCTCTATTGCGGAAATCTGGAATTGGGGAACGCGTTTGAGGAATTAACCGATCCTTTGGAACAGGTCGCTCGGTTTCGTTCCGAGCAGGAATTGAGAAAGAATCTCGGAAAAGAAGTGTTTTCGATCGACGGCGGTTTGGAACGGGCTCTTAAAGAAGGGATTCCGGATGCTTGTGGGATCTCCATCGGATTGGATCGGCTCTTATTGACCGTCCTGGGAGGGAGCTCTTTACGAGAAATGAGTCCGTATTACGGCGCGTTCTGAGAATCGAGGATTCAACAAATCGGTTTGAAAGTTCGATACTTACAGTATATCAGGTGTTAGTTTCAGATACGGGAAAAACAAAAACTGCAGGAATCGGATGTGTTAGAACCGATCTTATAACATAGAGCAAAACTATGGTTGCAGGGAATGAATTCTTCCCTAAATTTAGGTGCGGCGGGGATCATGGCGAAAAAAGAAAACTATTACGTTACTATCAAGGGAAGAAAATATGACCGAGAGCTCATCACTCTTGCGGAAGAATTTACTTCGAGCAAACGAGATGGTAGAATTTCGGTTAACGACGCTAAGCAGCTTTTAAAAGCGGTCAAAGATAACAATAGTTATACGGATATCGAAAAACATACGATCGAATATATCCGCGAAAATTTCAAATTTACAGATAAGGCGGACGAATGGTTTCGAACCGAAATTCGCAAATGGGCCGCGGCTGCGCAAAAAGTTCAACAGGTAAAAAAGAAAGACGTCTCCCTCATTGTTCCTGAAGAAGAAGCTCCGGATGCGAATTTTCCGGCAAGTTGGGGCAAGGATAAAGATGAGGTTTACGAAACACCTGCCAGAGATTATACGAATTACATCCCGACTCCTTCCGCAAAACCGCATTTGAAAAAAGACAAAACCGTTCCGATTCTCATTTTTCTTGCGGGACTTTTGATCTTAACCGGTCTAATTTACTTTTTCTGGACTCTCTTTTCCTCCGAGAAAAAGCAGAGACCGATCGAAGTCGCAAAAACTGCGGAACAAAAACTTCCGCTAAAAAAGAAAGAAGCTTCCGAAGACCCCGCAACTGTAAAAACACCCGTCGTAAAAACGGAAACAAAGGTAGAATCGAAATCTTCCTTTTCTTGGTTTGGAAAATCGGACAACGAATCCTTTTCTTCCGATCCGAAATTGAAGGCGATCGAAACCAATCCGATCCGTTTTGAAAAGAACAGCATTCGGGTTCATCAGGAATCGAGACCGAGTCTCAATCAGCTTTCGCGTTGGATGAAAGAAAATTCTAAAATTCGAGTCAAGATCATCGGACATACTTCTTTGGAAGGAACGGAAGCCGCGAACCAAAAAGTTTCCCTTCTTCGCGCGGAAATGGTTCGCGATTATCTTGTTGGAAACGGAATCTCCAAGGATCGCTTTGAGATCGTTCCTAAAGGAGCAAGTGTTCCGATCGGAGACAATTCTAAAGAGGAAGGAAAGGAACAGAACAGAAGGGTTGAACTTAGAATTCAGAATTGAAGTTTAATGGGAAAGCCTCCGGAGAATTCTCCGGAGGAAGTTTCTCACTCTTTGAGAATTCCGATTCTTCTTTGCCTTTTTCGAAGTGCTCCTTCTTAAACCCGGATTGACGACGGATCACAAAATTCTATTTTTCAGCCTCTCTTTGAAAAATCCTATACAAACTAAATGCTTACATGAGCATGAATAATCATCCACGGAGAAAACAATGGCATTCGATATAGAAATGATTCGCGCCCGATACGCTAAGATCGGGGATCTTGTTACAAAAGCGAGAAACGTTGTTGGAAGACCTCTTACCCTTACCGAAAAAATTCTTTATTCCCATCTCTGGGAGGGCGAACCGAAAGCTGCTTATGAAAAAGGAAAGTCTTATGTAGACTTTGCACCGGACAGAGTTGCGATGCAGGATGCGACTGCGCAAATGGCTCTTTTGCAGTTTATGTCAGCGGGAAGAAGCACGGTTGCGGTTCCGTCTACCGTTCACTGTGATCACCTGATTCAAGCGAAAGACGGTGCGGCCGAAGATTTAAAAACCGCAAATGACGTGAACAAGGAAGTGTATGACTTCCTATCTTCCGTTTCCAATAAATACGGAATCGGATTTTGGAAACCGGGCGCGGGAATCATTCACCAAGTTGTCTTGGAAAACTACGCATTTCCGGGTGGAATGATGATCGGAACCGATTCTCATACCGTAAACGCGGGCGGCCTCGGTATGATCGCGATCGGAGTCGGCGGTGCGGACGCGGTAGACGTTATGGCGGGAATGGCTTGGGAATTAAAATTTCCGAAACTGATCGGAGTCAAACTTACCGGTAAACTTTCCGGTTGGGCATCCGCAAAAGACGTAATTTTAAAAGTGGCCGGAATTCTTACCGTGAAAGGTGGAACCGGTGCGATCGTCGAATATTTTGGAGAAGGGGCGGACAGCCTTTCTTGCACTGGAAAAGGAACGATCTGCAATATGGGAGCCGAGATCGGCGCCACCACGTCGGTATTCGGATATGATCCGAATATGAGAGAGTATCTCTTAAATACAAATCGTAAAGACGTAGCGGAACTCGCGGATAAAATCAAGGAACATCTAAACGGAGACAAAGAATGTTATGCGGATCCGGCCAAATACTTTGATCAAGTGATCGAGATCAATCTTTCCGAACTCGAACCTCATATCAACGGACCGTTTACTCCCGATTTAGCGACTCCGCTTTCCAAATTTAAGGAAGCCGTTCAGAAGAATGGATGGCCGACTAACTTGGAAGTGGGTCTCATCGGATCGTGTACAAATTCTTCTTACGAAGACATCACTCGTGCGGCCTCTGTTGCAAAACAAGCATCCGAGAAAAACCTCGAAGTCAAAGCGGAATATACGGTGACCCCTGGTTCCGAAATGATTCGTTATACGATCGAAAGAGACGGATTGATCAAAACATTCTCCGATATCGGAGGGGTGGTTCTTGCAAACGCTTGCGGTCCTTGTATCGGTCAGTGGAGTCGTCAGACAAAAGATCCGGAAAGAAAGAATTCCATCATCACCTCGTTTAATAGAAACTTCGCGAAAAGAAACGATGGTTTTGCCGGTACCCATGCATTTGTCGCGTCACCCGAAATTGTGACGGCCTTTGCGATCGCTGGAAAGCTGGATTTTAATCCTTTGACGGATACTCTGAAGAGCAAAGACGGGAAGGATATCAAACTGGATCCTCCAACGGGTTTAGATTTTCCTGCAAAGGGATTTGCAGTGGAAGACGCCGGTTTTCTGGCGCCTGCGGCGGACGGATCCAAAGTAAACGTCGTCGTCGATTCTAAATCCGATCGTCTTCAGCTTCTATCTCCGTTTACTCCTTGGGAAGGGACGGATCTCAAAGGATTGAAACTTCTGATCAAAGCGAAAGGGAAATGTACAACGGATCACATTTCTATGGCGGGGCCCTGGCTGAAATACAGAGGACATTTGGATAATATTTCGAATAATCTTTTGATCGGTGCGGTGAATGCATTCAATGATAAAACCAATACCGTAAAAAATCAGCTCACTAACGGTTATGAGCCGGTTCCTCAAACTGCAAGAGCTTACAAAGCAAAGGGAATCGGATCCATAGTGATCGGCGACGAAAACTATGGAGAAGGTTCTTCTCGGGAACACGCCGCAATGGAGCCGAGACATCTCGGAGTTCGTGCCGTTCTCGTAAAATCATTCGCGAGGATTCATGAAACCAACTTGAAAAAACAAGGAATGCTCGGTCTCACATTTGCTGATAAAGCGGATTACGATAAAATTCAGGAAGAGGATACGATCGACATTCTCGGACTGACTTCGTTTCAAGAAGGCGCTCCTTTGACTCTTGTTCTGCATCACAAAGACGGCTCCACCCAGGAAATCAAAGTGAATCATACCTTCAATGCGCAGCAGATCGCATGGTTCAAAGCGGGAAGCGCCCTGAACCTGATCAGCGAAGAACAAAGAAAAAAAGGTTAATTTTTGAATCCTCTTCCTTAAAGCTAATAGAAGAGCGGCTTCTCAGTCTGCAAAAAAGCAAAGAGGAGCTTGTTCTTGCTAAAAAAAATTTAGATAAGCCGTAAGTTGGAGTGGATCTCGTTTTTATTGGGGTTTGTTCGAGTATTTTCCATAGAATATATGTTGGAATAACTCAGGCTCAAATTTTAAATATCGAGAGATTCTCAAATTTTGCAAGTCGAGTTGCCAGATAAAGCTGTAAACCCTGTGAAATGTAGGAATTCCCACAAAGAGAGAGATAACGGAGAAAATTCTATTTAGACTTTTTCTTTGGTGGGTCCGGTTCGAGACCTTTGCGGAAGATTCTTGAAACTTCTTTGATCGTCGTTTGAATTTCGGCAGGCGGAATTTTGTAGACACACTGTCCCATAAAACCTAGGGCAAAAGTAAGCGACGAAATTGCATAGGCAACCGATTTGAGATCCACTTTGGGATCGATCTTCCCGGCCTTTTTAAATTTTTCCAGCTCGGTCGTAAATTCGGGAATCGCTTTTGTATAAATCTTTTTCTGAATGATTTGGCTTACTTCAGGATCCAGGATGATTTGACTCACTGCGACTTTCATAAAATCTTCCGCATCCTTAAAATCTCTACATTTTCCGGACATGGAAGACTGAAGACTCGCTTCGAGATCTTGGTAGCTTTCAGGATTTTTCTGAGAACGAGACGAAGAAGAGTCCTCGGGTTTAATTTCATCTGCTCGAGTAAGAATCGCTTCTAAAAGTCCTTTTTTATTTCCGAAGTATCTGAAAATCAGGGCTTCGTTTGCGTTTGCTAACTTCGCTATGTCTTTCGTATTCGCTGCGTCGTAACCCTTTTTTGCAAAAACTTGGATGGCGGCTAAGAGAATGGCGGTTTCAGTAGCAGGGCGGTCTCGTTTTCGGATGTTTGTTTCACAAACATCCTCATCCTTGATAGAATGATTTTCTGTATTGTTGACCTTTGACCTTGCGGCTTTCATTTTGATCCCTATAAAAGTTAAAACGAATTGAGTGTCACTCACTATTTCAAGAGAACCTTTGCGTCCTACTTGCAATCCACTCTACAGCATTTAACATTTCAAGATTGATTCCTTTTATCGGTTTTTTATTCCTTTGAAAGGATGTTGATTCATGAGACCTTCTTTTGTCTTTTTTTCGTTCTCCATTTTATGATAGATTGTAAGTTTTTGATCGAATGCCTGGAAGTCGAAATTAAAAATACTATTGAAATTCTTTGTAGAATTTTTTGACTTTCTCAACATACTTCTGCGTTTCTTTGTAAGGCGGAATGCCGCCGTATCGATCTACAGCTCCGGGACCTGCGTTGTATGCCGCCAAGGCATGATCTAAATTCTTATATTTATTCATGAGATCGCTTAAAAATTTGGTTCCACCGGCGACGTTTTCAGCAGGGTCGGAAGGATCGTCCACTCCGAGAAGATTTGCGGTGGAAGGCATAAGCTGCATCAAACCGATCGCTCCTTTTGGGGAAACCGCGTTTGCTTTGAATCCGGATTCCGCCTTGATCACACTCTGAACCAGAGAGGGATCAAGATGATTTTTCTCCGATTCTTTACGGATGATTTCCGCGAGATTCGGCTCCACACCTTTCAGCTCTCCACGAGAATTGCGCACCCAGTCTTGTGGTCTGTTCGTTTTTGAGATTTCATCCTGTTTGGTTTGAAGAATGGATTTAAAGTCAAGTTCCGGTGACTTGGAAGTAGGGGGCGTGGTTTCACGAATAAATTGGTTGGGTAAGCTTTCGATTTCTCGAATCCGATTTAAAATCGTTTTTACGGTTTGGAGTTCTTCGATCCTCATATTATGTCTCTCGGCGGATTTAGAAAAAAAAATGATCTTTTTTCTTTTTGATCAAAATTAAAGGGATTCTTGATAAATCTGCGGCCTGCTAAATACTGCCTTTTGTGATTGAAATTGCCATCACGTCTAGAATATCCGCTTTCCCGGTTTTATATGCGAAGTCCAGGGGCTTTTTTGAAAAAGAAGGAGTCCAGGTTCAGGTTCGAATTTTGGAAAATTACGACGCAATTCTTGCGTTTTTAAGCACGGGAAGAATCGAAGTTGGAGAAATTCCGTTTACAACTTGGTTGGATTTACATCTCAAAAAATCGGCTCCGAACAAATCGATCTATCGGGGGATGATTCTTTCTAGAATGATTCACTCATTTTATTCGAGATACAATTCGAGCATTGATTCCATTTTAGACAGTACTCCGTATTTGATTCCGGTTTTGCAAAATACCTCCATCGATAAATTACTTTCTCTGGAATTTTTAAGATCCGGCAAATTTAGAAAAAAAATTTCCTGTTCTTATGTTCTTTCGAGGCCCTATTTGCTGGATTATGAATTTTCACAGACGAGTACCCTCGGCCTGATCGGTTCCGTTCAGGAATCACATTTTTTAAACAACGGTTTTAGAATTTCGGACGGTAGAGATCTTCCGCCTTATCGTCTTCCTGTAAACATGTTAGCGTTCAGCGGAAAATTTGCGAAAACATATCCGGACCGCGTCAATAAGATACAATCCGCCTTGACACGAGCGATTCAATCTTTGATCGAAAACACGAACGATTCAACGGATCATGCGATTCATGAAAGTGTTCCCGAATTCAATGTGGAAGCGGAACAGTTGCATTACTTTTTTAAACAGCCTTCTCAGGATTTAAAAGAGATGCTTTCGCCTGCGGCCGATACGGAAGAGTTGGAATATCTTGGAAGAATTTATTGGAGATCGATGGATCATTTTACGGATCTACCGGCTGTGCTTTCCGAAGCTCTTAGTTTCGTAGCCCAAGATCCGATTCCCGAATATCCCGAGGCTCTGAAAGTTAGAAAAACTTCCTTGATGGAAGGACAATTTAGCAGTAAAGACGAATCGAGTCGTCTTCTTCAGAGAGCAGGTGAAAGAAGAGAACTCGGAGACTTGGTATCCGATCTTCAAAACCTGGTGTTGAATATTTATAATTCCAAAAAAATGGTACGAATGCCGGTTCTACCGTTGAGAGGGACCGCTTCCGCGATCAGAACCGGAATCAATTCTATCTTGGATTTTTTATTTCAAGAAATCCGATCCAAAGAAATTCATAATTTAGCAATTGATAATGTTCTGATGATGCAAGGCCTTGAAATGGACAAGAGGGCGATGGAATTGCAGTTTTCGGACGATAGATTCAATTATCTTTTTGAATTTTCTCCGATTCCGGTCATTCTGTTGGATTCGGTTTCCGGCGGTTTGATCGGGGGAAATTATAATTTTCGAAGTCTTACCGGATACAGTAAGGACAATGTGAGTAATCTGAGATTGGAAGACCTATTCCCCGGCTTGAGTGAGATGAGTGAATGGTCTTCCTCCACAAAGGTGGCAGAGACGATGCTTCGTGTGGATCAAGCAAGGATGAAACTCAGGGATAAATCTGAGATGGATGTATCTCTCAGTATCACCGCGTTGTTTGAAAGAGCACGGAAAATATATCAGGTGCATATTCTTTATGATTCGGAGAAAAAAGGCACGGAGCAGGCGAAGCACGAATTTATTTCCAATATCAGTCACGAATTGCGTTCTCCAATGACAAACATTCAGGGTTATTTCGAGCTTTTGAGAAATGAATTGAATTCCACACTTTCAAAAGAGCAGGACGGAATGTTGGACGTAATCGAAAAAAATATAAAACGTCTCAATCACCTGATCGAAAATCTTCTCAAGTTTGAGGAGGTGAGAGGGGAGGACAATTCCGGTTTGATCGAGAATTTCGATCCGGCACTTGTGATTGAAGAAGTGGTTTATTCTAACGGACCTTCCGCTCGAGACAAGGGTCTGGAGGTAGAACTGGATCTTGTAAAAAAATTAAAGATCAAAGGAATCCGTTTTGAATTTTCTCAGGTGGTCACCAACCTTTTTGTCAACGCGATCAAATATACCGAAAAAGGGAAAATAGAAATTAATATGATTCAATCGAGCGAAGGGAAACTCGAAATCAATATCAAGGATACCGGTGTGGGAATCGATCCAAAATACATTGAAAAGGTATTTGAAAGATTTTTTCGAATCCCCAATGATCGAAATAAAAGAATCGGTGGTACAGGCTTGGGACTTTCCATTTCCAGAACCATTCTTCATAAGATGAACGGGGAAATTAGATTGGAATCACGAGTAAATGGTGGAAGTAATTTTAGAATCTTTTTACCTTTGCAATCAGTATGAAAAAGAAACTGTTTTATGTATCAATACTCTTTGTCTTAACTTCATTGACTTATATTATCTTTTCGGATGCGGGCGGTTTCTTTTTTAGTGAAAAGGAAGAAGAAAAGTTAAAAAGCGGGTTGAGTAGAAATACAGTGGATCGACAAGAAGGTTCTATGTTTGAATCCGGAAATTTTCTGGATTTTTCAAAGTCCGGGGAAGTTGAGGACGAGAATACCGCCGGTGCTTCCGCATCGACAAATGTCTCCGCAACCGAACCCGCAAAAATAACGCCGGAAGAAAGAGAAAAGCTAAGAAAGGAAATGATTCTGAAAGCCAAGCCCTTGGCTGAAAAATTTCCGAACAACAGTCTGATTCCAAGAGAATTAACAAAAGAACAAGAAAATAAAAAGAAACAAGACGAAGAAAAGATGAACGAGATTCGGGCCGCGTTGCTGGAAGGCAGAGAAGTGGCAAAACCGGAGATGGAATTTTATCTGGATTCTAAAATTAAAAGATCGGATGATATGACTGAGATTTTGGAATACAGCATCAAAGTCTTTAAAGAAACGGGAAGGAATTATCCCGCTTCTTCGTTGAAGGTGATCGAAGACCGTCTTCATTCTCTTCGTGAAAGCAAAAACGAGCTTTTAGACGCAAAGAAAAATTTAGACCAACTTCAGTAAGGTTCAAAATGATTGGAGCTAGTGGCGGATTCAACGGGAATCGGTTTTGAATTCTTATCCTACTGAACGTTTATCTTTTGCTCTACCTTTTTTCCATTTGCGCTTTGTGGAAGCGTGAGTTTCAAAACTCCGTTTTCGTATTTCGCCGCGATTTTTTCCTTGTCTACGACATCGGGAAGATTGAAGGAGCGGGAAAAAGAGGAATAATTGTATTCTCGTTTGCTGTAGTGTTTGTCTTCTTCTTTGGATTCGGTTTTTTTCGTAGCGCTGATCGTCAGTATGTCTCCTTCGAGGTCGATCTTGAAATCCTTTTTATCCAAACCGGGAGCGGCGCACTCCAATTCGTATCCTTCCTTTGTTTTCATAACGTTTACAGCGGGTACATGGCGCACCCAATCCTTTTGCAGGAACTCGTTCCAGTTGTGGAAGAAATGATCCAAGTTATTGATGCTCAAAAAAGGGTCGTGAGTTTTTGCAAGATTGTTCATAAAATTCTCCTTTTGTTTGTATCAAATGTTATCATCGTTGTTTTGTTCGGTCAAGGTTGGCTGGGGCAAACGCCCGGAATAAGGCGAGACCGGCAAATTTACAAGATTTTCGGATGAGTGAGTTAGAAAAAGAATTGAGCAGGGCAAGGACCGTCGCCGGTTGTTTGGAGCTTTTATCGAGTCTCTACGGCGATACGGTTTCCTTAGAACAAACCCTTTTCAAGATAACCGAAAAGTTGTTATCCATCTCGAACGGTTTATACGGACAAGCCTGGATCTTCGACGGATATACGGATTCATTCTTATTGGAAATGGAATTTGATTCCGGCAAAAACGGAATCGTTTCCGTTCGCGAAACTTTAAAACCATCTTCTTCTAAAATTACTTCGAGCGGACAGGCATTCGATCGATTTTTTCGTAAAAAGGAAACCGTTCGGATTCCTTGCGACGCAGCGTTTTTAAAATCCATCGAGCTACCTTCCGATCTCGTAGGCCGTATCGAATCCCTTTTGATTCTTCCCGTTTCGAGTGAGTCCGATGTCATCGGGAATTTTCTAATATTTCTACAAACGCCTTCCGCAGGAGAAGACGAAACTTTTTCAACGTATCTGGATTGTTTTGCTCGTCATGCAGGCGGTTTAATATCCGAGAAACTTCTTCGAAGATCCTTACAAGAAAGCGAAGGAAGAATGAGAAAGGTTTTGGAGAACATGCCTATCTTATTCATGGCGGTCGATAGTTCCTTTCGTCTTATTTCGTGGAATCACGAATGCGAACGAGTCATGGGTTATTCGGAAAAAGAAGTATTGGGTAAAGAAGGATTTCTCCGTCAAGAACTTCTCAGCGCGAACACCGAACCTTCCTTAAACATGGAGTCTAAAATTTTCGATTCGGATTTTAAGAACTGGGAACTAGAGCTCCTCGCCAAGGACGGAAAAACAAAAACGATATTCTTATCGAATCTTTCTTCGGAGTTTCCGTTACTCGGTTGGGAGAAGTGGTTTGTCGGAGTCGACATCACTCATACGAAAGAAATTGAAAGCGAATTAAAAGGCTCTCTCAAAGAACTCTCGGATTTTCAAACCGCGTTAAACGCGGTATCGATCGTGGCTTTTACGGATAAGGCCGGGACGATCATCTACGTAAATCAAAACTTTTGTAATATAAGCGGTTACTCAAGAGACGAACTTCTCGGGCAGAATCATAGGATCATCAACTCGGGGTATCACTCGAAGGAATTTTTCAAAGAACTCTGGAAGACGATCTCGAAAGGAAATATCTGGAAGGGAGAAATCAAAAACAGAGCCAAGGACGGAAGATTCTATTGGGTGGATACCACCATCTCTCCGATTCTGGATGAAAAAGGTAAGCCTCATCAATATCTTGCGATTCGAAACGACATCACCGAAAGAAAGAAAACCGAAGAGAAAGCCAGACACGCGGAGAATAATTTAAAAACTCTTCAAGACAGGATGAGTCCGCATTTCTTATTCAACACTTTGAGCATCATTCATTCTTATCTGCAGACAAATCCCGAACTCGCGGACTCCGCTATTCTTATGCTCGCGGATAACTACCGTTTCTTAACGGATCAAGCCGGTAAACAGTTAGTTCCCTTCGATATAGAATGGGAATTTATGGAAAACTATCTTCAGCTTTTGAAGCTTAGATTTTCGGATTTTATAGACGTTAAAGTGGAGAAGGTGGGAGACTTCCGCAAATGTCAGCTTCCTCCGCTGACTTTGCAACCGATCGTAGAGAATTCTTATCTTCACGGTTTGAGAAATAAAAAAGGTAAAGGAACGATCTATGTCCACGCGTTTATAGAAGGAACAAAAACCCATATCGTAATCCGGGACGATGGTATCGGATTAAAATCGGAGACGATCCATTCAAGAACTCTTACGAACATTTCGGACCGTTTGAAATTTTATCTTTACGAATCGGAACTGAAAATTGAAAATCATCCCGAAGGCGGTACGGTCGTCACCGTTACTTTTGACAAACCGAATAACGAAAAACTTTCTGACCTGATCGGCAATGACCAACACAAATAGAGAATGGAAAACTATGATCGTAGAGGACGAAGCTCCGACGCGAGAATTACTCGTCAACTTTTGTCTTTCCCGTCCCGAGTTGAAACTTTGTAAGGTTGCAAAGGACGGAGAAGAGGCGCTGGAGTTTCTTTTGTCCGAAAATATCGATCTCGCTTTTTTCGATATCAATCTTCCTCTACTTTCCGGATTGGAAATTCTCGAAAGACTGGAAACTCCTCCGTATATCATTTTTATCACCGCATTAAAGGATAAGGCGATAGAAGCTTTTGAATTGGGCGCCATAGACTACCTTCTCAAGCCGTTTTCCAAGGATCGTTTTTACAAGGCGGTCGACCGCGCGGTGCAGTTTTTGGGACAAAAGGTGGAGCCTACTTCCAAGAACGTGTTCAATGAGCTCGGGCTTTTTATTTTGGAAAAGGAGAATCATTTTTTGATTCCTTATAAGGATATCAATTACATCTCTTCCAGGGATAATTTCAGTTTGGTTCATACGGACGAGAGGGAATACGTCACCTACAAATCCTTAAAGAGTCTCGAAACAAAACTTCCTCCAACCCGGTTCTTACGAATCTATAAACAGTATATCATCAACCTTGAAAAACTTTCTCATCTGCAAAGCGACAACATGGGTAATTATTCGGTCCATCTAAAGGACGAAGAGGAGACTCAATTGCCCGTAGGCCGTAAATACATCGCAAAGATCAAAGAACTTCTATGACTTAAGTAGTGTATCTCATTCGATTTCGCAAAGTGCCCTTTCGGTGAGATTTCTGTAAAAACTTCTCCTTTTTTTACCCTCTCATTTCACCGAAAACCTCTCTCATCCGCAACATACCCCGGGTGCGATTGACCTGTCGTTCGGAATCGATTACGATTCTTCATCCGTGCGTAAACTTCGCGGGTTGAGGTGCGCGTTGACGTTCTAAATTTAGACACAGCGTTTAATCGATTTATGATGAGGGAAAAAAAAGATCATATCAAAACGATCGCCATTCGAGTGAATCGAGTCGGCTTAAAGGGTGAATTGCGTCTTCCTCTTCATTCCAAATTGCTTGTGATTTCGGTATTGGGAGAAAAGGACGGTAGGCATCTGGATCGATTCGACGCTCTTTGTCGGACTTTATATGCGAACGGGATCGGTACGTTCTTTCTGTTCGGACTGTTAACCGAAGATGAAAAAAAAATCTCTGCGAATCTTTTCGACGAATCCCTACTCGCAGACCGTTTGGTCGAAGTGACGAAAAAATTAGAAACGCTTTCCGAAACAAAAGGACTAAAGCTCGCGTATCTCAGCTTTTCAAATATCGCCGAAAGAATTTTTCGTGCGTCTTCCACTTTGAAGGGAAAAATCGAAAGTTTGATTCTGATCGGAGATGGATTGTTGCCTTTGAATGTCGTGTTTAGCGACGTTTCGATTCTGAACATTATCGGGGCCCTCGATTTTAAAACGATCAAGTCCAATCAAATCTTTCTGAATCGTATCGAAACTCCGTTGAAAAAGTTGTATTTGATACCCGGTTCCCCGAGTCATTTTGAAGATCCTCAAAAATGGAGATTGGTGTCAGATACGGTATTAAAGTGGTTTTCTCATCCGGAACGAAGAAAGCTGGAGTTTGCCGAATAAGAACTTCGAACCGGGTTTATGAAAACCCGGTCCTGCGTTTCATTTCTTCATAGGACAAGTGCTGAATCCGAATACGGAGTATAACGGACACCATCCTAAAATTCCGGTTCCTAATGGAACGAAACCTGCCACCAACATGACTGTTCCGATCATTCCCTGAGTCGCATATCCGAAACCGATGAGAATGATTCCCAAAACGATTCGAATGATACGGTCGATTGTTCCTTCGTTGATTTGCATAGCCGACTCCTTATTGTATGTTAGAACTATTGGATGTCAAAAATCGAAATTCGCAAATCCGAATCGATTTTTTCAGGAATGATAATTATCATTCGATTTTTTTCCTCTAAATCCGCCGAATACCGTCCAAATCGGCCTCATATCCCGTCCCCCGTTGACGGATCGATCGAATCGGAGTATGAATGAATCACTCCTAAAGAGGTAGATAAGCATGAATGCACTCAAAAAAGATTTCGCACCGATTCCAGAAAACGATGTAACGGCCGAAAAAGGTTCGTTGCGATTGGTGAATCCTTCCAGTTTCAATCAAGACAAGAAGATCAAGACTTTTGAGAAAGGAGAGGTTCTATTTCGAGAAGGTGAAACCTCTAATGGATTCTATATCATTTTGAAGGGAGCGGTTCGCGCTTATCGAGCTTCCAAAAATCAGGGTAAACAACAGACATTCAAAATTCATTGCGTAGGAAGCTGGGTTGGATTGAGGGATTCGATCGGAGGCGGAAAGTATCTTCACAATGCGACCGCGTTGGAGGATACGGAAGTACAATTCATATCCGAATCGGAATTCAGGCTTCTTCTTCAGGCGGATCCCGGATTTCGAGATTTGGTTTTTGATCGAATCGCGAACGAAAGCCGCGAAGCCGAAAATAAGATCTACTCGATGGGAACCCGTCAAGTACACGCGCAGGTCGCCGAATATCTTTTGGATAGCATGAACGAACAAGGACAGGAAATTGAACTGCCATTTACGCGGGAGGTTATGGCTTCGATCATCGGAGTTAAAACGGAAACCCTCGTTCGGACCCTTTCCGACTTAAAATGCAGGGGTTGGATCGAGATAGATAAGAAAAAAATCATAGTACAAGACAAAGAGCATCTCGCCAGATTGTTGGATTAGATCGCAGGGAACGTAAGATAAATGAATCTACTTCGGGCTTATTTTAAAATCGTGGTCGGCTCTCTTTGGGGGCGCGTTGCGTTCTTAGGCGTTTCTTTGATTATTCTAATATCCGTATTTTATATAATACTAAATAACAAACGATCCGAGTTCGCACCTAAGATTGGACCGATCGTCGAACTGGTGTATTCTTTGGGAACGGTAAAGTCGGAACGGGTTTATCATCTCAAGATGGGCGTTACATCCTCCATTGGTAAACTTTATGTGGAGGAGGGCCAGGTCGTAAAGGCAGGTCAATTGATTCTTATAACGGACTCCGGAGTTTCCTTTGCTGCTCCATTTTCAGGGACGGTCACTTCTCTTTTGTTTCAGGAAGGCGAAATCGTCATGCCGGGAACGCCGGTTCTTACGATGATGGATTTGAACAAAACATACATCCTTCTTTCGCTGGATCAGGATTCGATGTTGCGGATTCGCACCGGACAAAAAGCGGAACTAAGCTTCGAGAACTTACGGGGAAATAAAATGTTCGGAAAGGTCAGCCGGGTTTATCCTTCCGACGGTCAATTTTTCGTCCGTGTCGACGTGGACTCGATGCCCGAAGGAATTTTACCGGAGATGACTGCGGACGTAGCGCTGGAAGTGGCGCGCAAGGAGAACGCCGTATTGATTCCGATCAGAGCCGTGGAAAAAGGCAGGATACGCGTTAGGCGGAACGGAAAAACGTTCTGGGTGCAAGCCAACGTCGGTGCCGTCGACGGCGAATGGTGCGAGGTCTTGGCAGATTCGGTGCTGCCGACCGATACGGTCTTTTTAAACGGAGAAAAGTAAACCCGCATGTTTTTTCTCGCGATTCGACAATTGTTAAAGAGACCTCAGCAGACTTTTCTGACTTTCTTGGCGATTCTTCTTGGAACTGCCGGGTATGTCGTTTTTTCCGGGATGATGCTGGGCTTTCAGGAATATATCACGGATCAGCTCGTGAACAACGACGCGCAAATCCGCATTTCTCCTCGGGACGAAGTTTTAAAGAAGGAAAGTTTTGAAGGCGTTTTCTATCCCGATTCGACCGTACGATGGATCAATCCTCCCTCGGGAAAAACCGACTCTACTCAGCTAACAAACATTAAAGGTTGGTTTTTGAAATTGGATCGGGACGAACGTGTGGAAGCGTATGCCCCGCAGCTCAACAGACAACTTATCTTCAAATTCGGAAAGCAGACTCTTCCCGGAAAACTCCAAGGGATCGATCCGGCTCGTCAAACCAAAGTGACCACAATCGGTAAATACGTGGAAAAAGGGAATCTCAGCGATCTCGATCGGGGAGGCGATATGATTTTTGCCGGTGCCGGATTGTTGGAAAAACTCGGCGCTGAAACCGGTGATACTCTACAGGTGGTCACTACGAACGGTAAAATATCGAACGTCAAAGTGGGCGGGGTCTTTCGAGTCGGGAATCGAATGATCGATGATACGACCGTCTATGCTTCTCTGAGGACGGTTCAACGGATCACACAATCGAACGGAGTCATATCGGAAATCGCCGTTCGATTGGTCGACGTTTCAAAAGCGGCGGATGTCGCCACGGAGTGGTCCTTTTTCACTAAGGACAAGGTTCAAAGCTGGGATCAGACTTATGAAAGCGTGTTATCCGTATTTAAAACGCAAAATATCGTAAGGAATACGACGACGTTTACGATTATACTAGTTGTTGCTTTCGGAATATACAACGTTTTGAATATGGTTGTGAATCATAAAAAAAGGGAAATCGCGATCCTTCGATCCGTCGGTTTTGACGAAGGGGATACGATCCGGCTCTTTATCATACAGGGACTTTTGTTGGGTTTGCTGGGCGCCGCTTGCGGTCTGATTGTGGGAGCGATCGCGTGTTATGCCTTGGACGGTTATCCGATCGGCGGCAAAACGACGAAGGGACAAGTTATGGTCAACGTGATGAAGATATCTTGGGATTACTCGATCTATGTAAAGGCTTTCAGCTTATCCGTGATCACGAGCGGAATTGCGGCCTATATTCCCGCGAAATCCGCTTCGAAACTTTCTCCCGTCGAAATCATACGAGGAAGCGCTTGAATCCGGGAAGATCTCATGCGATCGAAAAGAAAGAGGACGCTGCAATTGAGTGTACGTCCTTATCCAAACGATTCGGAGAACCGCCGACTTACGCAGTGCAGGAGGCGGAGTTCAGTCTGCAGCGTGGAGAGTTTGTCGCATTAACGGGGAGATCCGGATCAGGAAAGTCGACCTTATTGTATATGCTGAGTGGATTGGATCATCCGAGTTCGGGAAAGGTGTTCCTCAACGGCATGGATATATTTTCGATGCCGAGCAAAGACACTCATATTTTCCGAAATTTGAATATAGGATTCGTATTCCAATTTCATTATCTTCTGCCCGAGTTGACCGCGATCGAGAATATATTGATGCCGACGCGCAAAACGGAAAAAAATGTCGTTAAGAGGGACGAAGCCAGAAGGCTTCTTTCCGAATTCGGGTTGGAGCACTGTAAGGACAAATTTCCTTCCCAAATGTCCGGAGGCGAGCAGCAAAGAACCGCAATTGCGCGGGCGCTGATCATGAATCCGATTTTCCTGTTTGCGGACGAACCTACGGGGAATTTGGACACGGAGAACGGTGACAAGGCCATGGAAATCCTGAAACGGATCAATCAAGAGAACCGAACCACCGTCGTATTTGTGACGCACGACCCAGATTACGCGGCCTTGGCGGGACGTAGAATCAACATGGTGGATGGAAGAATCCATTCTGATTCTCTGCAAAAGATAAACAAGGCCGTTTCGCGGTAAAAAGATTTTCCGTTGTCTGTTGCTTTAGAAGTTTCTAATTTAAGAATGTTTTTTTTTCTTCTTGGCCGAGGCTTTCTTTTTCGGTTTTGCTTTTTTATTAGCGGCCTTTTTCGAAGTTTTCTTTTGTTTCTTTCCAATTCCCGCAATTCCCGGCAGCTTCATTCCTGCGATCGTATATGCCAATTCGATTAATTCTTCTAAACCCAAAACTTCCATAATATGAAGATTTTTTTCAAATCCTAAGGTTCTTAAAAATACCAAAAGATTTTGGACTCCGAAGGCTTGGATCAATTTCGGAATATCGCCGACTCCTCGTTTTCGAATCCAAATACCGGATTGTTCCGGGGTGAGTTCTTGAACGACTGGAATCAATTCGGTAGGCGGTACTTGGAGAGAAAGTTGTATGAAATTTTGAACCCCAACTTCTTTTAACAATGCGATCGATTTCTGAGATCCGATGTTTTTTAATAATTCTGCCGAAGATTCTTTTCCGGTTTTGAGCGACATCTCCGCAATATCGGAGGCGGGAATGGAGGTGGATAAAAGAACTAGATCATCCATGGGTATACTATTTGCAAAATATGTAATGTCTCCCGGGTGAGCTGTGGAAAGAAGTGTTACTAACGTTTCCTCCGGAATTCGATTTAAAAATTCAACGATTGTTTTTTCGTCCAGACTTTGACTTATATAAAGTAATGTCTTATGGTCTACTTTTTCCGAAAGAGAATATAGTTTTTCGTATCCAAGCGAACGAAACAGTTGAAAAGATTTTCCCGTACCTAATTTATCGAGGTATTCCAAAGCCTTTCCGATCTGATTGATCACTTTTTTCATTCAAGCACGTCCTCAAGAAGTCCGGAGACAAGCTCAGTCAGAGGTTTTTGTTTATGAATTGCAAGAATGTTTTCGGCTGTATTTTTAGAAATTGCATCTCTGAAGTGGATGTACTCTTTTTCAGAATATCCGAGAAATTCTTTTAGAGTTTCCGCTCTGTATTCGTTTAAGATGGAATCTCTAAAATTCTCATAAAACTTTTCCAGACTTTTTTCTAAAAGCGGATCTCGAGAAACTGCGTCTCTGAGTTTTTCGAGATGTTTTCGTAAGTCCGATGCTTGTATATAGCCGATCTCCGAAAATCCGGATTGAAAAAGTATTTTCAGTGTGTTTCTGATCAGCATTTTTCCGGCTTCGCTTTCGGAAGAGGAATGAAGAATCTCCGCCATTCTCTCCGTAAAACCCGGTAGCAGTGCCGATAGAAAACCTGAAATTTGTTTTTCAAATCCGGCGGCTTGAAATACTCCTGCAAGTGGATTCAGTTTTTTATTAAATTCGATCAGAATTTTTTCCAAGCCATCTGCGAACATCGATTGAACTTCGGCCTGATTTAAAATTTTCATCAAAAAAATCTTTGACGGAGCGGCTACGGTTCTTGCGGCTAATTCTAAAATTGCCTCCTGTGTTTCCAAACTCATCGCATCCGATACCGAATCAAACGGAACCAACGTTTGAATGTCCAAACCTTGAAAAATGTTCCTTATTTTTTCTTCGGGGATCCTGATTCCCGAAATCGGCTCCAATGACAGAGAAATCTTTTCCGGTAAAAGTTCCTTTAAGGTAGAATCAAACAGAAAATCTAAAATTCTCCGGACACTTTTCTGAACCTTTTCCGTATCTTCGATCCATTTCTTTGCGGCTGATTTATATTCCTTTTTAGAGGAAAAGAGTCGTTTCCAAAATCCCATTCTTACTAAGTTCCTCGATTTAAGTTAGAGAGAGTAAAATCTTTTCCAACGCGGGTCTATGGTAGGAAAGTTGATTGGAGTGATACAAAAGAATATTCTTCTTAATTAGATTTCTCGTATCTTCTTCTTTATACAGAAGTTTTTCGCTCGCCAATACGTCTCCGTTTCCGTTGAGTCTTAACAGCTTATGATCCAAACCTTTTTTGAGAATATTTTGAAATGCGTCTTCCAAGTGATTTGAAAATAGTTTTCCCGAAATGTGAATTTCTTTTCCTTTCTTACGAATTTCTTCTGCAAAATTTTGAAGTCTTTTGAATAAAATTTCTTTTCCAACGCCTGTTTCCGTTCCTAGTTGCAGAAGAATGGCGGAAAGTAAATTGCCTGAAGTCGCAACATAATTCTTTCCTAATCTTTCTTTAACGATATTCGCAACTTGGTCACTTTCGGCGGTTTCCGAGATTTCGAAATTATCTCCGTATGAGATATGCAGTTGAGTTTTTTTTGAAGAGATATAATCGTATGTGAGGGTAAATGAAATAAAGTGAACGTCCTTTATCTTAGTACGGATAAAATACACACCTTTTTTTATCTGATTGAGATAGCCATCGTGATTGAAAGTGCCTTCCGGAAACATAAATAAATTTCTTCCAGAACGAACCCGATCCACAAGCGTGTTCCATTCTTGATCGACCAAATCTCTGAGTTCACCTTTTTTTAACAATTCGCGCGCGTTGTCTCTAAAAGGACGTTTAATGGGAAAAGAACCGATATAGGCTAATAAGATGGGAATGATATTCGTTTTATCGATCAGCTTGAAAATCAGTTTCAAGCTTCCTTTGGGGCGAAATTCTTTGACTAAAAAATCCTTCTTCAAGATATCTTCTCTTACTGGGATTGCAAATTTAATCTTTGGTTGAACCATTCTATGAATCGCTGCAAGACCGAAAATGTCTCCCTCGCCCACGTGATTTCCGATGAGCACGGTGGGATAGGGTGCGTAAAGAATTTTATCGCGATTGGATTCTTCGAAGTATTCTTCTATAGAATCAAAAAGAATCCCTCTGGTCCTATAAACGAGATTGATCAGCCAATCGTAGGTTTTTTCGGAATAAACGACTTGCGAGGAATTGGGAACAACGGAGGTCTCTAACATGCGGCCCCTTTTTCATAGTTTTAAAACGTCAGTTCAAATACAAGTAACGCTAAGAAACAAAGAGTTTCTAGTCTACAACAATCCGGGGAATCGATTCGCTGATTCTTGTAGTAATTTCGTAATTGATCGTGTGAACTCTATCGGCCATATCGTCGGCGGTCACGGATTCTTCCCCGTCGTGTCCGATGATCGTTACGATACTTCCGATATCCGCGCCCGGTATATGCGTAACGTCGAGCATCGTCATGTTCATACAAATTCTTCCTAAAATACGGGCCCGCCTTCCAAGCACTAACATGTCCCCATTATTTGAAAGTTTTCGATCCAAGCCTTCGTAATAACCGACCGGCACCACGGCGACCTTTGTAGGATACGAAGTTTGAAACGTCGAACCGTAACCGATGTAACGATTGGCGGGGTGATTCTGGATATGGACGATTTTCGTTTTCCAAGACAGAACCGGATTCAGTTGAAAGTTTTTATTTCCGATAAGATTTAAGGACAAGCGGGTTTGTATACTCGGCCAAAGTCCGTATAAAGAAATGCCGACTCGCACCATTTCAAAATGTGCGCTTGGAAAAAGCAGGGTGGACGCTGAGGCACAGGTGTGTCGGATTAAATTTTTATATCCAAAAGACTCAGCGAGAGAAACCGCGGTTTCGAAATTTCGAATTTGCATTAAAGAATGCTTATGTTCTAAAACGTCTTCCGTGCTTGCGAAATGAGTGCAAATTCCATCGAGCCGAATTTCAGATTCTTTCAATTTTTCTAAAGTGATTTGCAGAGTTTCCCCGCGGGTTCCGAGTCTTCCCATCCCGGTATCTACTTTGAGATGAAGTTTCGGAGCGGGACTGAGAGAGGATAAAATTTTAGCCGTCTCCGGTCTTGAGAACACGATCCAAAAATTGGGATCGGCCAATTGATTTTTTCGAGCCTGGAGATTTTGGATTTCTCCCATGATTAAAATCGGAATGGTCGAGTCGATGTTTCGGACGATCAGAGCTTCTTCGATCGAGTTGACTCCGATACGCGAAACACCCTCGTCGATACAAAGCTTCGTCATTGTTTCAAGTTCGTGACCGTATGCGTTCGACTTTAAAATTGCGGTAAGTGTGGAATCCGGATTCAGAATGGACCGAAAACTATTCAAATTGGTACGAATGGAATGTTTTGAGATTTCAACCCAGGAAGAAGCTATTTCTTTCATCGAATTCTAACCAAAGACCTTCCTACCAGAATTAATGTCTTGCAAATTCTTCCTATAGTTTTTTATTTACTGGATTGGAAAACCGAGCATTCTCACGAATGCGCGAACTCATCAAGAGGCCCGGATGAAATATAAGGTAGTGCAACAGTTTCCCGTTCCGTTGAAGGATCTTCTCAAGGCAAGGGAGGATCGTTACAAATATCTCGATAAATTCCCAGAACTCAAAAACGTAGAACTTTTGGAAGAAAAAAAAGAAGGAAACTTAGTCTATCAAAAACGAAAGGTAAAACTCGCCGAGTCCCTGCCTAAGGTGCTGGCGGCTCTTTTGTCCGATCCGTCTTTATTAGAAAATTCTACATTCAATCTGGATACCAACACCCACGAGTTTACTCTTTCGCCTCCGGGTAACGAGAGCATCATTAAGATCAGCGGTGTTTCCGTTTATAGGGCATTGGGCCCGGATCAATCCGAAAGAAGTTATGACGTCGAGGTCAAATCGGGTGTTTTTTTGATGGGAGCGGCGATCGAAGCCGTCATTGAAGAAGTTCACAAACATTCTTTGGAAAAAGATAA
>NZ_CP162132.1 GCF_040833975.1 Leptospira sp. WS92.C1
AACTATTGCGACTCCGCTACTGGATCGTATAAATTCCACCTCATGTGTTTTAGGCGGAAGTATTTTGCTTTCAGGTGGTCGAAATCCCGCAAACGGAACAACGTCGGTAATTCAAGACAGCTATAGTCCAGGATTAAATACAACTACATTGCGTGATGAGGCGGATTTAATAACAGGTCGTTATGGCCAAGGAGTTGCTTGTTCCGACGACTATAAATTAAATCCAAAACGTTCGCTCGCTATTTTTATTGGCGGCTCTTCACAAACAGATTTAATCCAGCCACCGGTTGCAATTACACCGCTAGCGACTGTTGAAATATTCGATCCTGTTCCGAATACGATCGCCGCAGGGCCTTCGCTTCCAGTTGCACTTTTCGCACCAGGTGTATATTACGAAAGCAATCAAGATTTAGTATATGTTACAGGTGGTTCCACAAACGTTAATGTTCCGACTTCAGATATTTATATTCTAAGAAATCCGGGTTCAGCCAGTTCAGTCTGGAATAAGTTAAATACTTCTATGCCGGTGCGAAGGTTTGGGCATGGAATTGCGGCTTATTAAAATGAAAATATTAATAACTATAATTGGAATAATGCTGAATTTTGAGATTAGTTCTAATGAAATCGATTGGACTGCGAAGGATATTGAAAAGCCGGTCTCCGAGTATTCGAAGTATTTAAACTACGAACAAAGCGGTGACTCAAAAGTTGAAAATCGAGACTACCATGAGGCATTAAATAAATATAAAAAAGCAAGCGAAGGTTATTTGATAAATGAGGAATTAAGATCCAAGTTATCTAATATAAAAATCTCCAAACTAAAAACAGAATTTCGTAAAGAAAATGAAATCCCTCTACAAATGATGAATGAAGTTCCGCATTTAAAAAATGAATCAAATTTGGATGTGTTAGCGTTTTCATCTTCGATTCTAATATCTACATGTTTATTAGTTCTGCAAAAAATATTCAAATTCAAGGTTAAAGGACGATGAGTAAAATAATATTAAAATTAATTGTATTTTTAGTTTTAGTCGATTGCGGACTGCAAAATCAATCAGGGAGTGATTTTAAAAATTTAGCTATACTTGGGTTAGCTGATAAACGCGCAGGAGTAGTGCAGTCTAGTTCGGATAATGAAACCAACGGGAGTCCGATAGATTTTATTGACGGAATTGGAGGTTCAAATGGAGGAATCATCCAACCAGCTCAAGGTAAATCTCTTTTTAGAATTAAATTGTCAGCTGACGAAGAACAGCCATTTAATGCGCCCCAAGGGGTTAAATTGGATCTTCGTTTTCAAAATATAGCAAATCGTCTGACGATGATAGGTCTCGGAAACATAAATGATGTAGTTTGGATTCGTTTAAAAATTAACGAGATAAATATAACGTCCGGTTTTAAAGCGAATTCTAAGAAAATCCAAACACCAAAATTTATCTTTATACGGCCTTCCGATGGCCGGGTATTCGGAATGCCATTTGTAAAACTTCGGTCCGGAGATTACACCAATTTGAAAATAGATTTCAGCGCTCAAGGTGTAATAAATATAAACAATAAAATTTACAATTTAGATTTAGATAACACTACTTTTAGCTTAAATACACCGTTTTCTGTTACTAACGGGAAGATTACTAATGTTCGTTTTTATGATAGTCAGCCTGGAGGCCAGGTAATCCTTTCGGGTGCTAGAAATCTTGCCTTTGAAACAAAGAGAAGTGTGTCTGACGCAGAGAATAGAAATGTAAGGCTATCACTGAATGGATTTCAGGTAAGGAAGTTTGAAACTGAATCCTTGAGAAGTGGTACGGTTAAGGTAAACTCAGTAAAAATTGTTTATTCGAACGGAACCATTATTCCAATTAATACTTCAACCTCTTCTTTTGAATTGTCTTCAATAACCAACGGAAATGTTGCGTTAATTTCTTCGAAAAGTGTCAACTCCGGAGCGATTAAAGAAATTCAAATATTTTTTTCCTCAGAAGCGATTGCAAATTACGGAACAGAGAATGAAGTAAGTAATGAAATTTCAGAATTGAGTCGTATCTCAATTCCAGTTTCAGCGAATTTAACTAAAGATCAGATTTCTGAATTTTATTTAGAAATCTCGCCTTTGGATTCTTTTGCTTTAGGTGATAATTCCGTATATGAATTCAGACCAATATTACGGCATTTTGGCGGAGCTGAATTTGAACCTGAAATTTATAACAGAATCTCCGAAGTAGCCGGAAAGGAAATGAATTTGGCACTTAAGAAAAGTTATCAGATAGTTATCGGTAGAGAGACTTTGCAGAATACTACTCTTGCTTATGTAGGTTCTGGAGTTCATCACTTGATTACAATCGGCCAAATTGCTGTCACTAAATCGATCTTAAATGATGCAAAGTTAAATTCAATAAACTATATATCGCCGGGCGGAACTGTTGGGAGCCTTACAGTTGAAGGGTATGGGATGCCAAGGTTCGAGCAAAATATAGATTTTATTTATTTTTTAGGAAAGAATGAGTCCCAATCTGAGTCATTTTTAGCTCATGGAGTATTTTCAAAAATTCCACTTTTAAATCGATCAGATTCGCAAGCGTATGATAAGAAACTAATAAGAAATTCACTACAATTGCGGCCAATAAACGGGCAATATGATTTTGCCAATAGCTACAAAAAGGAATTGCTGGGTAGTATTAATTCCGTTCTAGGGAATGTGGACGTTAATCGCTCAGGAGCGAATATTTCAACAGAATATTATGACAAGCCAATCGACTTATTAACAAATACTGAAATTGCTGATTGTTCTAAAACCGACATAACGGATCTTGCATTATCCGGTAACGTAATCTATCTTATGAAGGAGCCAGATTGGATCTGTACTTCAAAAATATGCTCCTACCGTTGGCATTGCGGAACCGATGAAAATTCGATAATACGAACGGATTTATTTATTTCAGGAAATCATAATGTAAATAATGATCTTGAAGTTCCCATTTCAAAAGCCGTTTATAATCTCACAGGTGTAGGGGAATGTAATTTAGGTTCGAATGGTTGTTTGTCAAACAGCAATGATCCAAATGCACCAGCGACGCCATTTTTTGACGAAAGTAAAAAAGCAGAAATTAGAAACTTCCAAACAAATGGTTTAAAGGTAAGATACGGATTACCATTAATCGTCGATCAGAATTCTAAATTAAAATCACAAGAATTTAAAACTAAAGCCGATGCTTATTGCAATCCTTCTCCTTGTGTTTATCCCGAATTAGAGACCGATAATCGTTTCAGGCCACAGTATGAAGAAACCCAATACTATAATGAATATTTAGTGTATCTAGAGGGAGAAGGGATCGCTGGACCAGAAAAGTATCTTCAATTCACTAAAGAAATGCAGGATATTTATAAGCGCATAACGCGGAATGTCGGCGCAAAGGCGGAAATTTATATGATTCAAGCAATTGAGAATACAAATTCAAAATTGTCCTCGATGCCGTCGGAGTATATACGAGAAAATACAAAATTGCTGTTTTATCAAATTCAAAAACGCAAAGAGGTTCTCGAAGGATCTTCGGAAGATTTAGATACAAGGTTTCGAGAATTTTTAGAGTCGGAAACTAAAGTGCTCATACAAATAAGAAGAGAGCATTTAAAAAGATTGAACTAAGGTTAAAAGAGTGAACATGAAATACTTTTATAAAATAATTATTACTTTAATTTGTTTATTTCCTTTGGGATATTTGAGCGCGACACCGCCACTTTTTCATCCTTTTTACGAAATGTATTCTTTTTCCCCGCATTTTAATTTAGAAGGAAATAATACGATTCGTTTACCAATTCACTGCACGGGTCATTTTGTAAATGGAAATGCGGCAATGACTTTATTAGGTGATAGCCGATTGTATTATTTTACGGGTTACTCTGGATTCGGTGGAAATATACTTAATCCTCAAGAACAACCGGCGCCTCTAATTTTTAGAGGACAGCTTCGGGCGGATGACGAATCTTCTGCTTTCGTTTTGGATACAACAGCAAATCATCCTATTAACAAAAATGGGATAGTCTATCAACAAAGTTATCCTGGAAAAACCGCTAAAGAAATGGTCGGACTCCTAAAATATTGCAATGAATTAAACTATTTAACGACTTGGCGATCGGTAGGACCAACGTTTATACATGCAGGTGGAAATGATATAATTGGAGGAATGAGACAACTCTTTCAATTAGAAGGTCAAGCAAAAATGTATATGTGGCTTGTTGCTCTCGTTACCAACCCATTCGGATTTATTTCCGATTTAATAAGTGGTCGAACAAATAATTACGTGGAGCTTTGGTGGATTTGGCAATCAGAGCTTTTAGTCGAAGATTCCGTATTATCTACAAATACTTTAACTTATCAAGTAGTGAGAGATAATGGAAAACCTGTCGTTGTTAGTATTCCTGCGATCGCATGGGCTACAGATAATCTAATGGAGCATCCGGATCAAATTACAGACGGTAAACGAATGCTTAGATTGGCATTTATTTTTACAGCTTTTGCTGGGAGACTTGCCGCTAGGTTAGGTCAAGAATTCGGAATATACATGTTAGGTGATAATCCGCTAATTTCAATTGAGGACTCTTTTCCAATGTCCTTTGATCCTTCGAATTACAATTTAGGGGCATTTGATGCCGTGCACTTCTCCGCAATCGGTCAAAAACGCTGGGGTTCTCATATCGCAAAAGTTATGGCGTTGAAGAATATTCTTTCAATGAACGAATCGATCCGGGGAACGTTAGAGATTGGAAAAAGAATTGATGCAAAGGCGATAATTAACGGAGTCGATCAGTTTGAAGCATTTTCCATTGAGCCAACGATGATAGGCACTACTGGTGCTTATAAAGAATTTATTCGGTATGTAGTATGGCCATTTTTTCCGTATTTAGTTCGAGTTTATGCTAAAAATAATTCCGAAGCCTACTGGGTACCCGATAAATTTTTAACTTTATATCAATCCGTAGGTGAAACAAATTCGTCTTTAGGGTATCCAACATCTGACCCATATTGGCATGGTCCATTTATGTTAGACATGCGACAAAATTTTGAAAACGGTTGTATGAATATTGGTTTGGCGGGTTCTCCGCTTTCTTTTCCGCAAATTTATTCTCAAGAGGTATGTGATGCAAATCCGTAATTTAACATTTTTGTTCATTCTTTCCATTGCAGTTTCATGCAAGCCGACAAGTGAAGGAAAGTCTTCGGATTCTTTATTGTGGCCATTGATTCAAAGTTCAATTGATACCCAGCAGAAGTGTCAACAAGCGAATACAGCTAAAGCTACCGGGGCGAACTGCTTTCAGCTTTCTACTAATTCGCTTATCTACAATACGAATACTTCGAGTTTTGTTGCCGTCGGCACTGCTACTATCTCGGCGGGAGCTAAATTGCAGTGTAAGTGTCCAAGTACTGGAACTACAAAACAAAATTCTTGGTATACTGAAGTTGACGCGACAAAGCAGCCGATTTTGATCGCTGCGGCTCCAAGTTCATATTATACCAATAATCAAACAACATTAGAAAATTATAGTGTTGGTGATGTGCTGTATTGCGGGCTTACTACCGCCGACTGTAGTATAGGGGATTATTTATATCAAAAGATACGAATCGTACCTTGATTATTAATTTAAGTTCTTCACGTTATGTTAATCGTTTTTGTTTTTTGATAAAGTGAAGAACTTTTTTGAATTCGGTTCCTTTATAAATTGCTTCAATATCTCTCTGACGTAGAGTCTTGCCTGTAAAATTTTCAAAAAGTGTTAGATCGGATTCGGTAAGATTTTCCGGAATTAATGATTTGTAACTGTAAATCATTTATGAACCAATTTTTATGATTTTATTTTTACGATTATTAAAAGGTTTCTTCCGCGCATATGGTATAACAGGAATTCTATGATGGATGATTCCAAGACTGGTTAGCAGATTTAAAACATGAGCGTTATTGGAAAGACCCGAAAACACATGATAAACAGTATGGATTTTGACTAAATTGTATTCTGGGTCTTTTGAATTTTGAAGCAGTTGATAAATCTCTTTAACCGGCTTTTTCAACCCTAACGCCTTACATGCAGTAATAAGATCCTCATTATATAGCGGTTCATTATTCGGATTATTGGCTGAATTTCCGAGAATCGGTAAGATTTCATTTGTATTCAGGGTTGATTCGGCATTGCTTTTCGGTTGCATAATTCCTACTTTCGAAATTTAGTTATCATGTGTCGAAATCGGTGTTAGGAGTTTATGAAAGTATAATATACAGGAGTGTATATTTCAAGCAAAAAATATACAGAAGTGTATATTTATGAGTTATCGTTATATTCTCGAAAAATTAATGAAACGAAGGGGCTGGAGTCAGGATGATTTGGCGAAAGCAGGAGAGGTGAAGCAACCGACCGTTAGTCGGTATTTGAACGATCAATCTAAACCAACAATTGCTTTTATAACAAATCTTTATAAAAATGAAAAAGTGGACCCAATTATTTTTGTTCGAAATTTCGAAAAAGATCCTTTTCTTTTAGATTCCGGTATTTCGAAAGAGGAGAAGAATAACTTAGTCGAAGAAGTTACTCTTTTTATCCGCTTTATAAAGTCTTCACCTGAAATTATGGATATTTTCTGGAAGCTCAACAAGATGGATCCGAATCAAATAAAATCCATTAACGTTTTTGCAGATAGAATATTAGAGGAATGAAAGACTTTTCGCTATTTGCTAAGTAACTGTATATTTCGTCCGTTGTTAATTCAGAATTAATTTGTAAATGTGTAAAGTTCTGAACTATCCGAACTACTACATTCTTTCTAAGGCGAAATAAAGCCCTTTGGTAACTTACGGAATCGACACGTCTAAAAATAAAAATATTTGCTTTTGCTACTATTGAGTTTGTTTGAATTAAATTTTCAAATCCCGATATTTCAAATAAATTAATTCTAATAATTCCGATTGACCATATTGCTGTCGCAATAGTGCAACCGATCGGGGCTATGAAATTAAATTCCGGAAATCCAAAATATTTTAAAAGAAAAGAAAAAGTTCCAATGAAGAAAAGCCACATGAATACTCCGATTGCAATATAAACAATTCGGACACGATCAAGGCCTCGGCGCCTTTTGAATCCTAAGCATAGTACAAATACTGAATAAAATAGACTTAATACTCCTCCAATGACGAAGTAATCATAAAGGAATCCGGATTCAAAATATAATTTCGAATCAAAAACTGTAGCGTTTTTGATAAAGAAGTCAGTAAAGCTGAACCCGAAAATTGGAAGAATATATCCAATTACGATCAAATAGTTACAGATTTTAGACAATCCCTTGTCGAATACGTAGGGATAAATAAACCTAACGAGAACAAGCGGGCTGGAAATCATTGGAAGCGTCATGACACGCGCCCAAAAAAGAGTATTACTTTGTATTATAAATGGAATGGCGAATAACGCATCCCAAATACCAATTAGGATACAAAGGATGCCGAAATCGCGGAACTCTCGTCGTTGTCGAACAGCTACGAGAACGTAAAGTCCTAATGAAAAATTAAATACTGACGCGAAAAATAAAATTACAGATGTTTCCAAGGTATATTTCCCTGGAAAACATTAAGTTAACTCTGACGTATTTTTGCAATAATTTTCGAATAATCTGACACTTGTATTGCCCATTCTGTCGGTCGAATTTCGCCCGCTTCCAATTTGCCATAATTTGGGTAGTAAATTGAATAAGGATGCTCTTTCGATTCTACAGTACCAAAGCGATTGTAGAGTCTTCCGACCGCTGGTCTTTCTACATCATAAAGTCCGAAGGTTGCGTCATATTTTTTTTGCAGAACATATTCAGCGCTCATCACCAAAACTCTTAAACCTGCCGCCATATCCGAAGCAGCAAATGAATTCATTTCGGATATCTTTCCTGGACCTAAATATACTTTTTCTTCTGAATTTTTTCTGCTGGCATATTCAATAGGGAGTCCTGCAGGTCCGCGAGTTAGAACTCTTGAGGTTGCGACAATATTTTGTTCATTATCGAATCCGATAAAATATTGGCTAAGACCGTTTAAGTCAAATTGTCGATCGAATTCGGAATCATACCCAACATAACCGAGTTTCGAATATTGATCTTGTACGAAAGTTCGCGCCTTTTCGATCAATTCAGGGTTCTTATCGTAATCGCACGTAACGTAATACGTGGTCTGTGTTTGTTTAACTTTTGCATCTTTGATTATTATATGTGACATAATATAAATATGTCACATAAATATCATAATTCAAGCCTTTCACTCTTTGATTACCTATTTTTTCTCAAAGGCTTACAATGAGATTCAAGTTTTAGAATACTTAGGATTTGAAAGTATTCACGGCTAAAATTTTGCGAAGAGGGTTGGTTATGTTCTCCAAAACGATAAAAAAATCTGATACTTTGAAAGACTAATTTGATTCCCGAATTGACAAGGTTGAATAGCTAAACTAATGTGTAGGTGTGCACTTTGACGAGAAACAATTCAGTAAACCTCCGTTTTTCACAGATCGAGTATATCCTTTTATAAATCCAGTTCGTGCGGGATTTCCGTCACCGGCAGCAGAGTATCTAGAAAGTGTTCTTAACCCGACCGATCTTCTAATACCGAATCCAGATTCCACTTTCTGGGCGCGTGTCCTCGGGAATTCGATGGAAGATGTCTTTGTACGCAACGACGATCTAATAATCGTCGACCGATCCCTCGAACCACGAAACGGACACGTTGTAGTTTGCACGTACGACGGAACATTTCTTACAAAAATCCTTCGAATAGAAGGACGCAAGCGCACTCTTGTATCCGGAAATCCGCTCTATCCACCGATTCCGATTACAAATGAAAACGAATTCCAGCTTTGGGGTGTGGCCTCATGTAGCTGCCATAATTTACTCGGAGGGTGGGGTGTTCGGTCTCGTTGATTGCAATTCGTTTTACTGCTCTTGCGAGAGGTTGTTTCGTCCGGAGCTTAGGACTCGTCCGGTTGTGGTCCTATCAAACAACGACGGTTGTGTGATTTCACGAAGCAAGGAGGCGAAAGAATTCGGAATCCAAATGGGAGAACCGGCGTTTCTTCGTAAGGATTTCTTCGCAGCAAATAACATTACGGTCTTTTCTTCGAATTACGCGCTCTATGGCGACCTGTCTAGAAGAGTGATGAACGAACTTAGTCATTTTTCTCCGGACGTAGAGGTTTACTCGATCGATGAAGCATTTCTCGGATTCTCCGGATTTCCAAAAGACACGTTACCCGCAATCGCGAAGCGGATATATAAGAAGATTCCAAAAAACACGGGGATCCCTGTTTCCGTAGGGATGGGGCCGACAAAAACGCTGGCTAAACTCGCGAATCATCTCGCGAAAAAAAAGGATGAATATCGCGGAATCTATATCATCGATTCAGAAGAATCGCGGGAAGCTGCGTTAAAGCAAGTTTCCGTTGCGGATATTTGGGGGATCGGTCCCGCGTATGCGCGAAAGCTCGAAGCTGTCGGAATCACGAACGCTTGGGAGTTCGCGAAAGCTAACAAACATTGGATTCGAAAGCACTTAACGGTGGTTGGAGCGCGAATCGCGTATGAGCTAAACTCCATTGAATGCTCGTCTCTCGTCACAGTCGATCCCGCAAAAAAGACGATCTCCGTAGCGCGTTCCTTTAGTTCAATGAAAGACACACGGGAAGCGTTGGAAGGAGCGGTCGCGACCTTCGCGAGTGCTGCGGCGTATAATCTCCGGAAGCAAAAAGGTTACACGAATTTGATTCGCGTCTTCGTTCATACGAATCAGCACAGATCGGACCTAGAACAATATGGATGTAATACGATCGTTCCCCTTCCAGTCCAAATGCAGGACACGATCAAGATTGTCCGCTATGCACTTCACGGTCTGCGAAAAATCTACAAACGCGGGCTACAATACAAGAAAGCCGGTGTAATTCTCGATCAAATCAGGTTGGAAAGCGACCAGCAAAACGACTTGTTCGACAATTTTAATCGGGACCGCGACGAAAAAATCTCTGAGGCAATGGACAAGATTAATGCACGATACGGAAAGTCCAAGGTCAAGCTCGCGGTTGCGAGTAAGCAGAATGCTTGGTCTCTTCGACAAGAAAACCTTTCTCCGCGATATACCACCCGTTGGCAGGATATTCCCATTGTGTTATCATAACTCACTAACGGCCTCATCCCAGAAACTTTCCGCGCGATTTAGTGCGGGTTTAATTGAACCGCCGGACTTTCGTCCTATCTTTCACGAACACGGATACGAACACAAGCCGCGACCTCTTGTAATTCGAGAAGACGAAAATCGGTTTTTAAGTGCGGGCTGGGGTTTAATTCCAAAATGGGTAAAGAGTGTAGAGAAAGCAAATCAGATGCAAAATGGAAATTTGAACGCGAAGTCAGAAACGATTTTCGAATTGCCCTCCTTTCGAGAGGCAATCTTAGAAAGACGATGTCTTATTCCTTCGACTGGATTCTATGACAGTAAAGAAGTTCTAAAGAATACATATCCGTATCGTGTGTTTCTTATACATGAGGAAATATTTTGCTTGGCGGGAATTTGGGATGAGTGGACAAATCCGGAAACCGGAGAAGTTAAAAAAACATACTCAATGCTCACGACGCCGCCAAATAAGAAATTTTCACAAATTCATTCACGTATGCCGCTGATACTTCCGCGAAAATTAGAAGATGTATGGATCGACCAATCGCTCAAGAGTCAGAAAGAAATCGAACCACTTCTCCAAATATATCCGGAAGAAAATATGGACTTCTATACGATTCGCAAGTTCAAGACCGATGATGAATTCGACGAAGATATTTTGAAAAAAGTAGATTATCCAGAATTAAGTCAGTTAGAACTCTTTTAAAATAGTCCCTCCACGCACGGAGGGGTTGAAAGCATGGATTTGTTAAATAGGTAATGAGTTTAGCGAAGCCTTTTCTTTTATCAATAATTTTATCTAAGAACAAGCTGTATTCCATATTATTAATTGTATTTTTACGAATATACTTTCGCGCCAATGCTTCGAAAAAAACGGAAAGCGTTATCCGAATCCGTAAAAAGAGAATCGCGATATACCTCAAAGTAATGCAACCGCATTCCGGGAAGCGAAAAGCCGCCATAAGAAACACTTTCATATTCCGGTAGATTAATATTTTTGATAGACGTTGTCTTGCGATGAAATCAATTTTGTATCCTTTAATTAGCGAGAGGGGGATATGAAAACTTCTAGACGTTCTAATCGAAACTTATTTAAGAAAAAATCCGGGCCGGAATTACTTTGGAACGCAATGAAAATCCAATATCCGAATTGGAAAGAGCATACGAAGCAAATCTTAGAACAAAAAGGAAAGGCAATTCCAGATTGGCCTAAAGGGGTCTTTGCACCTTTCCCTTTATTTCTCCCTCTCGTGTTTAAAGGATTTCCGGACAAGAATGATCCAAAGTATCCAGATAAAATTGCGTTTACGAGCATGTTGACCGCGCTCATTCCTTGGAGCTTCACAAAAGGAATATATCGTTTCAGTCCAGAAATTTTCGAAGAGTTATCAGATTCTAAATTCCCAGATAAGGTGCCTGTCGAAATTCTAAAGCGATTGCCTCAGTGGTCAATTTACGTCGAGCTACCGGAGGAAAACGAATTCGCAGCATTTGGATTTTTTACTCATCTGGATTTCAATGGAGAAGCGGAAGAATTCAAGATTGTTTTAGTGTTAAAGAACCACTTACCTCAATTGCTTTCCTTCAGACTCGAAACAGAAACTTTTGAGGAGTCTTTCGGGAAAATGAAAGAGGGGATTAAGGGAAATCTTAAATACCTAAACATGACTGATGGAAATGAAGTTAAATATTCCAAGCTAATTGAATCGCAATATTTAGAAGATTTTAAAAAATTACTCCCGTTTGTTCTGTACCTCTGTTCGGAAGACGCGGAATATAAAGGCTCATTCTCGCATGAGAATTTTAGAAAAAGAGGAAGCGAAAAAAATCCATTAGATTTTCAAGAAAATTCGAGCGCGGTAGTTTGGTACGTAGGTGTTGAAATTAGTAAGAAATTAAGAGAGTATAGGAATTTAGAGAAATCTAATGATTCTAAAGATGGAAAAATGACCCCACATATTAGGCGAGCACATTGGCATCATTATTGGGTTGGAAACAAAGAAGAGCCTGACCTGATCGTTCGCTGGTTGTCACCAATTCCTGTAAAAATGGATATTGGAAAGAGCTGAATCGGAGTATCAACGGGCGATATCGCGAATCCGATCAGAAAGAGTGAGTGTCGATCGATACAGAATTACATATTATCGGAAGTAGGAATGATCCAAGCAAGAACTTGCATATTTTTCCTATTAATTTCTAATGTAATGTTCACGTTACTTTCGCTAGACGATTGGAAATAAAAAGTAACACGATAAGGTAGATTTTGCCGCGATAGGTTTGCTATTCTTTTGCCTAGGAATCATTTCAGATAACAGATCTTTTCTTCCGAATGGTTTCCGTTTCCCTCCAATTATTTTAGTCCCCATCTCATTTTTTTTGGGAGGACTAATTTGAGATCCATGTAGATTTGGAAACATGTCGGAAATGAATCACCCAAAGATCGCTACTGAATTAGACCAAATTTTGCAGTCGTTTGGAATCAATGCTTTAACACAGCGAGAAAAAGGAACATACTTCGAAGAGCTGGTAAAGGCGTATCTGAAAAATGAACCAACATACAAAGACTATTATAGCGATGTCTGGATGTATTCAGATTGGGCTGATCTCCAAAAAATTGACAAACGAGATACCGGGATCGATCTCGTTGCAAAGACACATGGAACCGAAGATTATCATGCGATACAATGCAAATTTTATTCGCCTGAATACCGTATTCAAAAATCGGATATCGATTCATTTTTTACCGCATCTGGCAAGAAGCCATTTACACATCGTATTATTGTAGCTACTACAAATAACTGGAGTGAACACGCTGAGGATGCCCTTCGCGGGCAAACGATTCCAGTCACAAAAATAGATCTTTTTGATTTGGAAAAAAGCAGTATTGACTGGAGTAGATTTAAACCGAAAGCGAAGATTGAATTCAAAGAAAAGAAGTCTCCTCGTCCGCACCAAAAAACTGCCGTTGAGCAAGTAGTTTCCGGTCTTTCCTTAGATGGTCGGGGGAAACTTATAATGGCTTGCGGCACTGGAAAGACGTTTACAAGCCTAAAAATTGCTGAACGTATAACCGGAAAAGGGAAGCGGGTACTTTTTTTAGTTCCGAGTCTCTCTCTTTTATCTCAGGCACTTACGGAGTGGACACAGGAGAGCGAAGTCCCTCTGCGTAGCTTTGCGGTTTGTTCTGACAGCGAGATCGGAAAGAAAAGAAAAAAAGACGATGATACCGTCGAGACCTTCGCACATGAGCTACAATATCCTGCTACGACCCAACCGGAACGTTTAGCTATCGAGATGAAAAAGCGTCACGATGACGAACACATGAGTGTTGTTTTTTCAACATATCATTCCATCGAAGTTATCAGTAAGGCTCAAATGAACCACGAGCTGGAGAAATTCGATCTGATCATATGTGATGAGGCACACAGAACGACCGGTGCAACGTTTGAAGGCGAAGACGAAAGTGCATTTGTCAAAGTTCATGATGCAAAATTCATGAAAGCCGAGAAACGTTTATATATGACCGCAACTCCCCGAATATATGGGGAAACTGCTCAAGCGAAGGCACAGCAGGAAAACATTACTCTGGCTTCAATGGATGACGAATCGCTTTTTGGTAAGGCCTTACATATCATCAATTTTTCTGATGCTGTACAACGGGGATTACTCGTAGATTACAAAGTAATTGTTCTCGCAGTCGAAGAAGATCACATCAATAACAGGCTTCAGAAACTTCTTTCTGATGAAGATAATCAACTTCGTATGGATGACGCTGCCAAAATTGTCGGATGTTGGAAGGCTCTGAGTAAACTCGGATCGAAAGAGAGTCTGAGAGATGATACCGGTCCAATACGCCGGGCTGTATCCTTTGCTCAGGTCATCGAATACAACAAAGGCGCAAAGACTCACAAAGTCAGCTCAAAAGTAATCGCAAGTATGTTTCAGACAGTAGTTGATGCCTACCTGGCGCACGAAACGATTGAAAATCCTTTGCACGTGGAAGTCGATCATGTCGATGGCTCCATGAATGCAACGGAAAAAGAGTCAAAGTTACAATGGCTTAAAGAGGATGCCCCGGAAAACCGTTGCCGAATTCTGAGCAATGTCCGTTGTCTTTCAGAGGGTGTCGATGTTCCTGCACTTGATGCCGTTCTCTTTTTATCACCCCGCCAATCTCAGATCGATGTAGTACAATCCGTAGGTCGCGTTATGCGGATGGCTCCCAATAAAAAGCGAGGTTATGTGATTCTTCCCGTTGTAATTCCAGCAGGAGTGGAACCCCATGAAGCGCTCAATGATAATAAAACCTACAAAGTAGTCTGGCAGGTGCTTCAAGCACTACGATCCCATGACGATCGTTTTGATGCGGAGATCAATAAGATCGATCTCAATGGACCGAACCTAAGTCGAATAGAAGTCATTGCCGTAACAAACGAGATTGCAAAAAATACTCGTGTTTTAAAACCGGCTGAAGAAGGAAAAAAATCAAAATCGAATGGAGACTCTGGACGAGGTGTATTCGGGATTGGAACAAAAGGAACCGTACCAGGAAGTAGTTCCGATAACTACCAACTTCAATTTGAGATCGGGGTGATTGAAAAGGCAATTTACGATAAGGTCGTTCAAAAGTGCGGAAATCGCTTTCACTGGGAAGAATGGGCTTCTGATATTGCAAAAATCGCAAATACCCATATCTCCCGTATTCACGCCATTCTAAAAAATTCATCCAATCAAAAAGAAATCGAATCTTTTTCTGCATTCGCCGATGAGTTGCGCGACGACTTAAACGATAGTATTACCAATGACGAGGTTGTCGAGATGCTTGCTCAGCACCTCATTACAAAACCTGTCTTTGACGCGCTATTTAGTAACTACAGCTTTGCCAATCTGAATCCTGTCTCCAGGGCAATGGATGAAATTCTAAATCTACTTCAAAAACACCATTTGGAAAAAGAAGCCGATACGCTCACTCGTTTTTATGAAAGTGTAAAGATGCGAGCAGAGGGGATTGAGAATCCTCTTGCCCGTCAAAAAATCGTAGTCGAACTCTACGATAAATTTTTTAGCAACGCTTTTCCCAAAATGTCGGAGCGTCTGGGAATTGTCTATACTCCAGTGGAAGCAGTCGATTTTATTATACACAGTGTAAACGATATTCTAAAAAGTGAATTTGGCGAATCTCTCGGAAGTCAGAATGTTCATATTCTGGACCCATTCACCGGGACTGGAACTTTTATTACGCGCTTGATGCAGAGTGGACTGATTGATCTAAAGGATTTGCCTTATAAATTCAAGAATGAGATTCATGCCAATGAGATCGTACTTCTTGCATATTACATTGCGGCAATCAACATAGAGGCCACTTATCATAGCATCGTGGGCGGAGAATACACTCCGTTCAAGGGAATTCTATTAACTGACACTTTCCAGCTTTACGAAAAAGATGATCTAATTAGCCGATACATGGTTGATAACTCAGAGCGACGCAATCGACTGAAGAGCCTCGATATTCGCGTTATCATTGGGAATCCTCCTTATTCGAGTGGTCAAGAAAGTGCAAACGACAACAACCAGAATGTGAAATACCCATTGCTTGATGAACGCATAGAGAAAACCTATGGAACAAATTCAAGGGCTACGAATAAAAATTCTCTTTATGATTCTTACATTCGAGCCATCCGATGGGCTTCGGATCGTCTTGGAGAAAAGGGGGTGATGGGTTTTATTACCAATGCAGGCTATATTGAAGGGAATGCAATGGATGGTCTTCGGAAGTGTCTGGTAGAAGAGTTCAGCTCCCTTTATATTTTCCACTTACGTGGGAATCAGAGAACATCAGGCGAGCTTTCTCGAAAAGAGGGAGGTAAACTATTTGGAAGTGGAAGTCGAGCACCAATTGCAATCACACTCTTTGTAAAAAATCCTGATTCTAAAAGCAGAGGCCAAATTCTATTTCACGATGTAGGCGATTATCTCTCCAGAGAAGATAAGTTACAGAAGCTTATAGAATTCAAAAGCATTGAGGAAATTTCCAAACAAAAAGTATGGAAAAAGATTCAACCCGACAAGCACAACGATTGGATTAATCAAAGGGATGATAGTTTTGAGAAACTTATCTCAATGGGTGATAAAAGAGATAAAGGTTCCATTGTTATTTTTGGAAATTATTCGAATGGGGTAAAGACAAATAGAGATACCTGGGTTTATAATTTTGATAGGTTATCATTAGTAGATAATGTAAATAAATCGATTAATTTCTATAACTCTGAAATGCAACGATATAAAAACGAAGGTAAAGGAACAGATGCGGCAGGCTTTGTTCAATTTGATTCAACAGCCTTCACTTGGGATAGAGCTAATAAGTGGGATTTGGAAAAAGGCAAACTTTATGAATTTGATCTAAAGTCGGTATATAAAGCTTTGTATCGACCATTTTCTAAACAATATTTATATTTTCACCGACAGATGAATAACATGGTATACCAATTACCCCGCATTTTCCCCGATGCAACGGTAGAAAATATTTTGATTACAATTAATTCAAGATATATAGGAACAGGATTTATTGCATTGATTAGCAATGTATTACCAGATTTGCACTTTAATGGAGATGCGCAGTGCTTTCCACTTTATCTCTACGACACCGATTCAGGTGAATTGTATTCCACCAAAAAGGAAGGCCTTTTCGCATTTGCTAATACAACAGAGTCCTCCGCGTCTCTGCAAGAAAATGCTTCTTTTCGAAAGCGCAGAGATGCGATAACCGATGAAGGGCTTGCCCATTTTCAAGAAAAATATCCCGATGAAAAAATCACAAAAGAAGACTTATTTTACTATATATATGGGCTTCTCCATTCGCCCGAGTACCTTAAAAAATATGCAGACAATCTTTCCAAAGAGTTGCCGCGCATTCCCGCAGTAAAGAGTGCATTGGATTTTCGCGCCTTTGAAAAGGCAGGGCGGGAACTTGCAAAACTTCATGTTGATTATGAGAAAGTAAAACCCTATAAAGTGGAGATTGTTTCTTTGAAAAAGCTCTCCGATACGGATTACTATGTTACGCAGATGCGCTATGCGAAAAACGGAAAAGAGAAAGATCGTTCCACGGTTCTTTTTAACGAGCACATCACGATCCAAGGGATTCCCGTTGAGGCTTACGAATATGTGGTCAACGGAAAACCGGCCTTGGACTGGATTATTGAGCGCTATTGTGTGAAGACGGATAAGGATTCTGGAATTGTCAATGATGCAAACTTCTGGGCAACAAAGACTGAGAAGAATCCGAAGTATATTCTCGAGCTTTTTCAACGGATTATCACAGTGAGTCTTGAGACAATGAAGATTGTGAAAGGATTGCCCGGGTTGGGGTTATGAGCGCATGGCTGGAGATTTGAACATGCTATGACTCATCGTTACTGATGAGAAAGATATACCGTTGGTTTACTGATGAATGGTTGGTAATGTATTTGAATTAATTTCTATGTTATATTCAAGAATATTGTAATTCTTTTTATAAAGCATTTATGGGTACTCTCAAAATGAGACATAATTCTGATGCGACAGAACATACATTATCGGAAGTTAAGCAAATATATGATAAGTGAGTTTGGTTTAAAAATTTAGCCGATAAGAGTGCTATGTAATGTAACTTTAATCATTTTAAATATAATTTGCTACTACAAGTACCCCTATCGATCATGCGACATCGTAAAATACTCGTTTAAGTTCTTATTTTCAAATCTTAAATAGACTTTGAATTTTTTCATAGAGGAATTGTCTTGTAATCTGAAATATTTTTAAAATTCTTTTCAAAATGAGAATTCATATATGATTTCAGAGCTTTCTTTTAAAAATTTCAAATCTTGGCAAAATTTTGAAAATGTTAAATTCTCTGCTATAACAGCATTTTTCGGAACGAATAGCTCCGGTAAAACAAGTATTATTGATTTTTTACTATTATTGAAACAGACCATTGAGTCATCTGATAGGAGTCAAGTATTAGAATTTGGTGATATTAATCAATATAGACAATTAGGATCCTTTAGAGATATTATATATAATCATGAAACGTCCCGTGAGTTAAAATTTGAAATCAAATTAAATTTCTCTGAAAATATTAAGATTTCGGATCCAGAAATTAAAAATAAAGATTTATTTGCCGATAACAAATTAATCTTTGCGACCGAAATATCTCAAGGGAAAAAACGAATTTATGTTCAGGAAATGACTTATCAATTTGATGAGCAAAAATTTAAAGTTAGAAAACAGGAAAAAGATAAGTACGATTATATTCTTTCTTCTGAATCTTCGAATATTGGTAAAAGGCATAATTTTAAAAGAGCTCCTGGAAGGGCGTGGTCTTTACCGGAACCAAATAAATTTTATGGATTCCCTGATCAAACTAGAACATACTACCAAAACACTGATTTCTTATTTGATTTACAGCTTACATTAGAGAATACATTTTCGAAAATATATTATCTTGGTCCTTTACGGGAATATCCTAAGCGCGAATATAGTTGGACCGGCGCTCGTCCGAGTGATATGGGCAGAAGAGGAGAACGATTTTTGGATGCTTTATTGGCATCAAGAATTAACGAAGAAACAATCTCAAGAGGTTACAAGAAGAAGCGACTTACTGTTGAGGAATATGTTGCATATTGGCTCAAAGAGCTTGGAATCATTGATTCATTTTCTATAGAAGAAATTGCGAGCGGTTCTAATATTTATCAAGTTAAAGTCAAAAGAAATCCCGAAAGCGCATCCGTCTTGTTAACCGACGTAGGCTTTGGCGTTTCGCAAATATTGCCAATTCTGACATTGTGTTACTATGTTCCGGAAGGTTCAACTATTATTATTGAACAGCCGGAGATACATCTTCATCCAAAAATTCAATCTGGCTTAGCTGACGTTTTTATTGATGCAATTGAAAAAAAGAAAATTCAAATAGTATTAGAAAGTCATAGTGAACATTTATTAAGGAGATTACAGAGAAGAATCTCAGAGGAAGCAATTAACAGTAATAGAGTAAGCGCATATTTTTGTAAAAATGAAAAGTCTGAGTCAGTAATTGAAAGTCTCGAAATTGATGAATACGGTAACATTCGGAATTGGCCTTTAGATTTCTTTGGGAATGAAATGGAAGAAATTTCAGCAATTACGAAAGCAAATATAAAAAGAAAGTCAATATGAATTATTACGCAATCGATACTAATGTTTTGGTTGGTGCTAATGATAATTCACCACAATTACACTCTGATGATATTGTAAAATGTAAAGAATTTATACTTTCAGTTTATGAAAATGATATTATTGTGTTGGACGATAAGTTTTTAATTATTGATGAATATTTTAAAAATGTAAATAGGTCAGGTCAACCTGGATTAGGAGACAGATTTGCAAAATATTTATGGGAAAATCAGTTTAATGTGAAAGTTTGTGATCTGGTGTCGATAACTCCATATAATAACAACACAGAATTTTACGAGCTTAATCTTCCAGAAAATTTAAGATCCTTTGATTTATCGGATAGAAAATTTTTGGCTGTTTGTAAAGCGAGTCAAAAAAATACCCAAATTTGTAATGCATCTGATTCAGACTGGTGGGATTATTCTGTCAAAATCGCTGACTTTGGAATTTCTATCTATTTTATTTGCCCTATTCAGTTACAAAATTGGAAAGTTAATAAGAGCGAGTAGCGAAATTAGATTTGACGTTTAATTTAAAATTGAGTCGTATTTATTGATAATGTCCTGAACGCTCATATAAATTTAATTCGTCATTATTTAAATATTTTTTATTAGATTTCAACTCGGAATCGGCTTAAGGTTTTCTTAAAGATTTGAATAAATTATTTTCCTCCAATGGCACAGAAGAGCTGGTGCTTTCAAATGACATAAACTGAAATTGGATTGCATCAGTTACAATTTCCGTTTTGTTTAAATCTAATATTTCGGGCAGAGTAATTGGAATTACTGGATCTAATACACCCATTTTGAAGCTCTTGGCATCATACTCAATATTAGGGAGGTAAGTTTGAAAAATATGATACCTGTAAAATAATCTAAATATTATCATAGGTATTGTAGTTACCCACTTAAAACCGTACATCGCAGTTAGCTCCTAAGCAATAGGAGTAATGCTATGAATAGTACTATTATTAATGATACGGTTCACGTAATCACCTCTGTTCAGCGAAGAAGAAGATGGTCTTCGATGGAGAAGGAACAGATAGTAAAAGAGACATTTGAACCTGGAAATTCGGTTTCTTTAGTTGCGAGAAAGTATAATATAGCCCCCAGTCAACTCTTCCAATGGAGGCGGTTTATGGAAAATGGTGCAAGCAAAGGAATCGAGAATGAAGAGAACTTGGTTCCTGAATCAGAGTATAAAAAGCTCGAACAGAGAATTAAAAATTTAGAACGCCTTCTTGGAAGAAAGACTGAAGAGAACGAGATTCTCAAAGAAGCGGTCATCCTTGCTCGTAAAAAAAACTGATCTCGCAAAAACCATTGGAAGGAATCGAAGGTTTCCAATGACAAGAATCGCTTCCGCATTAGGTGTATCTCGGTCTATTTTTTACTACAAGAATCGCTTTAGTCGAACAAAGCATTCGATCAGCGAATTCAAAGAGCATGTCTTGCAAACGACTAAAGATGTCTGCTATGATAGACCCACCTACGGATATCCAAGAATTACAGCAATCGTCAATCGGATCAATAAAAGCAGGGACTTACCGCGAGTGAATCATAAACGGATCTACCGAATCATGAAGGAACAAAATCTACTTTTACAAAGGAATGCTCCAAGATTGAAACAAACCCATGAAGGGAAAATCATCACATTAAAAAGCAATATAAGATGGTGTTCCGATATCTTAGGAATACGTTGTTGGGATGGACGGCTTATTTGGTTGGCCTTTGTCATGGATTGCCATGATAGAGAAATCATAAGCTATATTTCCTCAACCATTGGCATTGACGGTCAAATGATTCGAGATATGCTTCTTGAAGCAAAGGAACAACGATTGGTGATTCCAACGTTCCTTCAACGCAGTTCCTATCTGACAACGGTCCTCAATATACTGCTTTTGCGACTATGGCTTTTATTGAAACGTTGGGATTTGAAGTCTGCCATACTCCTGCTTATTCTCCAGAGAGTAACGGAATGGCCGAAGCCTTTGTGAAAACATTCAAAAGAGATTATGCTTATGTGAATCATTTAAATCACGCTGAAGAAGTTATGCTAAAAATACACAATTGGATTGACGATTATAATTCCTTCGCACCACATAAGGGATTGCAAATGTTGTCGCCGAAAGAATTTATAGAAAAAGAGCTAACATTCGCTGTATGATTTTTGGGGGTAACTCCAAAAAGGAATTTGACTTTCCAAATGTAAGCGAAAATGGTACTTCGTCTGACTTCAACTTCTCGCTCAGTTCGCACGTTGTTCGCTTGAAGTCTTGATTTTCTGAAGTTTTCATTTGTGCAAAAATTTAAGGATACTATCTGATAAATGTCAAAAAAAATGATTACTATCCCACTCGAGAATGTCGATTTTTCATCTCCAGGAAAACGACTTAGATATGCGATAAAAAATATCTTAGCGATGAATGACCAAGATTTTGCTACCTCAATTGGCAAATCGCAAAACTATATCAGTTATATTTGCAATGATAAGCGTCCTCTTATAGATAAAATTGCAACTGAAATTGAATTCATCCATCGGATTTCCGGACTTTGGCTGATCAAAGGTCATGGAAATCCGGAAACTAATGTTACCAATGAAAAAAGTTCTGATACATTGTCTAGAATGAAAAAACGCGACTTTCTTTGGAACAAAATGACCAATGATAAAGTGGAAGATGCTTTTATTTCTTTTTATAAAAATGTTCCCACGGAAACGAGAAACTTAGTCTATCAATTGATTTTAGGAATTACAAAAAAATAATTATCGCCTTTCCGCTTATAACCTTCTGTCTTCCGCAACTTTCTTCCAATACTCTAAACGTTTGTCTTTTGAAAATAGGTTTCCAATGCCTTGATCACACTGATTTATTATAATTACAAATTGATTCCGGCTCAAGCTAGTCTGATGTTTTTTGATTTTTCTTATCTTCCTTTTTTAATTTCCCCCAAACTTCAATCAAAGGTGTCTTTGCATACAACACAAACGAGACTAGCCCGATGATCGAAAAATAAGATAACGTTTGACCGAATAAAGTAAGCTGAGACGCCTTTTCGGTTGCTTGGAGAATGGCTTCGATTGCGGAGCTACAAAGAAAGATAATAAAAGTAGGTTTTTTAAACTCATTTCCTACCCGTTGAATATGTTGTTTCATTTAGAGAACCAAATCTATCATGTTCGTTTGTTTACGAAAAATATCTTTGAATACCTTCTCAGGTAAATGCGACATGAATCCGTCGTAAGGATGATTGTAGCCTTCCATATAAATGCCGGCTGGATCCGAGACCCAAAGTCCAATGATTTGATCTCTTGCATTGACTCGGTATCCGATTGCAGTCAAAACGTGGCCGCCATTTTCGCCGAGGTGAATTCCAAACATTGGCTGACGTCCGAATGCAACCGCTACTGCGAGTTTATTGATTGAATCGATTCCGATCTTAGAGTAATCAACTTTCGGAATTGGATTCGAATCTGGAAAAGCTGCTGCTAAATTGATGTTTAAATACTTTCTGTGATTTTCCCAAAAGAACCGTTTGTTATTTTCAAATCTATCATTGGACTTGTATTCCCCTACCCCCATCAAATAGGCTTTTTCGTCGAATCTTCCGGAGGCTTTGTAAACGGATCCGCGTTTTATTTGCCAATCAATGAGCTTGTTTCCGAAAGCACAGCCGGAGGAAATAAAACACTGATTGAAACGTCTCCATTCCGGGTAATAGACCATATTGTTGGAGCCGTCTACATTGGTATTATTCTTCTGAGTGTAATGCCAGGCCTCACTTAGAACGTAATCATAAGGAGTAAGACGGTACTGGATTCGATCGATTCTTCTTAGTCCCTCCTGAATCATTTTCTATCCTCTTTTATCTGAGAAATGATTTCAGAAAGTCTTGTGCAGATAGTTTCTAATTTGTGAACGGCCTCCGTTAATTCTCGAGCTGTTATGTTGTTTTCTTCTAACCGAGTATCTTGGGATTCCAGTTGAACTTTGAGGATATTTATATGATTTATTGCTTCATAGGCAACGACTGAAGTTTCGTTTATTTTTTTGTGAACTAATTTTAGGAAATAGGCGATCACCGCTCCTAATGCAGTTAATACATAGTTGAATTGTTCCTGTGAAATCACTCTTTGCGATAGTCCTCTTCTCCGTTTCTGTTTACTTGAAAATCCATGCGGTTTGTTTAATATTTAATAAAGAAATTTAGAACAAGAGAAGGTTGAATGTTGTTATGCCCGAGCCCTCCGCCTTCTGTTGTAATAATCGCGGCCGATGCGTCTGTGTTTGTTTTTGTAACGGAAGAAAAACCGACTTTCGTACTTATACCACCGCCGGTTAAAGAAAAATTGGAAGTGGAAACAGGATGATTATGGACGCCTCCTCCGTGATTGTGAGCAGGAATTTCGCTGATTGATAAAAGATGATTTTCCTCACCGATCCGGTCCCCTAACGATCTCGCAGTCAGTGTCGGACCATTTCCAGCACCCATTGGAGAACTACCCGAGATGTTCGGCAGCGGTAAACGTTTTCCTAAGTTCCAATCTGCAAGAGCCGACGCACCCCGAGAAGTAGCGACCCCACTTGAGTCTTGAATGGGAATGGCTGCATTAGGCCAATCACTCCACAGAAGAATATAAAGGTTTTGAAAATTTGTTCCTGTGTTACTTGCACCGGAACCTACGTTGCCGATTGTCTGTCCGTTTAAAAGGAGCCAACCGATCAAAGGAGAACTACGAGCTGATTCTTTTATATCTCCAACGTCGAAACCGGACGAACCGCTCGGAATCGACGCAATCAAAGCATCAACTTGAGCTTGTGTATAGTAACGAGTGTCGTGGTTATGAGAAGCCGGATTGAATTCCGTAGGTTTATTAAGAATGTCATTCCAATCCGTAGCGACCAACGCCGGTAGTTGAGACAAAGGAACTTTCCCGCTGACGAGATCTGCTTTTGCGGAAAGAGAATTTATTATCGTATTTGCAAAATTCGGGTCGTTGTTCAGAGCCTCCGAGATTTCAAGTAAAGTATCTAATACTCCGGGTGCGCCATCGATTAGATCCGCTTTTGCTTGAAGAATCGCAGCATCTACAAGAGCAATCACCCAATCTCTACGTGTAGCATGTGCGTCTAACGTAGGCGCAATGAGGAGGGAGAGACTTTTTGCTCCGGAGATATTGTCTTCTGTATCTATTTCAATTCCGGTCTCTGAGATTTGGAGCGCACTGGAACCGGATTTTAAAAGTTTGGATCCGGTATATGGATTTAAAATCCCAAGCTTATTTTGATCCAACCACTGAAGACATTTTTCGAGTACAAGATTTCCGATACTTCCGAGTTTCCCAAGCCAATACGTCGAAAAAACCCCGATCATCCAGGATCCGCGACCCATAGTAGTTCCGGCGAGTCTGGTTTCTAAATCATTGATAACGACCGGGTCAACGGATTCGTTATTTCTAGAGATTGTTCCCAGGAGTGTAAAGGTTCCGAAATACGGATATTCAAAATTTCCTTGTCGGTTTACTAAAAGATCCCATTCGTAAACGGTCGCTTTTAATCCGCGAGTCATCGCAGGAGGGATGCGAATTATGATTTCATCGTGTTCCCAATCGGCTCCCTCATCTGATGCAAGAGGTTCAATAGAGATAAGGATTTTAAGAGAAGAAGAGTTTTCCTTTACTTGGAAAATAATTTGAGCGATAGGATCAAAGATATTCTTCAATCCTTTCAGTCGGATGACGGTACTTTCGTTTTGTTTTACTTCTAAAGGCAGATTTACCCGCAATTTCCTCTATTCAACCTTGATAATACCGCCAAATTCGAAAGTGGCCTTCTTCCCTTCCGGCCAAGATACATCCGGTCTTTCGACGAGGACGTCATAGCTTAGAATTTCAGATATGAGTGCGGTGGTATCCGTTTGGTTCATTTTGAGTAAATATCCGTCACCTACGATTTCAGTTTCAAACCCGATCCGTTTTTGAATTGTACCGTCTGTTTTTATCTTACCAAAGGAAGCGAAAACAGTCGCGCCTTCTAAGTTAGAGGATGGAAAGAATTTTTGAAACGATCTTCCGCGCCTTATCAAAAGAATTTCATTTTTCATGGAAAGTAATTCGTAACCCACTGGATTAAAGTCCAGCGCATGAGTGCGTTAGCAGGATCGGTCCAACGGAAATTGTATTGTCCTGCCCCTTGGTCATCGATCACTTGAAAGTCGGTTGTATCATCACCATGCGCGCCGATTCCACCAATTCCGGTTCGGACGTTATACCAAATGAGAATACCTTTCTTTCCTAAATACGATTCCATACCCAAAGTTCCGAACGGACCGTCGATTGCATAGTCTCGCTCGATGAGTGAAAATTTATTCCATTTCACCAAAGTCAAAAGAGGATTTAGTTTTCCATTGATTGTAACGTCTGCGTTTGTTCGCGTTGTGATTTCGGATGTAAGAGAACTTATTACCGAACTCAATTGACTAAAATTTACGGTATCATCTGGACTCGTGCCATTGGCTACGTTGACTCCTTTGTGAGAATTGAAGTTGAGATTTCCTTCCATCGGAAGGGATCCGTCTCTTGAAAGTTTTGAATTGAGAGCGACATACTGAATGAAAAGATCATTCTCAACAGTTTTTCCTCCCCCTACTCCAAAATACGCGTTGATATATGGTGTTCCGATCTCGACTGTATTTGGAACCACTACCTTCATCGTCGAAGGAGTGATGTTTATCTGCGGTCCGATTGGTTCTGAAGTAACTCTCGATTGCAGATTGGCCGGGATCTTGTCAGCGAGTGCGCTTCCTTTATAAATTCGAATGGATCCGTCATCGACCGGTCTTTCGTTGAGTCTGTACCCTCGCCTACCGTCGAGTTCTGGAAATTCGACTACAGTGTGAACTTCTCCTGTGATTTCTTGAAAAACAAATTTACCTGTAATCTCATCGTATCTCCAGTTTATATCCTGTCTTCCTGATAATAAGGGAGGAAGTGCCATTTACCTGTTCCTTGCAAGATAGCGTAGCGTTTCAATTTGCGAGAGATACCCCGACAAATATTTTTCTAAGGTCTGTTTTCCTCCGAATGTGAGTTTGCAGTTCTTTTTTGTGGGAGCGTTGTTGTATTCTACTTCTACTAAAGGAACCGTGTGCGTTACCGAAGTATGAGAACGAGTTCTTAATTCATCGATATAGATTACGCAATCCGGAGGATGATTGAATCTAAATCCGACTTCAACAATCGTTTTGATTCCAAGACCGGATATATCCCAAGGAGGAAACGGAATCCAGGTTGATTCAAGATCAATGGGAACAGACTTCTCGTGAATTTCTCCCAAAGAATCTATGATATATACGTGGACAATTCCTTCCTGATTTGAAATCCAATTGTCTTTCTGGGTGGAATAGATATAGAAAAGGAGGTTTTTTAGCCCGTTTCTTCTGACGTTGAATACTTTTGAATAGGTAACACCGTGAGCGTTACTTAGTACCAATTTGTGAGAACGAGATCCTGAAATTAGAGTATCTTTCGAAGCAGTTGCGGAAAGTTTTACCGGATCGGAAGAAGTCCAGGTAGAAAGTTCATCCATTTCATCTAAAATTTCAACGTAATCTTTAGATGGAAATGCGACCGAGTAGTCTCCAAATTTGTAATACTTGTAGGGAGCGTTTTTAATCGTAATTAAAATTCTCGGGTCTTTGTGAAGTTCGAGTAGGTTCTTACAAAGTTTGATCGCGATTTCTTTTGTAAAGGATGCGGGAACTTCGATTCCACCACCGGGAGGTGTTTTTCTTCCCCATTTTTTTTCTGAAGTTTCGTTTAGCTCGGAATAGAGTTTAACTGTCCCGGATCCGGTTTCACTTTTTGAGTAAATCTCAATATAGTTCCAAACCCAGTCCCGATCGATTTTAATGTCTACGTCATTTACTTTCCATCCGACAGCGAACTTGTCGATCGGCTCTTCTTGCTTTTTTTCAAGGAAATAGAATCCGTCTGCATTGACTCCGCAGTACCAAAGTCCTCCCAACATATCAATTACAAGTTCGATAAACTTGTATAGAGACATTCCTTCGAGGTAGAGTTCTCCGAGAGTTGTAATTCCAGGAGTGACTTGAATTAAATTGGAAGAATAAAGAATCGGAACTCTTTGACCATACGTTTTAAAAACCTGATCTACGAGCTCCGAAACAAGAGTTAAAGGATCTCCCCACTCTTTCGGAAGAATTTCAATGGTCCCGAGGATTATATTCTGCGAAACAACAGACGGGTTGTGAATTCGAATTGTAAGAGCGTCGATTACTTCAAGAACTCTGAACTTTCCTTCGTTATCAGAGTCGTCCGTATCTCTTACATACAAAATCTGATCGGGTTCGATTAAAGCCGTGTAAAGGTTTTGAGGAAAATCAACGTTGGCTCCAAGATAGAGAATTGCGTCCGTACTGTCAGGACCAGTTACTTCGATGGAATGAATATTCCATTTATTGAAATTAGAGATGGTTTCGCCTTCGAGGCGTTTAATCATTCCGTAGGCTTTGTAAGTGAATCCTTTTTTGGAGGTGGAAGTCTGGTCCGGCGTATCATACAAATACGCCTTCATAACCGATTTAGAATCAATTTTAAGTTTGTAAGAGGCAAAATCGGGAAGAGGAACTTCCGGCATTTGGGCAAACACGAGTTGGCCGGATAGAGGACCCATCGTGTTCACGACGTTTAACATCGAAGAGATTTTCGGATATTGAATCCCTAAAGGAAACTGTGAAAGAACAGATCCTGATACGGATGAAAGTTGAACATTAGAATCTTCTCCCGGTCCTCCGGAGTATTCTTGAAAAATGGTCGCGTCTGTCGGTTCTCCTTTACAAGAAGTTCCATATACGGATCCGAAACCTTCCGGAAGGCCTGACTTTTCTCCATGTCCGAAAACTGCGGACTGATCTACAATGTATCCCAATTATGATTCATATCGCGTTCTGTGTCTGATTCGTAGTTGAACGGGCGCGTTTGAAACGGAAGAGTAAACAACTCTGTTTTTACCGGGACGAAAAATTAAAAAACCCCCTCCTGTCCAAAGGACATTGTTTAAAGAATATGTGATCGGCTTTCCTGTATTCGGCCTTCCGCCGATCCAAACTTCTCCATCAACCGAACTGATCTTCATGTATTTGTTCAGCTCGGTTGCGTTTGAAAAGGAAAGACTTTGGATTCTTTGTGTTGCAAATCCGTTTCCTTCCTCGTCTTCGAGGTCTAACGAAAAATCAGGATTTGAATTACTCTCTGCGATGAGTTCAAAGACCGGATAGCCGTCCATCGAGTATTCAGGGGAGAGATATATGTCGAAATATCCGCCAGAGGGAAGATATAAAAAGTCAGTGTCTGATTCCTCGTATTCTTCATACAAAACGTCTAGCAATATCAATTCGATATTTGCATCGGTAACAATTCGTTTTTCAGAACCCTTGTCAAATTTTTCGGGAAGACCGCCCATTGCAACACTCGCGCGTCTTGAATTTTCAACATCGATCAGATAAATTGGTTTTTTACCAGTGAGGAAGAAGTTTGTTAATTTGCTTCTAAAGAGATTGTATTCGAGATCAGAACTAAAAGTTTTTGAGTAAGGGAGTGTGAGTTTACGAGTAGAGATCACGTCATCGGATTGATTTACGGATCCCCACTGGCTGTTTCTTGCGACTAAAGATTCAGGTAGGTCGAATTTTGTTGGAGAGGTTCGCCAATACTGATCTAAAGTTTCTGTTAATGTTCTTCCTTTGCTATCCCTAAGGATGAATTTCATATTTTAGGTTTTTGTTTCTCCAGCAACCGTTTTTCAATCTCCGTTCCTTTGAAGTAAGTCTCAAGCATGACGTCTTTTTCACACTCATAAATAATTCCGTTGTCACAACCCGAAGCATTGAGTCCGTAGCTCGTAACTTCTACGTTCATACAAAATACAAGGGTTTCTTTTCTAAAGATTAACTTTTGAGGGGCGTAAGCGATAGTAGTAGCACAAGCTACCAAAAGAAATAAGTTTAAGTATGCAATTTTTGAAAGGATTGATTTCATAAAGATCTCCTTTTTGCATACAGTTTTTATTCTCTTACTTTTTCTCAACCTAAAACCCCCGTTTGCTTTAATCGGTCGAGTAATCCATCTAACAAATAATCGAGTAACGCCTCTTTGTCGATTTGAGTATAGTATTGAGAATGATCCATCCACTCGATATTGATGTTTGGAGCTCCATTATCCGATTTTGGAAACAAGCTTTTAGAAATATCCTTTCGTATGTCGTCCCATCCGGTTTCAGGAACTACCACCTCTCGGGGAGTAAGCATCGCAGGAACAGAATCTTGTCCGGGGATCCCGCCTTCTACAAGTCCTCCGATAGAAAACCCCATCCAGGGAGGGTAGTTCTGAGACTGCGCGGCAGATAACGCAAATCCACTCGCAGCCATTCCAGCACCCGCGACAATTCCTCCAAGAATCGCACCTTGTGCCATACCGATCGCGGGCATCGTAACCATAGAAACGCCTAACGTCGGACCGGCGAGTGCTGCTCCCGCTGCAGTGTATCCTGCGACTGAGGAAGCAAACGTAATCGCGCCTTGTACGGCAGACTGTGCGATTCCAAAAGCGGCTTGGGCAACTTGCGCTTGTTTGTTTGCTTCGAAGGCAGTTTTACCAGATTGCCATTCGATATATGAGGTTAAGCGCTTTGCATTTTGTTTGTCGAGTTCCGCTTTTGCGGTCGCGGCAGTTTTTTCCGCTTCTATTTTTTTCTGTTGTTCGGCAATCGCCTTTGCTTTTTCTTCCTCCTCTTTTTTCTTCTTAGCGTCGGCTGTGTCTTGATCCTTGTTTGCCTTCTCAATATCTGATTGAGTTTTCTTGTCGTAGCGATCTTTTAGATCTTGTTTGTCTTTTTGAAGACGGTCAAAGAGTTCCGCTTTTCTTTGATTGAAAAGCTCTTCATCTAAACCCTCTTGTTCAAGTGCTGCAATTTGAGCGTTGTATTTTTCTTCGAGTTTGAGTGCGTCTTCGTTGTAGAGAGCTTCGTTCTCTTCCCGAATTCTTTTTGCTTCAGCGTCTCGCCGTTCTTGTTTTTTTTCTTCGTACGCAAGCTCGGCCTCCTCCATTGCATCGAGCTTCTCTTGGAGTTTGGCGAGTTCTGAGTCTTGAGCGGCGAGGAAAGTCTGTAAATTTGCATCGATTACTCGGTCAAAGATTTGTCCGTAATACTGAACTTGTTGGATCTGATTTTGAGTCTGAACTTGAACAAGCTGAGCCTGGGCTTGTAAAACTTGGGTTATGGGTGCGGAAAGAAACGCAATCGCACCGGCGGCAGCCTTGCCCCAAGCAGTGACGGATTGCAAAAACCCTTGTGATTTGTTTGTCGCTACATTGATTTGCTGGGATATATCATAAATTTGGGATTCAGTTTGAGTGAGTGGACCTGTGGTTTGTTCCCAATCACTTCGAAACTTTTGAATTTTGGATGAGATGGTATCGAAAGTTTTTGCATCCTCCAACTGTGCGTGAAGTTTGATTCCTTCTTTCGGAGTGAGCGCACCCGATCTCACCCTTCGATCGATTTCATCTCTTGCTCCGGAAAGAAGAGTATCGAGTTCTTTTAAATTTTCGGGTTTGAGTTTTAAGACAACATCCGGAGAGATATTGTACTTTCTCGAAATTTCATTTACGACTCTTTCAAGCTGTTCCTTATTCTGGATTCGATCGAGCGTAACTGCTTTTCCATCGAGTGTGAGAGGAATTCTTGCGCCTTCTTTTTGAGAAAAATCAGCTAACTGTTTTTTTAAATATTCGAAAGTTTGAGATTCGAGACTCCCAATGAGTTTTACAGTCGTCGGATTTCCTTTCCAAAATTCATCGATAATTCTTTTTTGTTCGGAGAGATCAGCTTTTAGTTTACCCTTTCCTCCCCCAGAAAGAGAGTTTGGAGAAGATTTCGGTCCAGTTTGGTCTTTTCCAATTTCTTGAAATGCCTTTCGCCAACGGTCTACTTCTTCATTCGAAATGAATTGTTTTCCACTGAGCCAATTTCGTTTGAAAATCTTCTCCGTTTCCTCTGCCGTAAAACCGAGATCACCGATTTTTTTCCTGAGTTTCTCAATCCTTTGTTCTCCAATAGCGTATCCAAGAGTAGAACTACTCGCGAGTTCGTTTATTACCGCGTCCGCTGCCTGGAGGTCTTCTTGGAATCTTTCTTTTAATCGCCTTTCTTTTTCTTCAGTATCTTTTTGTTCTCCTTCACTTCTAAATCTTTCAACGATATCGATTGTAAAAATGAGAGCGGTGGCTCCTAACGCAAATGGTCCGAGTATTTTTGTCCAATTGGCCGCTCCCGCGACACCCGCGATTTCAAGACCCTTCGATATAGTTATGAGAGCGGTATAAAAGGTGAGTCCTGCGGTTCCGGCAATGATTAATGATTTACTGACATTCCCAACGGAAGGACCAAGATGCGAAATTTCACTTTGAGTTTTTTTGATTTGAGAATCGATTCGTTTCCATTCTTCGGATCCTTCCGGAACACGAGCTAGACTTTCCCTTAAAAGCGTGAGATCTTTTTCTAGTTCTTTGGCTTTGTCTGCGTTTGTAAAAAGATTTGCAAAGAGGGAAGCTCCATCACTTCCTAAAGAAATAATAGGAAGAAGGGACTCTTGATAAAGTTTTCCAAGCGCGACTTGGGTTTCATTTGCCGACTTATCAAGTCTTCCGAGAGCTCCGGCGTATCCTTGTGCTTGTTCGGCAGCTCTTCCTTGAAATGCTTCCGTTTCGAGTAATGTTTCGTTTAAAAGAATCTGTCTTGCAGCCGCACTTTTTGTCGCGTCGCTTAAGTCATCGAGCTTCATTCCATGCTTTTCAAGCATCTTGGAAATATTTGTTTGTATCCCTGTCGCATCGGAAAGAACCGAGTTACCGGCCTTGTATCCTTGCGAAACGACCTCAATAGATTCAGCAAGCGTATAGTTGGATTGTCTAAGGACAGATCCAATATCTGCGTTCGCTCGAATGAGTTTTGAAGCTTCAACGACGCTATACCCCATTGCGGAGAAATTTCGCATCGCGGCCGTAATCGCTTCTTTGTTTATGTTTAGTTCTTTGGAAATCGAGCTAACGGCAGATACGGCTTCCGGAACTGCTTCTTTTCCAAACTTGTATTGGATGACCGCAAAAAGCCCACTCATTGTGTTCTGAGCTTTTTGGGTTTCATCCATGAAGTTTTTTACTTCGGATGTTATGACTCGGGTTGTAAACCCGGCCGCCAAAGAAGCAAGTCCCGCTTTTAAAGAGAGTGTTTGTTTGTTAAACTCTTCTCCTGACTTGCGTGCTTCATCGAGTTTAGTCCGAACGGACTCAAGAGAAGAACGGAGACGATTGAAGGAGTCTCCTCCAATCTGTGCCTTGTTCATTCCGTCTTGAAATTTCTTTAACCTGGTTTCAAGACCTTGGATTGTATTTAGGGAAGTTTGATATGCTTTCGGATCGATCGCAATTGCGTTGTTTGCCGCCTGGCCGACTCCAGCAATCGCCTTCGCAAACGATCTTCCATCGGCAACTGCGGACTCAAACGTCTTTTGAAGTGGCCTTTTGTCACCGACAAGAGCAATACTGACTGTGGCTGCGTTGCCCAGAATTTACTCTTCGCGTATTACGATTCCGTTTTTCCTTTCCATGTGTTCTTCCTTTAATTTTTTCCAAAAATCAGCCGATTCAGCTTTTGCTTTCCAAAACGCTTCTTCGAGTTCTTCCTCCGTCATCTTCCGACTCGACCTTGTAATCTTTAGAGAATTCATATCCCGATCTATATCCTTGATCCGATCTGAAATGAGTTCTGCAAGTCCCGGATTAATGTGCATCGCTACGATGAGTCGTTTTCTGTGTTCTTCTAACTCAAGATAGTTAAGAGCCAAAAGCCTCGAATTCAGTCCGTGATAGTTGAGTCTTTTTACAGTATCTTCCGGGACTCCGGAACGAATCAGTTTCATCTGAGCGAGCAAAAGCTCCGAGTCCGGGTCTACTTTTTTTGAGTGTTCGCTCCGGGGTTGCGTTTGGTTGCAAGTTCTACTTCATTTAGAAACTTGAATATGTTTGAAAAATCCGGGTAAAAGAAAGGGATCCGGTTTAAAACTTCGATGTAATTCTCGGATTCGAAAACGATCGCGTTAAATTTTTCACGAATGAAAGTTAGGATTTTGTCTCCGAATTTACGCGCCTCTTTTTGTTTTTTAATAAACTGAGTGCATTCTTCGGATGAAACATGCTGAGTAAGATCCTTACAAAATTCGAGGAATTCAACCGCGTCCTCTAAGGCTACAAGTTTGTAAATTTCGTAGAGTTCTGAAATCGCCCGGTTCGTTTCATTGAAAGAATTAGAGTGTTGGTCAATTGCTGCCTCTAACTTGTCTTGAATCTTAGACAATCGTTCATGAAGTCCAATTGTTGAAACGTTTACAGGAAGTGTGACTTCTCCACCACCCGGAATTTGGATGGTGGTTTCGTGATACAGCGTAGGACTTTCGGAATTTGTATTAGATGACATTCAAATCTCCTAAGTAGTAAGCGACTGGGAGTCCTCTAAACGTTGTATTTGGATCAACAAGCGATTCGAATTTCAACTCCACTGACAACGGAGTTTTTCCATCAAATTCCCATTTTGGTTCCGGGTAGAGCATCGTATTCGGAAGGATGAGAAGGTCCATCGGATCGAGAGAACGGGTGCGAGGTGCAATGAGTCCTGTAAGGTGGAGCTCTTGCCCGTTACCCGCCTCAATACTGTCCCACATTTTAACGGTTCTTGCAGCACCCTTGATGTTTCCGGTAAGAGAATCATAGTTTATCAAATATCCTCTGATAACTTTTTGGATTACCTCTTGTACGGGTTCGATGATCTCGATGCTTGTCGTCACCATATAACTGTTGAGAGTTTTTTTAAAAGCTTGTGCGCCCATCTGCATGGCAACGTGTTCTGCGTATCCAAGAGACTCCTGCATCGTTGCCTTGAGACTCATTCCTAAGTCCCACATGTCGGCGATTTTGAAAGTTGCAGCGGAAGCGGCCACGGCCCCGATTGGTTCTCTCAGTTCAAGTGCGGTAGCACTCGTAATGGTTTTGATTTTTCGAAGACCCGCAAGAGTTCCGATTTTTAAATACTGACCTACTTCCAGTCTTGTGAAGTCAGTCCCCGAACCAGTGACAAGAGTGTCGTTTGCAGAAATCGAAATCGTTCCTGGTTGTGTTGGAGTTTTAGAAAGTGGTTTTCCGAAATCGGTTGCGATCGGACTGATTGAACCCGTGGGTCTTCCGATTACAGCCGAACCTTCGGGTTTGATTAAATCTTCAAGAGCCATGTTTTAACTCACTCGGGAGAGTTTTGTTTCACGTTTGGTTTTGATTTTTCCTGAGTACTTTGTTTAGGCTCATAGAGTTTAAAGAGTGGATCTTTTAAAAATGTCTCTACTTCCGATTTGGGAACTCGAACCGTGACGTCCCCGTTACGAGTGCTTCTAAGAAGTATTACTTGTTCTTCATTCATGAATCCTCCTTAGGATATGATAAAGCTCGCGTTGTATCGATACTCACCGTTCAAAATTTGACCGAGTAGTCGAACTTCTCTTCCTTGAATAGCTCTCAAGGTGATTGGAGGAAGGTCCGCAGATGTTTTTCCTTGCGGAAGATTTTGCGGAGTTGGTAAATCTACGTTATATCGTTCGTTTAGTTTTTCATAGAGGTCAAAGGCCATGTCTTTCGACCTCGGAAGCGTTTTTCCGATCGTTAAAATATCGATCTGCGTCTTTCCGAATGGATCGGGGTTAGTAAATGTATTATGAATGACTAAAATCTTCTCTACTTGATCTTTCGGAGTCTCTACGAAGGGTTGAAGCAAGTTTGTGTAAGAAGCAAATTCAGGTTGGAGTTTCATCCAATCCACTAAGTATTCTACTAAAAATCTGTGAGTCGTTACATCACTCATGGAAACGACTCCTTCATGAGATCGTTAAAGTGATCGGATACTTCTTCGAGAATATCGTCTGCGTTTACTGGCTCTTGGAGTTTTTCAATCCATCCCGGACCCGTGCCGGGTTGTTTTCCTCCAATTGGAACGGTCATTCCATTGACTTTTCTTTTTCCGGCTTGTTGAACTTCCGAATACGGAGCTTCATAGATCGTTCTTGCTTCTAAGTCCCCTATGTCCGAAATTATCGGAGGCAGTTTAAACTGATTTTTGCCATTGGAAGGGGAAATCTCCTCCACATCTTTAATGAGTTTGTTTCCTACATAGATCGAATACGCACCCTGCATGTATCCGGTTTGTCTTTGTGGTTGGATTCCCGTACTGGCACTGGAAACTTTCACTGGGATCCCGAGAGATACTATCTCAAACGCTTTTTTTGCGATCTGGATTATTTTCTCCGGAAACGACCTTCCCATTCTTTCTTTGTATTCGCTATCGTCTACCCTCCAGTCCTTACTCACTACGCCTCAATCTCGATATGATGGACGTTTTGGTTTGCATCGGGTGCGGGATAGTAATAGAGAATTGTTAAGTGTCTTCCTCGAATCGCAAATTCTTCCGGAGTAAGCCCTTGCGGCCACTTGATTAGATCAGTCGCTCGCACGTCTTGATCTGCGAGAATATCTGCACGGAGAGTTGTATATACGGCTCCTGTTTCCGTATTTCTGATTCTTGTTTTTGGCTGCCAACTTTCGGCAAAAATAATGATCTCTTCGGATTCTTCTAATACAAGAGAATTGTCCGAAACATTGTATGTGGGTCTGAGAATTTCGAAAGGTATCACTTATGCAGCACTCCTTTCGGGAATCGTTTTACCTTGTTTTTTAAACCAAGAACGAGCGAACTTTTCATTCGATCTTGATGCAATGAGAGCAAATAGTTTCCGATTGGAAAGAACGAGTGGAAACAATCTGTGAGAACACCTTGGATGATATCCCGGTTTTTCTTCTTCGGTAAGCAGTTTAAAAACACCTGCCTTCGCAAGCAATGGATCAGTCGTATATATTTCTTCTTCGTGCGGTTTACAAACTTGGGCTGTAGTGTTGTGTCCCGGAACTTTGAAGAGTAAGATCCCTGCCCTTTGTCCTTCCTCGATGGAAGCGGTTACTTGACTGTCTGTGATTCTTGATCTTGCGACAAGTTCTGCATAACTTTCGACTTTGAAGTGAATCGGATCTCCGTTCTTGTCAAGAATCTGGATGTATTTCTTTTCAAGTAGTTTGGAATTGATTCGTTCTAACTGTTCAAACTTCTTTTTCCCGAGCTTCTCTAAAAAGAAATCTCTTGTGTCTTTGTCTTTTGCAGAAAAAATCCGAGTGGTTTTACTCGGGTGCGAATCTGCTTTGTAAAAAAGTTCAATTACGTTTTTACGAACTTCCATTGGAGTTCCTTTTTTCAAAAGGCCTTTGGCAACGGCCTCGGATAGGTCGGATTCTGACAATACTCCTTGTTTTGAAAGTTTATAGTAAGTCCTGAACATTTCTTTGGATTGGCTGATTGCGATTCGAAAGTCTTTGGCAGCGTCGCGGATCAAAACAGAAAGAGCCTTTGTATCAATGGAACCACCCGTGAGATTGATCCCTGATTCAATTAAGAAACTCTCGGTAACATTGATTCCGTATCTGTAGGTTTGGGATAGGGTGGATCCGATTCCTGCATAAAAGGTGTTTAAAGTCTCTTCATAGAGCGAGAGAATGTTTTTGTATCGTCTTTCAATGTAGGAAAGATACTCAGTTTGTTCCGGTACGATTGCTGAAAAGTGAGAGGTCGTTCTTTTAACATATTCCTGAATCGCAGTATCCAATTTCTTTTGAGCGTCATAGAGAAGCTCTTTTAGAATTTCAACCTGACGCTCACTCATTTCCCTTAAAAGGTCATCGTGCCGATTCATCTAAAACCTACCGACGGGCCGGAACGAAAAAGAGTCCCCGAAGTTTTACTTCCTTCTTTTTTCACAAAATCAAAAACAATTTCAGGGATATCCCGAACACTTCCGCTTTTGTAGGTATAGCTCTGATCAGAAATTGAATAAGACTGAATTCCGTTGGATCGGTTCTCGTCATGTCTGTTGTTCGGAGTTTTAAAAAGTTCCAGTGCAAATACGATCTGTGCTTTTTTTAGAGTTTCTTCCGAAACCCGATCATACGCAAAGGAATTCGAGTTTTGAAGTCGTATGTGTGCTGTGTAGAGTGCTTCTCTCTTTTTGTGGTAAAGATTCTTGAGAGACGAAACCTTATTCTCCGGAATCCTTCGAAACCGAACGGGTTCTAAAATATCGAATTCTGGTTTTGAAATTTTCGCCTGAGTATCACCGGTTACAGAGACAACTTTTACAAGTTGGGATTCAAGATCCAAGGTCTCGCCAATCACAAAGGGAATATTGGATAAAAATTCGGTTTCGATTCCGAATAAGTCATCATCTATCGCAGTTACATTTCCGGGTTGAAAATAATCGTCTCTCTCAGTATCTCTCCAGAAGTTCGCTCCGGAGAAATACTGTAGAAAATCATCGGACTCTTTTACTGTTACAAGTCCGACTTTCATTTAGATTCCTTGTTCTCCTTCCGGAATTTGGGCTTTGTTTTTTGATGAGACTTGCGTTTCTTTTTCTTTTGTCTCAGGGATTCTGAAACTTGGATGTTTGGAAAGTGCATCGAGCTGACTTTCATCTGCAAGTAACTCGACTTCTTTTCCGTCGGGAAGTTTCTTATACACTTTGATTAGGTCTTTTTTCATGATTTACGCTGCTGCCAGGATCCTTCCGATTCTGTTTGCGTTTATCACCTCTCCCCCATACAGAATGTCGTTCTGGACTTTAACCCTGAGTCCATCAGACCAAACCGAAACACGCACCGGAAGTCCCGCGAGCATCGCAACCACTGAACGAACACCGGTTCCTTCAGGCATTGCTTTGTAAGCTCTTGCTCCGAATGCAATTGCGGAAGGAGAGAACGCAACCATAGACCGAGAAGAAATAAAAGTGATTACGGCGTCGTCGGCAACCGCACTTCTTAAAGGTCCATCGAATACGATCTTGGTTGTAACTCCCAAAGTCTTCTCAGTCCTCATGACTGTGTGAAACGGAGATCCTGTCTCGCCGGCCACGGTAAATACATCACCTGGTCTAATCGGAGTGAATGTATCGTTAAGCGCATCGACTACCATTTCAGAATCACCCGCGATATATCCGCCAGAGCGGTTTACAGCACCAGCAAGATCAGTCGGAGTATATGTTTCGATTGCGTGATTTTCTGAAACGTTAAACCCCAATGCTCTTGTGATTTTTCCGTCCCGGAGTGCGCTTGAATCTCCTGACTCATTGGCTTTGAAAAACTCAGGGATGGAAAGGAGGCTTCCGTAATCGTCAGGAGCGCAAACCAGTTGTTTTTCACCCGTTACTCTGTTGTTTGATAACAAAGTTCTGAGTTTTACCATCGTGTCCTTGTCTATCCCGCTTCTTCCATCGATGATATGTTTCGATTTCAAAGACAGTGCATAGATAAACTTGTTCACGGTTGTGTAGAGGGAAAGCGCCATCGGAGCCGCATACTTTTCGATTAAGTCATACGGGCTGAGAGACAATTCAGTAGAGGTAAGGATGATTGTCTTTTTTTTAGACTCGGTGAGTTCTACCTTTTTTGCCTCTTGATGAACGTCTGTTGCGTCCGGGTCTTCGTTTGGATCATAGTCATCTGCGTCTCCAAAGTTGGGAGTAATCGGTACGGTTACTTTGTCTCCCACTTCCGCGAGCTTCTGCTCGATCGATCTTGAGACCTGATTTTGAAAATTTAAAACTCCAGCGTCTAGCTGGTCCCATCCATCAAACCAAAACTCAGGATACAAAACATCCTGCCCCGTATTTGACATTTTACCTTCTCGTTAGTCAACGATCATCGTTTGGATTCCGGCCTTCATCTTTTCGAGCCGTTCTTGTCTTACTTCTGCTTTCGCAAGGTCCGCCCTCTTGTATGCAACCTGTCCGGTTGTAGTTAAGCGGCCGCCTTTAACAGAAGTTCCTGATCCTGGTATGAGATTACTTTTTAAGAGATTTGCGTTTGAGGGTAGAGCAAGCCACTTAGACGCCGCGTCATCGGGTTCTAACTGTTGAACACCCGCACCGTCGCCAACGTCGAGTTTTAAGAAGACATTGAAAGTTCCGTTGTCTTTGTTTTCTACAACATCCGGTTGACTGATTGCCTTTAAGAGTAAAAGGGCTTGATTAGGGTCATAAAGATTGTGTTTCGAAAATGCGGAATACAATTCCGTATTAATCATCTTCTCTCGGAAGAGTGTTTCGTATCGTTCCTTACTTTTTCTTTCCGACTCAATGATTCCGCTTAACTTCTTTAATTCTGCCCCAAGTCTTGCGGCCTCCCTTTCTTTCTCGGGAAGTTTTTCGAGTTCGAGTTGTTGGAGTTTTTCTTGAAGTTCTTTTAATGCAGGGCTTTCTCCTTTAGCCGCTTCTTCTAAAGCTTTTAGTTTACTTGAGGTTGTTCTGTGTTCTGCGGAAAGCTTTCCAAATCCTTGAGCAAGCTCTTTCGGAATATTGTATGTGTTACCGCCGTATTTAAACTCGGTGAGATCGGGTTCTTTTTGTTGTCCTCCGTCTCCTCCTGATTCACCACCTTCTCCCTTCGTTCCTTCCCCTCCTCCTGAACCGTCTCCCTCGCCTACTGGACTCATCACTCTGTAAAGTTGAGACATCCATAACTTCATTTAAGCCACCTGTTCTCGGCTATTCACCGTTCGCGTTTGTGTCGGGGCCGCTCCCCGTACGTTTTCCTGCTCCTTTGTTTTGGAACCATTTTGATTGTTTGCTCCCATATCGGAGGAAGCGGCCGTTGGATTACTTTGGTTGGTTAGAAACTTCTCCATGAAACCGGGGAGAGATTCTTCATCGGTGGAATCAATGTCTGAAAAGAGTTTGTCTTTTTCCTTTTCGTCGAGTTCTGGAAAGGCTTTGTTTACGATCTCTTTTGCGATTCTCTTTTTAACTGCGGAATATTTGAGAGTTTCAAAAATCTCAAGAAGGGTTTTTACGGTTTCAGCGATATCGATGGTTTCGAATTTTTTCTGATACGTGATCTTTATTTGATCTTTGGAGATTTTGGTTTTTAACCAGAGAGAAAAAAGTTCGAAGATTTCAATCTCACACTTTTCAAGTCTTGTTGCTCCGGACAAAAGAAACGCTTTTGCTTCTCTAAACTCTAAAGACTTTGCAATTCCTGATTGCGGACCTGTCTTTTCTTGGTCTTTATCAAGCCCTACTTTTTGAAGGATCTTTTTAGAAAGTCGATCGACGACTATTCCAAGTCCTGTAAGATCCTCGATTCCGGGGCCAATGAAGTTTGGAGCGGAACCGGATTCTTTGTCGTATGTGATAAAGGAAAGACTACCGATTCCTTCCTTTTCGAGTTTCTCAGGCAAGATACCAGGATATATGAAGATCTTAAACGCACCGGAATAAATTACCTCATCTTCTACAGAGAGAAGATTGTAAATCTTTCGATCGATGATCGCGATATCTTCAAATACGGTTTGATTGATTGGTCCTCCGTCATTGTCAGACCACGAAACAAAAAGAAGCGGAACCCGGCTTAATGAATGAGAGACTGCCTCTCCTGCAATGACCTTTCCATCTTTGTTCCGGGTGAAGTCTTGATAGTAATCCTTAGTCCAAAGTCGAAACTCCTGAATCTTCCGACGTTCTTTAAACGGATCCTCATCTGCAAGATACGAATTGTCGAGTAACACCCAAAGTAGAGATCCTTTCTCGTCTAAGGAAAAGTCTCGAATAGACCTAAGTTCATACAATATACAGTAAGGTCTTAATCCTTGAGCATTTACGTCGGCCTGGGTTTTGATTTTCTCCGGATCAAAAACAGGGGAATCAACGAGTATCGCGCAAGTGCATAGAAGAGACTTCGTTGCTACCTCTTGCATAAACTCGCCTATACTTTGGCGTTCATTGGCGTGTTCGAGAAACGGTTTTAGAGAATCCGGAATGTCCCTAGTTGGATTTGTATCGAAGATGAGTCCGGTTAAAGTTTCTACTATCGGTGAAGTGTGATTTAAAAATACGGACCTCTTCTTTCTGTTTTCGTAGGAGAGAGTATTTTCTTTTGTGTATTGGAAGAGGTGATTTTTTCCAATGTAAGCCAGTCCTCCAAGAAATGAATCATTGATGAGTTCCCAAGCGGGAATCTTGGATTCTATTTCCGGATGTCTCCGGGTCAGTATGATTTCGTAGTCTTGTGTCTCGGGCATGAGTTCTTAAAAATCATTTGTTACCCTTTTTTCGTGTAAGAGTCCAACGTGAGACCGGATTGATTTTAGAAAATCCAAACGGCCTATTTTTACTGTAACTTACGGATGGAAAACAGTCAGTAAAAGCGCGTTTTGTTTTTTAAGAAGCAAGACCGAAGGATGCGACAAACACCTTTTCAATCGACATGTAGTAAACTCCTGAGCCTCCATCTACGATATCGTCGTGTCCTTTTCCATCTCCGATAAAGTTGTGAAGAGTGGAGAGAATCACTTCTATACTTGTGTTAGGACTGTGAACGATGACTACTTTTCCGATACCGGCGAGGCCCGCCCAAGGGAGCGCGCGTGAGAGTTTGTCTCCATGAGCCGGATACGATACGCATTCTACTCCTATTTCAGCAAGGAGTGAGATTATATCTTCCCCTGCCCCCTTACCCGTTGCACCAGGCTCTTTTTCAACGCCTACTTTCACTTTTCCATAGTTTGCATATTGAATCTTGTCGAGTTCGGATTCTCGTTGGATCCATTTCTTGACGTCATGCCAAGCGAGTCGGTTCTGATCGAATTTGAGATACAAAATCCCGTCTTTGAATCCACCGATGGCAGTTGCGGTAAAGTCTGGATCGTCTTTGTTAGTTTTTTTAACAGTCGCGGCCAAGTCCCAAAACCGGAACAACTTCATGTCACTTGGAAATTCGGGTGCGTGTCCGAACCAGTGACGATTGAATACTTTTCCAGCCGTTGGCCTTGCGTTCCAATTTCCTTCTAAGTAACGTTCTCGCTCATAGTCGGCCATTGACTTGAGGTTTGCCAAGTAGCCAGGGTTTTTTTCTAAAAGGATCTTGTTATCATATACAGAAGATCGAATGAACGTTACGGACCGTATATCTTGTTCTGTGAAGTCTCTGAAACTGTGGGTGAGTTCTTTTTTAGAGTCAGCGAAGTAAAATTCATTCTTTACCCGAAGAAAATAACGGATCTTTCCATCTCTTTCGGGAAATGGAAGACCTGTGTCTCGGTCTATCCACCAATCGAGGAATCTTCGTATCCAAGAATCTGGATCCGGGTTACACGTTGCACGAACGTATGGCAAAACTCCACTCCCCGATCTGTTCCGGGATCCCATGAAGAAGAATGTATCTTCAGAAAACTGGTTACACTCATCAAAATAGAATCCGGCAACCTGTGAACCTTCCCAAGAGAACTTTGTTTTCTCAAGTTGGAGGTGGTGGTATTGGATACTTGCTTTTTTAATTCTGTATTCAAGAGCCGGAGACTCACGAGCAATTCCACCAAGAAGTGGGTAAAGATTATTTGCCTCATCCCAAAGACCACCGGGCTTACGAAGATCCGTTGAATTCTTCCGAAAAAAGACTGCGGTGAATTTTGGTATGTGGATGTATCGTAACGGATCTATTGTAATCGCATACGACTTCCCTCCTCCTTTGGCTCCCCCAAAAAAAGCAATGTCTACAGGAGTCGCGAGAAACCTTTCTTGAGGTCCGGGTTGTGCTTGGATAATCCGAGAACCTTGGTTCACGTAGAAGAAGTTGAATCGTTTTTGTTTACATCGATGCGAGTCCTTCCGTTGTCCGGCAGATATACGACTACCTGTTGCACTTCTTTTTCGATTGAGACTTTGTCCTTACGTCCCCATTCTTCCGGCCACCTTCTTTCAAGGATCCATGCTTTCGCCTGCCAAGAGTCGCTCTTTTGGATATCACTGAGTAATTTTATCTTTGCGAGTGCTTCCTTTTCTGCAAGTTCCTGCACAAAATGTACATATTCGGAATTTCGTTTTTCGCTACTGTCCGATCCCTTTGCTTTCCACTGATAGAATGCGCGTTCTGAAATACCCGCGAGCGCACAAGCGACCTCGTATGTATGTCCGTTGGAAATCGCGGCAAAGAACTTCTCTTTTACCTGGGACTTAAGTTTGGAAGGCCTTCCTCTATGATTTGGCATAGGATTCGTTATCGTTTGCCTGGATCCATTCTTCGCAGATTTCAATCATCTTGATGAACGCTACGGAGTGGTTTTTTACATTGAGTTTTCTTTTTATCTCGGTCATCGTCTCGACGAATCGCGCGAAGTCTCCAAGAATGACTCTGTCCCTTTTGTCATCGATGATACTTTTCTCTAACGCTTCTAAAGTGAGATCGATCCTTTTGAGATCAAAGTCTGCATAGAAGAGTCTGATTTCATTTAACTGAATGTCGGATTCGGAAATTGGAATTAGCTCCGGGATTTGATAATTGAGGAGTGCTTGCTCATCGATTCCTGAGTATGCTTTCCAATCGAGTTCTTTGATTTGGAGGTAGAGAGTTTTTAGAATCCCTAAATCATCCTGTCCGGAAATCGAGTTGTGGGAAAGCTGGATAGCAAGTTCTCTTTCGGAGTCGATATCCTCTATATACAGAATGAGAATCCCAGCGAGTTTTGCTTTGATCGATGCGGTGACTCTATGGTTTCCTGAAATGATCCTGTATTTCTCTTCTACTTTGACTCCGAACGGAAGTTGAGAAAGAAACCCGTCTCGTTTTACATTCTCAACCAAACGATTCATTTGGTCCGGCGTCATGTAACGAGCGTTGACTGTGAGAAGTTCGCAGTCTTTTACCGGATCTACCCAGGCGAGTTTGTAAGGAGCTATGAAACTATTAATCTCTTGGAGTTTTGCATTTACTTCCTCTTTGTCTTGAACCATGTTTTGAATATTTCACCAATGAACGCGTTTGTGAATTCTTGGCTGTAGACTAACTTTCCTTTCTTTCTCTCCGTGAGTTCATACACTCCCCTGTATTTCATCGATACCGGGTGTTCTGTGTATACCGATGTCTTCACACCTCTATACGCATGTAAATAGTGGCTTCTAAGGAGGTGTTTTACTTCTTTGGAAAGCAAAAGCATGATGAGAAGTTTCGAGAGTCTTCTTTCTCCCGACTTTACGACAAAATCGGAGGACACAAACATCGAATCCATATTGCTCATGAACTTCTTAAATCCCGCGAATCCGAAGACCTTTCCATCCACAAGAAACGCGATTCCAAAATCTTCTTTGTCTGAATAGTTCACCTTCGAAGACATAAAGATATGTTTGTAGTGAAAGATGAGATCCGAGGTCACCTTAGCGATTTCGATTTTTACATCTTCCGAGAATTGGAAGTCGCTCGGGATGATTTTCAGAGTTGAATTTTCGGTTTCCGGGGAGTTTGAAAAAAAATAGGTTTTGGAAGTTTTGAGACTCGTATAGAGCGCGATGTCTTTTTTATTCGAATACCGCACTACCCCCTTTTTGTAGGTTTCGAGTTCCGGGAAATCGAAATCGGAATAGATTACGGATTCTCCTGTCTCCAAAAGATTCAGATATGTTTTCTCAGCGTTCTTACTATCAAATATACTATACGTCGCTTTTTCGTATTCAAAGACCTCCTCTACGGTCTTGTACATTTTCTCATATCCACCTTTGTAAGTGGGCGCGAAAAGAAATCGAACGCCGTCGCAATTTTGGATATGGTTTAGAAAATCTCCGAAGTAAAAACTTTCGATTTTGAAATCAAAAACTCCTCCCGTTTCGAATTTCTTGATTGTTCTTTCGTAAAACTCATCTCCTTTTTCTAAGTAAGATTCCCAAAACTCTCTTTGAAAGTCGTTCTCACAGGGTCGAAACTTCGAGGTTTTTAAGACATACATCACTTCTACGAGTTTTCTGTATTTGGAGTCCTTCGGCCATTTGAGAAAAACAGAATTGTAAGTCGGGTCGTTGCACTTTAGTTCCGTATCTTGGTTTAGAATAATATCCGCGATGAGTTTGGAGTAAAGGGAGACGTCGTTTGAATGGACTTTGTATCCGAGTCCTGAAAGAACCCGGTCGATTGTAAAATTGCCAGAGCATCCTACATATATCTTTCGAGACGTTCCAACCTTCGAAAGTAAATCTACGAGGATTGCTCTGGCTTCCGGTGGAACCGATCCAATAAAACCCATTAGAAAAGTTTTGGTTGTTTCGTTTCTTCTTTTTTCTGGACGAGCAGTGTTTGGTATTCTGGGACCACCATTCCGGTTTCCTTTTCGATCCACTCAGCTACGAGCCGCCGGTGACAAAAGTCTCCCGGCTTTTCATAACAAAGAAGAGCGATGTCGCTTTCGTCTGAAATTGCTTTTAGCTCCTCGATGATATTCTTTACGTTCAGTTTGGAAAGTTTTGAATGAAACTTTTCTGTGTATTCTCTCAGAGGCATTTTAAGTGTTTCTCCGTCCGGTGCGAGTGGGAAGTATTTGAATCCTTCCCAGTGTCTCGCGTATCTTGCTATCGAAATCGGAACGATATTCTCGGAAAGATTTCGGACGTTTGCAAAGTAGCTAGTATATATCTTCATCGCATCAGTCCTTTAAATGAAAGTGGGTAGTATGGTTTCTTGTATTTTTTTGCAATTTTTCTACCTATCTCGTTTAGTGTATTCAGGTGAGGGGTCGCTAACGCCCTCGCCTCCTTATAATCGATTTCCTTACTGAGTAGCTGGAGTCTGATAATCTGGATATGGTATCGGGAGTCCTCTGCGCTCATTCTTGACCCCCTTTTTTCTCCTTAGAAGCGATTACAAACCCTTGTTGTTTTAGATTTTTATTCCAGAAGTCACTGAAGTTTTTCAGTCTGTACAAAAGATCCCGATTTTCATAAACAACCTTTCCGTCTTCATCCGTTGTATATACCTCGTCGTATTTCGAAAGCCGACTGGAGTCCTGAATGAAAAGATAAGGGACCAAAACCTTTTCTATTACAACTTGAGGAACCCCCTTTACAAGTTTCAAAATCTCAACGTCTCTCACTTCAAAACAGACTTCCGGGTCTTTCATCAAATCCCCGTTTTGTTCGTAGTAATGAGCAACGCTAATCGCATCATACCCGTTCGGTCCTTCTCCAATATATTCAATGTGAAGATCCATAAAGGGTTTGTTTTCGATCTTTATGGCCTCTTCCTCTTTCAGCTTTTCATATCCTCCCTTGTTTTTGATGATCTGTAGAATCGTTTTCATACGTTAGTCTCCTTTATTGACTTTGTGATTTTTACCACTAAGAAAAGGATCTACTAAGTAAACTTTTATTTTCATTTAATGCTTTTATAATATACATTTCAAAATCAATACCAATCAGCCAAGTGGTTTCGTTCAAAATCTCGATCTATATCTTTTACATACTGGATTGAATGAACCGGGCAAACGTCTCGGTGAGTATAAATCGACAAGAACGACCTCCAAGAACTCATCCCCGAACTTTCCTTCATAGAGACGAGATTGCGAATATCGTCTCCGGAGAGATCGAAAGTCTTCTGGTTTTGTGAATTATATCTCTCGACATATCGAATGAATTTGTATCGATGCACGAGATTTTGAAGTGTGTTCTGAGAGATCCGCATTGCGATCGCGGCTTCTCGGAACGTCATTCTGGTTTGTTGTTTTTCGTTTGTTTTTGATCGGATGATCTGGGGTTGTTTAAGGGAATATTTCCCAAAGAATAGATGAGAATGAGAGCAAGCATTCCGAATACGAAAAGACAGGCTCCTAACCAAAAGAAATATATTACTAAGATTCCACTCATTGGATTATAAAACTACCCTCCCACACCTGCGATACAGAGATCGCAGGGTTCGCGTTTGATTGTTGGTATTTATGCAATCTTTCCGGTCTCTGCAAATTGAGCAAGAATCGGAGCTGCTATTTTTGCAGTTTCTTGGTCGAACCTGATTCGGTCTCCGTTATCCAATCCGAACCAAGCACTCGCTTTCCCCCCAAGTTCAACGGTCTCTTCGATACTCGAAATTCGTCCTAATGCGTCTAAGAACTTCGCCTTTTGAAATCCTTTCTGAGTGGTATGGATGTTAATTTGATTTTCTTTCATGCACTTTTACTCCTAATCTGCGCGTTTGTTTGAACTGAATTTATATCGCTTGCTTTCTTCTTTAGGAGCTGCTGAAAACACTCGTCGCTTTCAGCTCTTGTTTTGTAATCCGGTGAAATCCAACGGATCGGGCACGGCTTTGGGTCGACGTCAATTGGGTCAAAATCTTTTAGCAGCTCATCGTAACTGACCCATTTTACTTTTTGGTCTTTGTAGCGAACCACCTGATACGATTGAATTTCGTCCTGTGCCGAATCGGAAATGAGTGTCGCGATACAAAGTTGTCCGCTCTTTTTTGATCTAACGGTAAAGAACCGACCTCCTTCGAGTAACTTTTGCATAGCTTCTTTTCGAAAACCCTCTTCCAGAGCTTCAAAAAATTCTTTCGTTAATTTTGAGTCAGGATTCATCTGTTACTTTATCTGGCCGTTTTCTTTAAGCGGTGAGAACTTCTCTACGAACACCGGCTTTCGGGATCATGCTGTTTAACTCGTCAAAAATTTCCTGGACATCTTTCAGTTTCAATTTTGGACTTTCCCACTGTTTGATTTCCCAAGTTCTCTTTAAAGTGTATCCTTGCTGGAAATGCCAGATGATCGATTCTCTCAATTCATTCGTCATATTTTGTTCTCCTTTTGTTATTTTAAAATGCAGATTTAATTTCATACGGCCTCCTTTCTAACTCGGCTGTGAAGGACAGGGGTTCCCCTTTCTTCATTCACAAACTTGTCATAGATCATTCTGAGAGATTCTGGTAGTTCATCCGGGGTTAAAACATTGCGGATGATTCCCATTGAGCTTCTGGTCAGTTTCGTGGACGCCCAATCTTCGAAAGAGTCATACGAAGGCTTTGTAATCTCTCTTTGCTTGGCGGCTGATAGAGGGGCCGATTCTTTTTTAATCTGGACCACATTCGAATCCGGCAAACGCTGTAAGGCCTCATAAGTATTTTTGATATGGTCTTTGTACGAGTAGGCGGATGAAATATTGATGGGTCGCGATTGCCAAAAAGTATCGGTCTCAAACTTTTTAGATCTTCTGATAAAGATCAGTTTTTGAATCATTTCAAGGACCACTTTCGGACTATGATTTTTTTGAAAACTTTCCCATTGCAAAAGTTTCAATTTTTCTTTCTCTGGTACGTGATCGTATTCTCCCCAATCACGCAGGATTAGATCCTTCGCTTTGTCCGAAACGTTCAACCAACTCAGCTCGTCGGATTGCGAGAGAGACTCCTTTTCTATCTCTTTCTTATGTTCTTCTTTTATTCCTTTAATATCTCCTCCATATTCTGTGGAGTGCATACATTCCTTATCCTGAGGGGTGGTATCCACGATTTGTGGATTGTTGGTCATAATTTGGGGAGTGGGTTCGACTTCTTGTGGGGTGGCTTCTGTAATTGTTTGGGGAGTGGGTTTTTTCACATTCGCATACATGACCCGCTCGGTTCCATTTTTGGTTTTTGTAAGGTGAACCCGGATGACGCCTTTCCTCGCCATGCGGGAAATTGCTTCTGAAATTGCTTTTTCAGATTTTTCCATTTTCTTTGCGAAATATGCGTTGCTCGCCGTACAACCTTTATTTCGTTTCGAGAGGTGAAAGACCATGGAATAGAGAATTTTTTCCTGATCAGTAAGCCCAAGTCCACTCACGACCTCAAAATCTATCCACGTCCCGGACCTACGTTTTTTTCCGATCACTTCGCTCATATATGATCCGCTACTTCATGAGCGAGGCTGTCGGGTTGGTCTTCTTGATGCGCGTTACATTTTGGACAGACGAGTAACGTGTCCTTTCTGTGAACGAAATCTTTTTCACACTCACAGTCCCAAAACGCCTCGTGAAACTCCAAAGCCTGAAAAGAACTGTCTGGTTTCTCTTCCGGAATCTCTTGAAAAATTTTGTAGAACTTTCTTTCTAAGTTGGAGCTGGGAAGGAGGATCGAAAAACAATTTAGGAAGTTTTCTAACCTTTCAAGACTATCAGTCACGAGTCCGATTTTTCCAAATCGCCAAACTACAACAACCTCTCCGACGTTTATACTCATCCCGTCGGGACTACTAAACTGATCCGGTTCCTTTGTTTCAAAAAAATCGTAAAACTTGAGTAGTTTGTAAATAGGCTCTTTTTGCATGACTCTCCCTACCTGTTCCCAACACGAGCCTGAACAAAAAAGTTCTCCGCTCCGCGTTTGTTTGCTTTCTTTGGAATCTGGTTGGCAAAGGTGAGAGCATTTCGCTCCCTCCTTTCTCTTTGGTATGCCTGGATCCTTTCTTTGATTTTTTGTAGGAGTTTCATGCCGCGAACCTCCAATACTGTTTCGCGACTGCGATGTCCTCTTCATCCCAAAGGTAGTGGTCATAATTTGGAAATACAGATTCAATGATTTCACCGACTGAATTTGTATTCATTAGGAGCCTTCTAATTGCGCGAGCTGCCATACGATAATCATCCACGAGAGATTCAATATCGGAGCTTGGAATTTCGAATTTTTTGAATCCTTCGTGTGATTTATTTTTGGTAGGTTTTCCGAGATAAATAATCTCTGCGGGTAGAGAGAGTGCCTTACACTGCAAAGCAACCTGTCTACTCACTGAGTCCTTTAATTCACTCGGGAAACTCTTCGCGGTTTTGAGTTCTATGATTTTATCGGGAATCAAAAAATCAAGGTATCCGATCGCTGGAATTTCGATTCCTAAATCGATTTCAAATTTCTTTTGAAATACGGCGGTTTGAATTTCTTTGAAGTAGTCATATCCGGCCCGGATAGAAGGCTCGATATACGAAAATTCTTTGTCCCGTTTTTCAGTATATTTCTCGGAGACCTCTCCTTCCCTTTCGAAAAGAAAATCTTTTTCCATTTCTTCAAAAACTCGATTACCCGATATCACTGCGTCTTCAACAGTGTATTCCGATCCGGCCATATTCGAAAGGACCACGTTTTTCATCGCATTCTCGATCGCGCTCCCCCTCCACAGAGCAGGGCCTGATCCTTTGTGTTTGAGGATATATTTCAAAACCCATTTCGCGGGATCCGTGATATATTCGTTCAGCGCAGACGCGGATAAATGTTCTATTTGGTAGTGGTCGAGTTTTTCTCTAAGTTTATTGGATTTGCGGATAACAGGGTACATCAGAATAGATCCTCCTCGTTTTCCACGCCAAGAGCTTTTAGTGTGGCTTCGAATTCCGCAATCCCGTCGTTATACAGTTTTGCCTTTCCTTCTTTTTCAAACTCCCCCTTCATTCCTTCCCATAGCTTTTTCACAGACTCAATTTTCCTTTTCTTTTCCTCCGTAGTCATCGAGGAGATAAGAGTCTTATTAAGCCAAGACTTGGTATCGGAGAACTTCGCTTCTAAAGTTTTTGGTTCTTTTCCTTTTTTTGATGAACTGGGGATAAGATTTTTTGAAGGAGTAGCTTCAATAACCGGAGGTTGCGGTATGAGAGTAATCGTCGTTTCCGTGTTTGTTGGAGACTCTGGTATTTGATTTTCAGAGATCGGGAATTCTTCCAGCGTATAAAGACCCGAGGTTTCGTTCGGGAAGGCTTTCCTTAGGCCTAACGATTCCGCGCATTTTGCAAGCTGGTTGTCTCCCATCTTGTTCCACATGGAATTTGGTTTTCCATCTGAATTTTTCTGAACATACGCATCATACCGAGCAACTGCAAAAAGTGGCTCTGAAAAATCCTTTCTTAGAATTCCAATTTTCGCGGCTACCGGCGGTTCTTTTTTTAACCATACATCAAACCAAGCTCCGTCCTCCCCACACCACCAAGGACCAAGCTGACCTGCGTATTTTTCCGTTCTATGGGCTATCAATCGAAATCCGTCGATTGATGTTTGAACTTGCATTACATGTCGCTTTTCAGTCGAGTCCCAACGTTTGATTGCGTATATCTGGCGGCTAAAAGGATCGAGTCCTGTTCTCTTACACTGGATTAAGAAAAGTTGCAATTCGTCGTCTGTGGTTCCTTTCGCGACTGTTCTTTTCAGGAGATCAATTTGTTCTTTTGTAAAATGATTTGATTTTACAATATTTATTTCCGAAGAAGGTTCTTTAACAAGGACAGCGGTCATACACCCTCCCCTTCCAGAATCTCGTCAGCTAATTTCTCAATTCTTTTTTCCAAGAACTCCAAGTGTTTTACGATCCTAAACGCGTTTGTAAATCCGTGATTTCTTAAAATACCAACTTTCTCTCTCTCGTTTGGTTCATGTCCGTGCCTTATCCTAAACGTTTTATACGCGAGCTTCGCTTCGAGAGCGACTTGCCCGACTACTTTGTCTCGATCCATTTGATCTTTACTCCATTACAAAAATTTGATTGACTTTTTTGAAACAGCGGTAAACTCTTGAATCAGGTTACGATTTAATTGTTTACCAACCAGCCCGGCGCCAACCGGGCTTTTTTGTTTCTTCACTCCTTCTTTTTCGCTTTTATTAAAAAATCTGAGGGGATTTTTTCTTAAAAGATTATTAGCAGTGGTCCCTTTAACTACTTGCATATTTATCCTACTCGAAAGATACTTCCCTTAGATTCGATTTCTGAGAATAATAGAGACACATTATACGCTTAAAGCGTATTTGTCAAGCGGGATTTATTGTATGGATAAACGGGAAAAAAGTCCGGGAGAAAGACTTTCAGAGGCTTTGGCATTTTTAGGGTTAACACAGGCGCAGTTCACTGAGAAGTTTGAAGGGAGCCCTACTCAGCAGACAATCAGCAAATATATAAGCGGAAAATTAGAAATCCCGTTAATATTCGCCTTAGCTATCGAAACGGTTTGCAAAATTTCTCACAAATGGCTTCTTTTTGGAAAAGGGAAAATGTTCATCGTCGAGTCGGATCAAAAAGGTCAAATGGAGATTCTGAGTAAGGAAACGGAATTTTTTCGAAACATTAACAATACGAAAGGACTCCGGCCTATGATCGAAGACTTCCTACTCCTCCCGACCAACGATCAGGAAATGATTCGAAACATGGTAAAAAATCTAAAGAGCAAGCTCTGATCCATGCTAATGTGACATTATTCAATACGAAGCGAATCACCTTGGTATTGATTTAAAATTCCAAACTCTTCTAAAAAAATACATTTTATACGTACGATCTTGACTCCTTTTGTCCGGTGTGAGAAATAGGATACCATACATATATTTAGTATGGTGATTGCGTTGGATATTGAAACAAAAAAAGAGGTTCTCCGGAAGTTGATTCTGGATTTCGTTCACGAACTCTATTTTGGAGAACAGGACTTTGATGATGTAATTGAAGATCAGGTCCGACTTTTGAACGTCTTATTGGAGGAAAAATCAAAGTGAATAAAAAAATTTACAACAGTATGCCATGCTTTTGAATCTCGAGGAAAAACCGGGGCTTATTCAGCCCCGGTAAAACTTAACGCTTTCGACCGAATGGCCATGCCTTGTAGCCATATTCGGACGCAATCATTCTCTTTCCGGTTAAATAATGTGTATATTCTGTTACCCAGATTATACCAGTCGCCAACTCGGAACTGTTTTCTCGTTTTTTTTGCGAACTTCTTCGCGATTTTGGTTTGGACATTGAAGTCCCCCTAAGTTTTATTAGGAGGCTTTTCGAGATTGACAAATAGCGTAATATTGTTTATCTTTGATTTGCTATAACAAAACACTATTAATCAACCTCCCGATAGCCTCGGGATCGGTTCTTTAAAACAACCCTTCAGGCCTAAACGAAGGGTCTTTTTTTAACTCCTTCAGGACATTCTTAATTCTAATCGATGCGGCGATATCGGAAACGCCAAATTCAAAAGAAATTTCCGTTTCGGGAAAAAAATTATTCTCAGTTAAAATTTTCCTCACCTGGTCAAAAGGCATTAGAAACGCAGCTGCAAATTCGTTTGCTTGCCACTCGGGATCTTTAAATGCCTCGATGTTCCCTCTATTCAATTTTACGATTTCCTTTTGCTCATATAATCTATTAGTCATTTGCCGATCATGCAAAACGACATGACCCAACTCATGTGCAACCGTAAACAAGCAAGACGAATTCCCGGCAGATGCCCCTTCATAGGTTTCTTCCGAAAGGACAAGTTCTCTCTCAACAAACTCTGTATAACCTTTAAGCCCAGACTGCATAGATTCAGTTCGCCATTCATAATTATACAATTTCTTTAGATAACCAAATTCCAAAATATCCATAATTGGAATTGGATAACTCATCTTAAGCCCGGCACTATCTACTCTCTCCCGAAAAATGTCTGCCGCTCTATTGACATCTTTTCGGGATAATGCTTTCACAATAGGAACCTTGAAATCCATCAACCCTCCTTCATATCCACTAAAAATTTTGATATTTTTACAGCGTCTTCCTCGCTGATATCTTTCCAAACTCTCGCCATCTTTAATGCGAGTTGCGATTTTTCAGAACTTGAATCGCTTACATCGAACTCCGCTTTTTTTCTATATTGTATCGATTTCTCCTTCAAGTCCTCAAATGTGATTTGTAGTTTTTCGCTTATTAACGCGAGCTTCTCATCAGATGGTGGATTTCGCCTGCCCAATTCAATGTCAGAAAGATAAACTGAACTAATTTCCAAAACTTTAGCCAATTCGTTTAATCTAACTTTAGCGCGTTCGCGGTTCTCCCTTAAGAAACTACCAAATACATTGGTGCTCATTTTTGTTCCCCCAAATATGCTTATTAGCAAGTTAGCTAATAATATTATTTTTGCAACCCTTTTTCTTCTATTTATATATTTTATTTCGATTTGAGAAAATATTAATAAAATTTTGAATTTGTAAAATTTCTCATTTCGAACAGATTTCAATTTTCAACATTCCAAATAAAATTCCGCTTCCGTTTTATCTTACTTATTTTCATTCTTATTTTAGATGAAAATAATTACAGTCGCGTCTATGAAAGGTGGCGTTGGAAAAACAACAATTGATGCTTTTCTTTCCCAAGCATTTGCCGCTTTAGGTAAAAAAGTTCTAACAATAGATATGGACCCAAACAACAACCTTACAGATTATTTTCTGAGAGATGTTTCAATTGATGATATTTCTTCAAAGAACGTAAGACATGTACTAACAGGTCGAGTTGAAGCTATCGAATCAATTTATAAAACTCAATTTGATGTAGATTGCATTCCGGCTACTCCAAAGCTTGCCAGCATAAATTCAGAATTAAATAACGATTTTGGATCAGTTTTGGTATTTGAAAAATCATTACGCTCTCTTACGTATGATTTCATTATATTGGACAGTCCGCCTGCGGACTGTTTTGAGTTAAGGACAAGTCTTTATGTTTCTGATATCGTATTATGCCCGATTTCATATTCACGTTGGACACTTCAGGGATTTGAAATCCTGGAAGACATGATTGCGACTAATAGAAAAGCAGGAAAACAAACCAAATCAATCTGCGTCCCCTCTAATGTTTCCCCTAAAAAATCCGAAGGCATCCTTGATATAGGATCTGAAATTCCTATATCAGACACTCACATTTCTCGAAACGAAGGGCTTGAAAACGCTGTGACCTTAGGCACCAAGATAAAAACAAATTCTATCGCCTGGAATCAATTTATAGAATTAGCGAAAGAGTTATCCATATGAATAACGATAAAAAAAAGAACGCCATACTCGGCCAAAGAACCGGCTTTTCCAAATCATCGGACGAAACTTCCATTTTACAAGTCGACAAAGTAGCTGATGAATTAAATCAACTCCACCAATCGATACTTACGGCTGGTAAAAATATGATTCGTTTTGCGATTGAAGCAGGCGAACTTCTTGTGAAAAAAAGAGAAGAGCTTAAACACGGAGAATACACCCAGTGGATAGAAAATAATCTTACATTTAAGATTCGCACAGCTCAACGATATACAAAAGTCTATGAAATACGAGACACCCTAAAAGCGTCAGCGCTGACGCATTTGGAAGACGCCTACAAACTAATAGCCGGAAACATTGCTGAAGAGAAGGAGCTCAATCCTGTCGAAAAGCCAAGTTACAATTTTAAAGAGGTTTATTTAAAATTTAAATCTGGAGCCCGACTTCCGGCCAAAGAAAAGATCTTTCTCAAAGATTATTTAAAATCTGAAAAAGAGCGAATCCTATCCGCGACAAATAAAAAGATCAGCAAAATCGACCAGGATTTAAACTTACTTTGATTGCGGCTAAATTCAGGCACTTAATTTAAGTGCCCAAAAAAATTCTTCATCTGAAATAAAAAAGTAGTACCCAAAAGAGTACTGGTATATTATTGTACCAGCATATCTCCTAACCCGAGATTCGAGATCAATGGCCTGCGAAGATGTGGTAGTTGACGCAGGCCGACTTCATCCTTTCCTTTTCAATACGCAAAATAATATATTATGTCTCTTTTTTATGTTTGACTTTTTTATGGATAAATCGTCTAGAGTTATACATTCTTAGGCGACATAACTAAGAAACGGTCACTACCACTTTGACCGAAAGATCTCGAATCGAGGACCTACCAATTGGCTCTCTGCCTAAATTATAGTTCCCCGTTTCAAAAAGAGTAGGGCAAACTCTGCCGTGCCTAGCCCGATGTATGTCTGGCACTGCAACAGGAAAATAACGTGGAAAATACAATTTCCGACGGAGCAACCCCTTATATTCTCCCAGAGAAATTAAGGGATAAATACAACAAGGTTGAATATATTCTTGTAAATGGAAGAAACCTAACCGACGGACAAAAGTTGTTAGCGTCTTTGATCCAAATTCTCTCTGTTCGACCAGAAGGATGCACTTTAACAAACAAAGATTTTGCTATTGCATTGGAATGGACTCCAAAAGCGGTTAGCACTTGCGTTTCTCGTTTAGTGAAAAAGCAAATCATCTCTATTGAGTTCATCGATACTTCAAGAGGAAAACTAAGAGTCCTTCGCTCTTTACTCCAACCCCTCGCGGCAACCCAGGTGCCCCAAATTGCGGATATCTCTCCCCAAGCTAAGGATAGCCCACCGCACATTGAGGCACCCTCTCCCCAAAACCCATCATCTGAGGCATCCTCGAATTGCGGACCAAATATTATAACAAGAAAAGAGTATCATAGTCTAGAAAAAGAAAAAATAGATAATACACACGTTCTCTCTCCTCAAGATGAATGGTTCGATGTCATCCCCCAAAAAGCTAAAGAGCGAATTGAGAAAACGAAATTTGACTACAAACCAATAAAAGATAAGGAAACCGAATCTATCGAGAAATGGAAGGAGTATCAAAACAACGAAAATCCTTCTATCATTTTGGAGTACCTTTCAAAACTAATTTTAATTAAAGATTCAGAGAGATATAAAACAAAAGAATTCTGGGCATCCATGCCGGTAAATATTGCTTCGACCTTTTCGTATATGGATCAAATTAGGAATACCTATAATGCCCTTTTGATAGATTCTGAGATTAAGCCAAGACGATCTAAACCGAAAGAAAATAAAGCATACCCCAACACCCTATCTAAACCTACTTGGTCCTCTGGAAATAAGCCGGTTGTTAATAAGAAAAATCATGAGCCGACTTGGGAAGGATTGATGAGTTGGTCAAATGAAAAGTTTAAAGAATCTACATTCGAAAATTTGAGAAAGGTAAAATACGACTTCAGAGGAGATAGCGTATATATTTTAGAACCAATTGCTGAATCTTTAGAAAGAATCATCCGAAAGTATTTTTACCAGTTAATGAAAGAACCGATCGCAGTATTTTTTCATGAATCGGTAGAGAAAATGGAGGAGGCCGCGTAAGGATATGAATCTGAAAAAATTGATACCAGTTCGGGAAGGAAGTCCTAACTGTTCTCAATGCGGGGGAGTTGGATTTTCACTCACGGTTAATGTCTCAGGAGCTTTTTCAGGCGTGCTTTCGCTTTGCCATTGTATTTCTGAAAACTGTCCATGCGAAGGGAAATCACCTTGGAGAATCTATGACGAAAAGGAAAGAAAACTCGTACCTTGTATTTGCCAGTCGGCAAGAATTGAATTGGGTAAGTATGAAATGATTTTCAAGAAGTCAGGAATTCCACAGAAATATAAATTTAGAACATTGGATCAGATGGACCAAGACGAAACCATTGGCGTAGATTTTACGATTGCACATGATTGGGCTAGTGATATGGTTTTGAACTGGAAACCGGATAAGACTTCGAGTCAGGGATTATACCTATGGGGACCTCCGGGATCGGGGAAGACACTCTTGGCTTGTGGGATATTGAATGAGCTAATCTTTCGATACAAAGTGAACTGCAAATACGCAAAGATTAACAGAGATTTTCTGGATGCGCTCAAAGACACGTATCAAAGAGACTCACAATTTCATGGAAAAGAAAAAAGTATCGAAACTGAATTTGCGGAAGTGGAAGTTTTAGTTTTAGATGATTTCGGTGTTCAAAAAGAAACAGATTGGTCCAACTCGAAATTATATGATTTAATTGATGCGCGTTATGAAAAAGAAAAATTGACTATTCTAACATCGAATCATCCATCGATCGCATTGAAAGAGCAAGCGGAAGGTAGAGTCTATTCTCGATTACAAGAGATGGTACACGAAATCCATTTAGAGGATTGCGGCGATTATAGAGAAAAGTTAATTAAATAAACACGCCTCAAAGGACATGTTTGATAAACGATTATCAATAACAAATAAAATTTTTTATCCCTGTAGTATCCTTCAAAATTATTAAATATTCCAAAAAAGAATATTTTTTAAAAATTATAGTACAAGCTTAATGAATATTATATATGTAGAATGTTATAATAATTGATATTATTTATAAAATTTGGAAATTAAAGATAGATGAATGTTCCGTTGCCCCGCTATTTTAATATAGGAAATGTGTCTTCTTTTGTTAATCAGGTTATAGATGAAAATCGTATTCCTAAGTCCAGCGAGTTTACATTTGATTTCACTGAGTTAAAATTTATCGAACCAGCAGGAATAACAGCCTTAAGTTCAATAGTTGAATTTTTAATAAAGAACGGAGCCACGGTAGAGTTTTATTATTTTAAAACATCTCTGATTTCGAAAGATTCAGCCCTTAGCTATTTAGATGATTCAATGTTTTTCAATCGCTATCTCAATGTGAGGCTAAATCCTAATTCCTCAATTCGAAATTCTTCATTAGCATTGGAACAAATCGATACAGAAGGCGCTTATCAGTGGACTGAGTTATTTTTGTTACCTTGGTTGAAAAGAGAAATAGGATTGGACAAGCGCTTGCGACTAGAGAGCCTTCGCATCTCACTTATTGAAATATTTAATAACATTTCAGACCATTCCGATGAAAAAATTGCCTGCCTGTTTGCACAACATTATCCGAATAAAAAACAAATTAGATTGGCAATTTCGGATTTTGGGAAAGGTATTCCTGAGAATGTGAAAAAGGTAATGCCAACCTTGGCGGATTCCATGGCGATTCAAAAAGCGACCGAAGCTGGTTTTTCTACACATTCAAAACCGACAAATAGAGGGGCCGGATTGGATCTTTTGAAGAAAAATATAGTCAATGATAACGGCGGTAACCTTACAATATTGTCAAATAAAGGTATTCTTTACATAAATAAAGGAATTGCTGGAACCGAGGATTACCGTTATTATGATTTTGAACCGAATTTGTCCGGGTACCCTGGTACACTAATTCATCTCAATATAAACACAGAGCTTTATATTGGGGAAGAAGAGAAGGAGGAATTTCAATGGTAATTTATTTAAAAGACTATATTCAATCAGGTTCATCTTATCGAGATGGCGAAATTATTTATAAACTTTTAATTCATAATTTTCCAATCAACGAGAAAATAATTATTTCCTTTAAGGATTTTGGGGCAGTCTCTTCTTCTTTTGTAAATGTGGCTTTTGTTCAGCTACTTGAGAATTTCTCATTCGACGAAATTAGGAAAAAATTAAATTTTATAGATACCTTGAAAGTACACACGAATTTGATTAAGGATCGATTTGAATTCGAGACAAATGTTCGAGTTAAGTAAGTTGATAAATAGAATCAGAGTCACTATTCGTTTTTATATTTAGATCATTAGAGAAATTAGAATTGAATATTGTTAGTAAAGATTACGAACATATTTCACAAATAATTTTACCTCAATATTTTTTAGAGTTCTCTAAACGCATTTTGAATCCTATTCCTATGGAAAATTTTTACAAAAAAGGAGTAGGGGAATCTTTTATTTTTAAAACTATAAAAAACCATTACAAATTAAATAGTAAGATAGATTTCTCCGGTTGTTATGTGTTTATAGAAGGAGAAACGAATCAATATGTCGGGATTTCGAAAAAAATACCTACTCGAATCCGACAGCATCTAAAAGGCGTTACCCATTATCATTCTTCATTAGCATATTTAATGGCTAAAAATAATTTAGACCTTGGGTTGCGAAGAGATGTTAGTATGGAAAATAAAAATTTCATAGCAGAATTTAGAAAAGCTCAAAAGAAAATTTCTACTTGGGGATTGTCCGTGATAGAAATCGTTGACCCGGTCGAACTTTATCTTTTTGAAGTCTATGCCTCTCTAAAATTAAATACCATCTATAATTCGTTTGAGACTCATTAAGGCTTTATAAAAATTATAATTATTTGTAATAGTTAAGAGTTGATCTTACACTCCTTAAAATAAATAAGGAGAAAAAAGATGACAACGGCACAAAAAATAATTAAGAACAAGGTAGGTCTTTTGAAGTTAGCAGAGACCTTAGGGAACGTCTCAAAGGCGTGTAACGTTATGGGCTATTCACGGGATAGTTTCTATCGTTTTCAAGAGTTATATGAGAAAGGAGGCGAACTCGCTCTCCAGGATCTGAGTAGACGTAAACCGAATCCTAAAAATCGTATCGAACCTGAAAAAGAAGAAGCGGTAAAAAAAATGGCAATAGACTTTCCTGCTTACGGTCAGCAAAGAGCATCCAATGAATTGAAAAAAAAAGGGATTATAGTAGCACCTGCGACCGTTCGTAGTGTATGGGTTCGTCACGATCTGGAGACCTTTCAAAAAAGACTGAAGGCTTTAGAGGCGTTCATGGCTCAAGGGAATTCTCCCGTATTAACCGAATCACAAGTGCAGGCATTAGAAAGAAGAAAATTAGAAAAGCAAGTTGAAGGTGAAATAGAAACGGAACACCCAGGATACTTAGGATGTCAAGATACGTATTACGTGGGCACAATCAAAGGCGTAGGAAGGATTTACCAACAGACCTTTATCGATTCCTATTCTAAAGTGGCGATGGCAAAACTTTACGATAGAAAAAATGCTTTAGTAGCAGCCGATATGTTAAACGACAAAGTGATTCCTTGGTTCGAAGAAGAAGGCCTTCGCTTGTTGAGAATTTTAACGGATAGAGGGACCGAGTATTGCGGAAATAGAGAACACCATGAATTTCAGTTGTTCCTTGCTTTGGAAGATATAGACCATTCAAAAACAAAAGCAAGGCATCCTCAATCTAATGGAATTTGTGAAAGATTTCACCGAACCATTCAAGACGAATTTTATGCCATTGCTTTCAGGAAAAAGGTATACAGCTCGATTGAAGATTTGCAAAAAGATTTGGATCACTGGATCGATTCTTATAATAACGAACGAACCCATCAAGGCAAGTATTGTTTTGGTAAAACTCCGATACAGACTTTTCTTGACACGAAGGAATTAGCTAAGAATAAGTATCTCGACAACTTACAATTTTCGTAATAAACAGGAACACGGAGTGTCAGATCTTATTTTGGCTATTACAAATTATTCCCTTGCTCATAAAATATAAAAGGTTAATTTATATCCCACTTAAAATAGTTTAGGCCATAAAATTAGAAATATTTTTTGTTAAATGAATAAACTGGCTATTTGAAATATCAAAACCTATCAATTTATATATTAGTGCGGTTGTCCTATGCCTTGGATAAGTTATTTACACGTTAGTCATTTTGTTAAATGATTAAATTTTTAATTCTCCTACGTGAGCTGCTTTAAAAACTTTTCGACAATTCTAACAAATTTATTGAATTCGATCTATATGGTTTGTTTTATGCCAATGGGACACACTTTTGCATATAATATGCGAAAGTGTGATCGATTTGGTAAAGATGAAAAAAATATCGATATTCGTATTAATTTTACTTACTTCCTCCATTTGGAGTGAGGAAATCCGTATCGCGGACGAAGTTTTTTTTGGAGTAATAGTTTCACAAACCTCTGAAGAGGTAGTTTTTCAATGGAAAGGACAAAAGTATTCGTTTCCAAGAAGTTCCGTAGACTCTATTAAATCCGAATCAAAGGATATTGACCGATCCTTTGCTATAGTTTCAGTTTCTGCTCAAGGCGGAACAGTGATTCGCGGCTACATTCTTGAAAATAAAAATGAGATTATAGTTATTCAAACGGATTTAGGGATTATTAAATTAACTCAAAGCAAAGTCTTAAAAATTGAAGGGCAAAGGGATTCTGACTTTTCTCCAAATCCAAAGTACCTTTTAAGCAATCGTGCAAAATTAAATTATCTTACATTAAGTCTTGGTCCTGGAGCTTTATTAAATTCAAACAGCGGGCTTCAGAAAAATTTCGGTTTCATAAGAATCCAATTTGATCCTTCTCTTTTTAACTTAGATCGATTTGGAAAAATTGGAATAACAATAGAAGGGCTATCTTCAGAAAATAAGAAAGGCGAAGGCTCTGCATTCGATTCTTATTTAATGCACATTTCGTATTCATACTACTTCCGTGAGGGAAAGCAATTTCAACCATTTGCAAGGTTGCGAGCGGGAGGAGGGGTTCTTCTAATCAAAAACGAAGAGGAAGCTTTAACTCCCTACGTTTATAGCGGATCAGTTGTCTTCGGATTGAGAACCATGATCTCAGATCAATTCTATTTAGATACAGCTTATTCAGTAGGCGGTATATCTGGTCGAACAAAAGGCGTTAACTACCAAGAGTTTTCAATTGGAACTGGGATAAGATTATGAAATGTCATTTAATCTTTTTTATATTTATTCTTTTTAGCATAAAGTGTGCTGCTGATCCGATTAGTGAAAATGAAAAGAAAAATGAATCAAAAGTTATATGGTTTCGAACTGCTGATAGAACTGGAGAAGTCGCGAAAATCGAATGGCTTTGTAGCGAAGAAACTAAATCAAAAATATTGTTACTAGGTAAAAGTTTTAGCGGCCTAGAAATACCTTTTAAATCAAAATTCCACGCGGCTACTTTAAACTCTGTTAGTACTGGCGATAAGTTTATAATCAAATGCGGCGATGGTCAAGATTTCTCAAAGAATTCTATGATTGGAGTCATCGAAGATCCTTCTCCAAAGACTTTATTTCTTATTGGAGGTATTGGTGATCAATTATCTCCGATCGCGCAAGTCGACGCTTATAGCCCAACACAAAACATTTGGATCCCTAATATAACATCGGTACCTACACCGCGACATTCATCGGTTATATTGAATCATCTTGGTAAAATTTATATTTTAGGTGGACGAACAACTACTACGACAACGGGGATCGTTGAATCTTTTGATCCTAAATCGAATCAATGGACAAGGCTCTCAGATATGCCTGTTCCATTACAAGGACATACTGGAGTTTCCTTGAATGGATATATTTATTTGTTTGGCGGTTCGACGACTCCGGATATGACTACTGGCACTCTCCCGCCATTTTCAATCTATCGATTCGACGCTACTTCAGGTTTAGGTTCATGGACAACTAT